>CAYNFH010000112.1:0-20407 GCA_964396385.1 uncultured Chthonomonadaceae bacterium | reverse complement strand
CGACGGTCATCTGGCGGATCATCGAGAGCATCATCTCACACTGCTTGAGGATCTCATTGATCTCCTGGACGCTCACGCCGCTCCCCTGGGCAATCCGGCGCTTGCGGCTGCCGTTCAGGAGCGTTGGATCCTCTCGCTCCTCGTGCGTCATAGAGCGGACCAGGGCCTCTTGACGGGCCAGGTGTTTCTCGTCCACCTGGATGTCCTTGAGCTTGCCCATGCCTGGAAGCATACCCATAATCTGTTCCAGCGGCCCCATGCGGCGCATCTGCTGCATCTGCTCAAGAAAGTCGTTCAGGTCGAAGCGGTTCTCCCGCAGCTTCCGCTCCAGCTCCTCGGCCTTCTTCTGGTCGATGGCCTGTTCGGCCTTCTCGATCAGGGAGAGCACGTCTCCCATGCCGAGGATCCGCGAGGCCATTCGGTCCGGGTGGAACCCCTCCAGACCGTCGAGCTTTTCGCTCACGCCTACGAACTTGATGGGGACGCCGGTAACGCTCCGGATGGAGAGGGCGGCGCCGCCTCGCGCGTCCCCATCCAGCTTAGTCATGACGAAGCCATCGACGGCGAGCTTCTCGTGGAACTCCTGCGCGAAGTTCACTGCGTCCTGGCCGGTCATTGCGTCCACGACCAGCAGGGTCTGGGTGGGCTGCACGGCTGCCTTTATCTGCTCCAGCTCCTGCATCATCGCTTCGTCGATGTGCAGGCGGCCGGCCGTGTCGAGAATTACCACGTCGTTGCCGGATTGCTCCGCTTGGCGGATGGCGGCACTGGCGATCGCGGGAGGCCGCGCCTCGCCGTCCTCGGTGAATACCGGAGCCTTGACCTGCTCGCCGAGCACCTGGAGCTGCTTGATGGCCGCCGGTCGATAGATGTCACAGGCAACCATAAGAGGATTGCGGCCCTGGCGGCGCATCCAGTGGGCAAGCTTGGCGCAGGTGGTGGTCTTGCCGGAGCCCTGCAGGCCACAGAGCATCACGACGGTAGGAGGCTTAGGGCTGAAGGTCAGCCGGGAATCGACGCCGCCGAGGAGGTTGGTCAGCTCCTCATCGACGATCTTGACGACCATCTGCGCGGGCGTCAGGCTCTCCAGGACATCCTGGCCGATGGCGCGCTCCCGGATGCGGGCAACCAGGTCTTTGACCACCTTGAAGTTGACGTCGGCCTCCAGCAGCGCGAGACGCACCTCACGAAGCGCCTCGTTCACGTCCTGCTCGGACAGCCGGCCCTTACCCCTCAAGCGGGAGAATACGTTCTGAAGCTTATCTGAGAGACTTTCGAACACGATTCGTTACTTTGACGCGGCGAGTGGGCGACGCGGCGGTCGCGGAATCGCCCTTTCGCCGTGTCCCCGCGTCTCCGTGTCGGTTCTTGGGCAGACGCGCCAATACTCGGACGATACGCGAGGGACCGGGTCTACGCTCCGGCGCGTACCCTCCGAAAGTCGCTTACAAAACAAAGCCCGACCACGTTTCTTGGCCTCATAGCGGCCGAGCGGGTCGAGCAGGAATCCGACTGCAGGTTCCTTCCCAGGTTAAGGCCGTCGTAGTATACCGTGGGGATACCCAAAAGTCAAACAAAGTGGAATTCGTGGAACAATGGTTCCGGCGGTATCGATGAGGCGAGAAAACAGTGATAATCCAGGTTGCTATTGGGCCTTGCCGGTGCTATACTACACTGCTCGTCTACCGCTGAGCGGCTGCCGATGGGGCCTGCCGCTAATCCCCCGCCGGTGAGGTTGAAGATGGAGACTCAAATGACCGACTGGCACGATACCAGCTCCCTCGTGCCGGAGCGCCCTTCCGCCGATTTCATCCGAGCTGTTGCCGAGCTTCTGGAGACCAACGCCGACGATCTGCTGGCAGAGATGGGTTACGTGCCCGCCGAGCCGATTGCAGCGGAGCGTGAGCTCGCAGTAGCGTAACTCACGAATCGTGGGCCGTCCCACTACGGGGGCGGCTACCTACCTGTTTCACCCGAACGGGAGCGGCGCAGCGCCGCTCCCGTTGTGGCGTTTGGCGAAGATGACCGATACCTCCAGCCCCATACTCCAGGTCCATGACCTGCAGACGCACTTCCACACAGGAGGCAGGGTAGTGCGGGCCGTCCGAGGCCTGAGCTTCTCAATCCGCCAGGCCGAAACGGTCGGCATCGTTGGCGAATCGGGCTCTGGAAAGAGCGTGACCGCGCTTTCTCTGATGCGCCTTGTCCCGACCCCCCCGGGCCGCATAGTGTCCGGCACCGTGCTGCTAGACGGAGAGGACGTGTTGACCATGTCTTCCGGAAGGCTAAGGGAGATGCGAGGTGGGCGCATGTCGATGGTTTTTCAGGATCCCTTTTCCTCCCTGAACCCCACGATGACGCTCGGCGCACAGGTCTCGGAAGCGATCCGAGCGCACTCGCGCGTGTCTGCCAGGGAGGCGATGGATCGGACCCTGGAGCTGTTCCGGGCGGTGCGCATTCCGTCGCCTGAGCTCCGGCTTCGGCAGTACCCGCACCAGATCAGCGGGGGGCAGCGCCAGCGCGTGATGATCGCGCTCGCCTTCTCCACGAGTCCCTCCCTGCTCATCGCCGACGAGCCCACTACCGCGCTGGACGTGACCGTCCAGGCACAGATCATGGCGCTGATGGCCGACTTCCAGAAGCGGACGGATGCCGCCATTCTGCTCATCACGCACGACTTGGGCGTAGTCGCGGAAATGTGTGACCGAGTGCTGGTGATGTACGCGGGGCGCATCGTAGAGGAGGGTACGGTGGAGCAGATCTTCCGCACGCCCAAGCACCCCTACACCGTGGGCCTGCTAGAATCTCTGCCCCAGCTCACGGCGGAGCGGGCTCAGCGCCTGAAGTCCATTCCGGGTCAGCCGCCGGACCTTGCCAGCCTGCCGTCCGGCTGTCCGTTCTCCGACCGCTGCCCGAAAGTCATGGACATCTGCCATCCGCGCGAGCCGGAGCCCACCGAACCCGCTCCGGGACAGTGGACGCGGTGCTACCTGTACGGAGGATAGGTGTCCGAACCACTCTTAACCGTTACCGGCCTCAAGAAGTATTTCACGGTCACCCGCCGGGAAGGGCTGCGAGCCATCCACGAGACGGTACGGGCGGTAGATGGTATCGACCTGCGCGTAGACCGGGGCGAGACGGTAGGGCTGGTGGGAGAGAGTGGCTGCGGCAAGAGCACGGCGGGCCGTAGCATTCTCCGTTTGCTCTGTCCGACGGCCGGACGCGTGGAGTTCGATGGCCAAGACCTCGGCACGCTGCCGCCGGGCCGCCTTCGGGCCATGCGGAGGGACATGGGCATTGTTTTCCAGGACCCCATGTCCGCTCTGGACCCGCGCATGATGGTCGGCGAGATTGTGGCGGAGCCGCTGCGTGCGCATGGGCTCGCACGGTCCCCGGCGAAGAGGCGGGAGCGCGCGTCGCACCTGTTGGTACAGGTGGGACTCAATCCCGACTTCGCTTCCCGCTACCCCCACGAGTTCTCGGGCGGCCAACGCCAGCGCATCGGGATCGCGCGGGCCATCGCCACAGATCCCAAGCTGATCATCCTGGACGAGCCCATCTCCGCCCTGGACATCTCGGTGCGCGCACAGATTCTCAACCTTCTGGAAGACTTGCAAGACCAGAGAGGGATGGCCTATCTGTTCATCGCCCACGACCTCTCCGTGGTGCGGCACGCGTGTGACCGCGTGGCGGTCATGTACCTGGGCATCATCGTAGAAGAGGGTCTGTCAGACCGGATCTTCTCGACCCCCAAGCACCCGTACACGCAGGCGCTCTTGAAGTCGGTACCTGTACCGGACCCCTCCTACAAGGTGGAGCGCGCTCCACTGGAGGGCGACGTGCCAACGCCGGTCGCGATCCCCTCCGGCTGCCGGTTCCGAACGCGGTGTCCCCTGGCGCAGGACATCTGTGCCCAGGAGGTGCCGCCGCTACGTCCCCTCGGCAACGGCCAGTCCGCGGCCTGCCATTTTGCCGTGCCGGACTGACGCCTGCCTACTGGATTCCATTCGGACTCTCTGTCTGGGGACCGCGCCGGTTGTTGGCGGCCGGAGCGAACCCGGTGCCACCGGCGGGTCGCTGACCGGGGAGTGCCGGTGTGGGACTTCGAAGCACGGGGGCAGAGACTGGGCGAACCATGACGCCGGAAGACTGCGAAGGTGCGGTCAGCACCGTACGCCCGATGGAGTTGGACTGTCCGAAAAGGTACCAGCCGAGGAATACAAGGGCCGCGACGGCTACCACTCCCAGAAAGACGGCCGCAAAGGTCTGCTGCCGCGGATCCGGTCCGGCTTTCTTGCGCTTCCGGCTGCTGCCCTTCGCCCCTGATTGCCCTTTGCCCCCACCCTTATCGGAAGGCTGAGCTGCGTCGAGGTCGTAAACCTCCTCCGGCATGGTGTAACTCCTTTCAAGAACGGTAGAACTCACCCATTATACCGAGGGAACTTGCGCCGGTCGTCCCGGCAGGACTTCCGTTGCAGGTGACACACGGTTTTCTCTGCGGGCCGGGAACTACGCTATGAGCGTTTTACGCTCATGGTTGTAAACCGCACCGAGCCGCCGTCCCGGTGGCGCGCGGGCATCCTGCTGACGTATCTATCTCTCCCATCTCTCGGAGGAAGGACACAAATGAAGAAGCTTCTCACAGCCCTGGTTGCCGCCTGCTTCCTGGCCAGCGTGGTCAGCGTTGGCTTCGCGGCCCCGCAGAGCAAGAAGACGGGCAAAAGCGCTCACTCGGCAAGCCGCACCGGCAAGTCCGCGGGTAAGAGCGCTCATAAGATTGGCAAGCCGAAGACCACCGGTACCGGCAAGAGCTCCAAGTCCGCTAGCCGCACCGGCAAGTCTGCCGGCAAGAGTGGCAAGATGACCGGCGGCAAGAGCGCTATGAAGGGCAAGAAGTAGCTCCTGTTTCGAGCTCGCACGCAGAGAAGAGGACGGAGGGGCAATAGCAGCCTCTCCGCCCTCTTCTCTAGTTGGAGAACCGGTTCAGGCGCCGAACAGGTTCTGATACACGCGCGCGGCTGAGCGGGAGCGGTTCAGCGTGTAAAAGTGAATGCCGGGCGCGCCCCCCGCCAGCAGCGCCTCGCACTGGTCTGTGGCCCACTCGATTCCGGCGCAGATAACCGCCTCGTCATCGTCCCGCACCCGCTCCAAAGTCGCCCGGAGCGCCGGCGGGATGCTCGCACCACAGCGGCTGGTGAACCTCTCCAGCGACTTCACGTTCGTGACGGGCATAATGCCGGGAAGAATAGGAACCTGGATACCGGTAGCTCTCGCACTCTCCACAAACCGGAAGTAGTGCGCCGGATCGAAGAAGAGCTGAGTGATCAGGAAGTCGACGCCGGCATCCACCTTTTCCTTGAGGTGGGTCAGGTCTGTCTCAAAGTCCGGCGCTTCCAGGTGTCCCTCCGGATAGCCCGCGCCTCCGAGGCAGAATCCCCAGCGGCTGCGGATGAAGCGCACCAGCTCCTGAGCATAGGCAAATCCGCCCTCCGGCTGAACAAAGTCCTTCTGCCCTCTCGGGGGATCGCCGCGGAGGGCTAGCACGTTCTCAATCCCCTCCTGCTGGAAGTGGTCCAGTATCTCGGCTATATCGTTCGCGCTGTGGCCCACACACGTCAGGTGAGCCATCGCTTCCAGGCCGATCTCCCGCTTGATGCGCGCGACCACGTCTACCGTCATCCGGCGCGTTCCGCCCCCTGCGCCATACGTCACAGATACGAAGGAGGGGCGCAATCGGGCCAGATCTCGCACGGTTTCGTACAGCGCCTCCGTGTCCTCCGGCGTCTTCGGAGGCATGAACTCGAACGAGAAGACAGGCTTTCCAGCGGTGAAACAGTCGCAGATTCGCATGTCCAATTCCTGGGAGCTTCGTGCGGGCAAGTAAAGCGGTCGCACTATTGTACCAGGCGTTCAGGCGTTCAGGCGTTCGGGTGAGGAATCCGATGGGACGGCATGAAAGCAGGAACATCAAGAGCCGCTCAGTCCGGAGCCTAATCACCTGAACACCTGAACGCCTGAACACCCGCTATAGCGGGGCTTTCTCCAGTCTGGCTTTGAGCAGTTTGGGGAAAAGCTCCAGGTAGGTCTTGTTGAGTGGCGACGGATGCGGCAGCGGTGCGAGAGTCACGGCTTTCCGCACGGTCTGGCCGTCACACTGCGCCTCCAGGGTGCACGTGGTCTCCGCTTCGAAGCGGTCGGGGCGCTTCCAGAACGCTTCGATGGCGCCCCGCTCCGCATAGGGAGCGAACCACTGGAACGCTTCCGTCCCCAACGTGATGATGTAGTCCCCGAGCCACAGGCATGTGAGCAGCTCCGCCACATAGGGACGCAGGCGCTCCTTCACGGAGGTGGGGTAGGCTTTGTTGCCCACCGGCTTGTACGGCACTGTGTTCGTGAGGAGGATCCGCTGCGTGGACTCGCGCAGATACATGTCCCCTTCTGGCGGCTCTTTGTGCTGCAGAAAGCGGTACACCGCGCGCCTCACACGTCGACCGGCGCCGCCGATGAGCGGCTCGCCGGTGAGCACTTCGTCCCGCCCCAGGTCCCGCGCAAAGAACGCGACGCGCGCGTCCAGGCTGCCGGCAAACAGGATCGGTGTCCAGGGGTCCCGGGCTGCCCGTTCGTACACCTCCACGTCGCGAGAGACCCCGGCGCGCTCCGCCTCCTGCTGTATTGTTCGCTTCAGCTCATCTACTTGCATAACTATCGACGCTTCCTTCTATACCTAAATCGGAACCGGACTGACGTCCAATACGTCCTTACATGCGATAATAGATTAAGGCCGCTCGCCGGCCTACTCTACCGCGTCCGGGTCCTCGCCCCGTGGAAAACAGGGATACACGGCCGGCAACCCGGTACGCACGTCGCAAATCCCGGGAGGATCACAGTAATGATGAAGCTCCGAGCAGTTCTGTTCAGTGGTGCACTGATCTGCGCTCTGGCGAGCGCGGCCTTCGCGCAGACGGGGGACGACTCCAACAAGACCATCAAGCTGGCCACCGCCCTGAACTCCTACGCGGCGTACACGGCGGCGGCGCCGGCCAGTACCAACCCGCCCACCTACATCTCACTGCGGGGCGGCGCCCTGGTTTCGCCGACCGGCGCAGGACTGGTCGGCGTAGACTTCTCATTCCCCACTATTGGCATCGCGGGCACGGGCTGGCACGGCCGGCTGGACGTTGACGCCTTGATAAAGAACAGCACCATCGTGCCTGTTACGGCGGACCTGCTCTACTTCAGCACCGGCGGCGCGGGCGGCCATAATGTCTACTTCGGTGGCGGTCTGGGCGCGGTCTTTGGCAACGGTCGAACGGAGTTCGATCCGAAGCTCGTCCTCGGCGCGGAGTTCGCACCAAAGGTCGGGGGCGAGATCAATATTCACTTCCCGACTAACTTTGACACGCTCGTAACGCTGCTGGTCCGGATTCACCTCTAAGTACTGAGGGGGTGACCTGGTGACTTGGTGACTTGGTAAACCGGATTCCGGTCCTTGTCACCTTGTCACCCGGTCACCCAGTCATCCTCTACCCCCTCATCCTCCACACGTCGTTCACCGGCGATTCCAGGTCCGGCGGCGGAGGCAGGACCCCGAACCGCACGAGCTGATCCCGAGTTGCCTGAGTAGTCAAAAACGCCGCGAGCCCCGGGCCAACGAGCGCCATTCCAACTCCGGACAGCCCCGCAGGTATCAGCACCACCGCCAGGACCACCAGCAGTCCCAGAGAGTATATCGGGGCGCTGGTGGCGAGCAGGAAGCCGTTTCGGAATACTGGGAGGAGCCGCGGCCTCCCCCCATCATCACGCCGAATGATTCCCTCCTCTGCTGCCACAAGCAGTGGCCAGTGGTACAGACAGTTCATACCCCAGAACAGGCACAGATAGAGGAAAACCGTCGTAATCAGGAGCCAGCCAAACCCGCGCAGGCGCGCATAAAAGACCAAATTCCCCAGCAGGACCCCCGTAACGGCCGACTCGACGAGCGCAAGGCCAGTCGCGCGCCAGTACAGACGGCCGGTGCCGCGAAGCAGGTCCATGTAGGAGGGTTCGTCCCGGACAATGGTGCGATGTACAAGGCTGCAAGTGCCCGCATAGAGCGGGCCTAGCACCGCAGCGGAAGCCACCGAACCCGCTACCGCCGCAGCGATCAGGGCCATGGGAGAAGGTACTCGGGCGACCATCAGCGCCAAGACAACGGGAACCGGCAGCGCTAGAAACAGCGTCAGACTGGCGGCGCAGACAAAGCCCAGCGCATCCCAGGCTTCGCGGATGCCGAACCGGAGCGTGCGCCAGAGATTGAAGGGAGGGAGCGGAGGATTGTCCGCGCCGTCCGCCCTCGCGGGAGTAGGCTGAACCGTCACATGGCGAGAATACCGCCGCCGGGCAGTGCTGTCAATGGACGGACGGTGGACCGGTGACCGATGCCTCGATCCGTCCTCCTTCCTCCGTCCTCCTCGGTCCCCGGTCCAGAAGGACCAGAAAGCGGGCGGAAAATTCAAAAATTGGTTGTGCCCGGGGTGGAACAAGCGAGCATACGGTGGCGTCCTTCTCGCGGAGCATGCGGACATCTCCAAATCCCATGGAAGTTTGGCTAAACGCAAGAAAGGAAGTTGCCATGAAGCGACTAGCAGGGTACTGTCTTTTCGGCGCCGTCGCAGCCCTGGGCCTAGCGGCTGCGAGCGGCCCTGCCAGGGCACAGGCGGACTCGCAGATCTACGGCGAGCCCGGGTTTATCATCGACCCCACGGATAACTACGATACCGGAGTCAGGATGTTTGACCTCCGCGTAGAGTCCAAGCTGCCGTTCCTGCCGGGACCCAACAACCTGCGGACCATCGACGCTCTGCGGGGCATCGGATTTACGGACCAGAACATTGCGGACGTACTGGATCCGCTCATTGACTACAAGAATGCTCTGGCGATGCGGACCATCGACGAGGCCAACCTGTCCCAAGCGATGATCAACAACGCCAACTATATGAGCACTCCCGAGTTCTCGGACATCGCGTCCCGCTTCCGCAGCCGGGCGGACGCGGACTGGCAGACCATCTCTGACCGCATCGGTCCGGACAAGACTGCTCGACTGCGCGAGCTGGTAGGCGACGTGCCGCCCCTGGTGGTAACGCATACCGCCTACATGGACGATCACCTGTCCAACATCGATCGGCTCCTGGCCCAGTGGGACACCGAGTACGCGGCTCAGCAGGCCGCAATGCAGCAGCAGACCACCGTAACTGAGACCCAGACGGCGGTGGTGACGCCGGCCCCCGCACCTGCCCCGGCCCCCGTGGCAGAGGCCCCGGCTCCCGCGCCTGCTCCGGCTCCGCAGGTCCAGTCCAGCACAACCCAACAGACGACTACCGTGACCCAGCCTGTACGCCGGCCGGTGTATCGGCGAGGTCGCGCCCATCGTCGCGTCCGCGGACTGGGGTAGAGCAATGGGTGATGGGTGACGGGTGATGGGTGATAGCCGGAATCCGTCTGCTCCCCACTATTGGGGGACGGGGGCTTCCGCACCTCTCACCTCTCACCTCTCACCTTCTGGTATGATGTAGCGTTCGCAACACACAAACCTGAACAGGAGCACGGCCACGCGGAAACATTTCCGCGTGGCCTTTCACAACCGCCATGAACGCATTCACTTTGACTACTCTGCTCCTGATCCTCGGCGCCGGAGCTCCCGCCTACCAGATCGACAGCACTTTTCATCCCGTAGTGGGCGAGGCGCGGGAATACCGAGTGCAGCGAGGCGATACCCTTCTGGGAATTGCACGCCGATTCCGAACAGACACCATTACGCTGGAGCGCCTCAACGGCCTCCACGGCGCGAGGCTGCGGCCAGGGACGGTGCTCACCCTCCCTAGCCTCGTTATCCTGCCGGAGACGCCGGACGAGGGTGTCGTGCTCAATATCCCCGAGCGGGCCATCTATCTCTTCCTGAATAGGCAGCTTGCTGCCCGTTATCCCGTTGCTGTAGGCATGAAGACCTGGCAGACCCCGCAGGGCAAATACGAGATCCTAAGCCGCGTCAAGGATCCCATCTGGGAGACGCCGGACGAGATGGTCAGGCGGGAACACAGCCGGCGGGCGGATGTTGCGGGCGGCGCCGACAATCCGCTGGGAGACCGCTGGATGGCCTGGTGTGAAGTGAAGGCGACGGACTCGGAGGTGGGTTTCCACGGCACAAATAAGCCGTCGTGCATCGGTCGCACCGTTTCCCACGCCTGTGTCCGCCTGTACCCCGAGTGCGTGCATGACATGTTCGAGCGCGTGTACGAGGGAATGCCTGTCTACTCCATCTATGAGCCCGTGAAGCTGGGTAGGAAGGACGACGCCTACTATCTGAGCGTGTCACCCGATGTGTATGACACGGGCGCCGTGTCGTTGGCGCGGGTCCAGTCGCTGCTCCAGAAGGTGGGGCTGTGGGACCACGTGGATCACGCGAAGATAGCCCGCATCGTTGCGCGGCAGGATGGCTATCCGTGGGTCATTGCGGAGGGTTTGGACATCGAGCCGCAGAGCCCCCTTGCGCGAGCCGCATCGCGACCCACTATCCACCGTTCGGCTCAGCGGATAGCCGCGAGGCCGCAGGGCCGAGGGAGCGACTCCGGGTTCACCCCGTCATCCCCGCAGCCTGCAGTGACAACGGCGCCGGCGGAGCAGGCCCGCGGACTGGAAGTGAACGGGAGGCGCGTTGCGCTGCCTCTGCTCCCCGTACTAACGAATGGCGCCTGGATGGTGCCTGTGGCGCCCGTCATTGCCGCCCTGGGGGGGAATATGGATACGACCCCGGGCGGCATGGCCATCCTTACGCTGAACGGACAGACGCTGCTCCTCACACCCGACTCGAGCGAAGCAATGCAGCAGGGAGAGAGCGTGCCGCTATCAGCGCCGGTGAGCGTGGTAGAGGGGAACACCGTGGCGCCGCTGGACGTGCTGGCGCACTTCTGTGGCGGGCGCATTTCCTATCGGCGAGGCGAGGCCGTGAGACTGAGTACGAAGTGAGGGGGTGAGGGGGTGATATTTGCTTGTTCCCGCGGAATCGTTCTGAAGCAACGTGCCGGTGGAAGGCACGAAAGACTCAGAATGACGGCTCCATTCACCCCTTCACCCCCTCACCCCCTCATCCGCCCCGGGGCCGCGTAGTTCTTCGCGATGTCGTCTAGCACCAGGACCCAGTCCGTTCCCTGGGTTGGTGGCGTGAACTCGCGGACGCCGTTGCGGGGAAACTCTCCTGCCGTCGCGGATGTGCCGGACCGCGTGTCGTACCACCACGCCCGCACCTCTGAACCGGAGAGCCGGCTCAGGTTAACCGACACCAGCTTGCCGTCCGGCACGAATAGAAACGCGTAGCTGCCGTCCGAGCCACGTGCGGCCTGTACGTGGTGCTCGCCTTCGCCCTCGCCGCTCGCTACCAGAGACTGATCCGGTACGCGGTTCAGATACGGCCGGGACTCCAGCAGGCGGCGGGCGTACTGGACCTCGCTGGAGCCGGGCAGTTGCATCGCCTCCCGCCAGGGCGTGCGGCCGGCGCTGACCGGCGGGTGTTTGGCGCTGAGAAACTGCCAGATGTCGTGACAACCGTACGTATAGCCGCACGCGCCCGCGAAGACGGACCAGTAGCAGCCTTTCCGCACGTCGTATGCATCGAAGTAGCCCATCTCCGGTTTCCAATTGATCGGGTGGTCCTCGTAGTTGTTCTCGCCGTCCAGGCAGGGCTTCACCGGGATAAGCCCGTAATCGTGGGCGATCATTCGCCAGTTCTCTACGTTGCGCCGGCCGTGACTCGACTGGAGCATATTGAAGTCGAGCCACGGCTCAGCGTGCAGTGCAGACGAGGACTGGCCGCCCATGGGATGGTAGGTCATCAGGTGGCGCCGGGTGTCCCCTGCATGAATGCCCGCGGCCATGGCGCGCCAGATAGCCAGATGGGTAGCGTTCTCAACCGGCCGGTCTCCACCCAGGATCCAGATGACCCCGCGGTCCCTGTAGCGATGGCCCAGAAACTCCCCGTAGCCGCGAGCGTTCTGGGGAGTGAATATCTCCGGGCCGGTCCCCCACTTCTTGTTCACCTTGTCGCCCCACGTTGGCACCAGGCCCACGTAGAGCCCCAGACTGTTCGCGCGGTCGATAATCCAGTCCACGTGCCGGAAGTAGGCTTCATTGGGATGCGACGGGTCGTTATCCGTGAGCGGGAGAGCACCGTACGCGTTGGGCTCCGTCAGGCCATCGAACTCCGCCAGGGCCACCGCCTGAATCACGGTGAAGCCCTTGGCGGCCCGGTCGCGCAAGTACAGATCGGATTCCTCTCGAGTAAGACGGTGGAACAGCTCCCAGGCGGTGTCGCCCAGGTAGAAGAAGGGCGATCCGTCCTCCTTTATCAGAAACCTTCGATTCTCGCTCACGCGCAGTATAGGCATCCGCCTACCTCCGGCCGGGTCTCCCGCCCGGGCAGCGCTCCCCTGAAGGGCGGCAAGCGCCAGGAGCCAGAACAGTCTCTTCACGGAATCACCTTGCAAGTCCTCGGGGGATTTTCCCCCAGCTTGAAGAAGAATCTTGGAGCCCGCGCAGTGAGATTGTCATCCCAAACGGAGTGAGGGATTCTGCTTTTTCCGGCAGAGTACCCACAGCTCCCGTAAAGCAGGTCCCTCGCTGCGCTCGGGATGACAGGCTGCGGAGGCGGTGTCGGAATGAGCTTGAGTTCTGTGGAGACATGGAGATGCCTAAGATTACCTTTATCGGAGCGGGGAGCTTTGGGTTCACACGCGGACTGGTGCGCGACGTGCTCACCTTTCCCGCGCTGGAGGGATCCACCATCAGCCTGATGGACGTCGACCCCGAGCGGCTGGAGTTCGCGGAGCAGGCGTGCCGCAAGATTGTGAAAGCCGGCGGATATCCCGCGGAGGTCACCGCAACGCGGGACCGCCGCGAAGCGCTGGACGGCGCCGACGCCGTGCTCTGCACCATCCTGGCCTCACCGTTTGAGGTCTGGCGCACGGACATCGAGATACCCAAGAAGTACGGCGTGGACATCAACATCGGCGATACCCGGGGGCCCAGCGGCGTGTTCCGCGCGCTCCGCACTATCCCGGAGATGGTGAGCATCGCGAAGGACATGGAGGAGCTCTGTCCGGACGCCCTGCTGCTGAACTACACCAACCCCATGGCCATGCTGTGCCGGGCGATGCAGCGGGAGACCAGCATCCGGCTGACCGGCCTCTGCCACAGCGTGCAGGGCACGGCCCAGATGCTGGCGGGCTGGATAGACGCGCCGATGAGCGAGATCACCTACCTGTGCGCCGGCATTAACCACCAGTCCTTCTACCTGGAGTACAGGTGGAACGGTACGGACGCCTACCCATTGCTCCGAGAGGCCGTGGAGAAGCCGGAGATCTATCAGAAGGAGATCGTCCGGAACGAGATGTTCAAACACCTGGGCTACTACGTTACTGAATCGAGCGGACATAACTCCGAGTACAACGCCTGGTTCCGCAAGCGACCGGAACTCATCGAGAAGTACTGCACCCACGGCACCAACTGGAACCCCGGTGTCTACGGCTACATCGTGGACGCCTACGAGAAGCGCCAGCACAACTGGCGCGACGAGGCGGAGGCGTGGCTGGCCAAAGAGGATGCCATCGACCTGAGACGCGGCCAGGAGTACGCCGCCTACATCATCAACGCCTTTGCCGGGGACGGCACGCTCTTTGAGTTCAATGGCAACGTGCGGAACACCGGGCTCATCGAGAACCTTCCGCCGGACTGCTGCGTGGAGGTGCCGGTCCTGGCCAGCAAGCGGGGGCTTAGCCCCATGCACGTGGGCAAGCTGCCGCCGCAGTGCGCCGCGCTGGTGAACATCAGCGCCAACAATGAAGAGATGGCGGTGGGCGGCGCGCTCACCGGCGACCCGCGGATGGTCTACTGGTCCATCTGCTACGACCCGCTGACTTCCGCGGTGCTCTCTCTGGAGGAGATCCGGCAGATGGTGAACGAGATGTTCCAGGCCAACCGCGAGTACCTGCCGCAGTTCAAGCACGCCACGGTGTAGGCGGATTGTCTGCACCGCTACACCACGCCGGGCAGAATCCCCGGCGCTACTGAAGGGAAACCCGGCTGAAGCCGGCTCCCCAGCCCGAACGGGTTCCCATCTAATTGCACCGGGGTTTAGCCCGGTGCGGAGGGGCGCCCGGCTTTGGAGTGCGGCGGCTCGATGCCGCTTTCTCTCTACCGCTACAGAGAAAGCGGGAGCAAGCTCCCGCACTCCAAAACACCGGAGTTTCAGCCCGGTGCGGCGGCAGAAACGCGGATCCTCTTACTGCGGAGGGGGAAAAACGCGGCAGGGCCGGCCGGCGAGTACGGGCGGAAATGCCCGGCAAAGCTGGCCTCTGCGATGGAGTTTACTGGCGCAGTGAAACTATTTGCAGCAACGTGGGCGTATTTTCAGACGGAGGATACGCCCATGAAGGCATACCGGCTTCGATGGCTCGCCGTACCGGTCCTGTTCATTCTGGTGGCCGTGTCCGCGGCCTGGTGCCCCTGGAGGACGTCCCTGCTGGACCGATCCACGCCGGTTGCGAACATGCGAGGGTGGGGCGGTGTTGTCTGGCTCTCGCCGCGTGCGTTTCTGCTGCTGCGGAATCCAAACGACCCCAACGTAAAGATCCTCTACGCGAACCTGGCGACCGGCGTAAAGACTCGGATGCCGGGGCTGGAGACGGCGCTCAGGAGATTCCATCAAGAGGGACTGCTGCCCTCGCCGGACGGCAAGTGGCTGCTTTGCGTTCCATTTGACGGGGAGCCGGAGGCGCACGCCGTCACGCTTGATGGAAAACACGTGCTGGAGTGGAAGGCAAGCGGTAGCACGCAGGTGGCCTGGATTCCGAGTACAACGCGATGGCTGGATCTGATCCCGCCTGCCGACTCCTCCAGCGCTATACAGGTGGTCTCCCGGGCAAGAGTGTTTGACGTAGAGCGCCCCACATGGGGGGAGGAGCTGTCCGTTGAGCCGCCCCTCTCCGGGCCGCAGGGCGCCTACGGAATGCCCATTGTCGCTCAGCCGGAAGGCAACCTTCTGATCGGTTGCGCCGATGACAGCAATGGGACCGGAAATGGATGGACCGTCCTCCTGTCGGAATGCGCGGCGCGGCCGGACCGAGTTGTGCGTCTACAAACCCGCACCGGGCGGACTGAGATTATGCCTTCGGACGGGAGCCTAGCGATCTCGCCGCACCAGGACAGGGTGGCCTGGATCGCCGACGACGAAGAGCTCTCGCCGTGGCAGCGGCTGCTCCACCGCCTACTCCCTCGCTATGATCCGCCTGCCCGGCACATATCGCAATTATGCACAGCCCGGCTGGACGGAACACAGAAGCGGATCCTGGGATCGATGGAGGAGCGTGACGGCTTGGGCGACGTGCACTGGCTTCCGGACGGGAGCCGTCTCTCCTTCAAGTGCCGCGACAAGCTGTGGCTTCTACCGGCTAACCGGCTCTGACCGACCCGTCGCTAAGCGCCGCAGACCCGCTCCCGAATCAGGCTGAGGAGGACGGCCTGTCCGGCGTGGTAGGCCTCGTGCTCGATGATGTGGTGGAGAATCCAGCGGACTGTGACGGCACGGCCGGGACTCCACGCGGCAATCCGGAGCGCTCCGGGCTGTGGTAGCTCGCGGACCAGCTCAATGGTGCGGGCGCGGACCTCATCCTGCCGCGCGTAGTACCAGGCGAGGGACCTGTTCGGCGGCGCGGGCCAGATGCCGCCATACTGGTCGATAGCGTGCCCCTCCATGAGCTCTGTTTCGAGGTCCCCTACCCCCTCCTGTTCCGCGGCGACCTCGTGCAGCCAGCCGGCCTCACAGCCCGCCAGGTGCAGCAGGATCGCACCGATGCTATGGCCGTTGGGGTATGGCTGCCACACGAGCGCTTCCTCCGGCATGTCTCCCAGCTCGCGCCGGGCATTCTGCGTGCCGGCCTGGAGCAGCCCCAGCAGGAATCCAATCTCCGGATTCCGCGCCTCCACCGGCGCCACATCCCGGCGTACCGCACCCATGTCTCACCTCCCAGCATTGCCGATACTATAACATGGCAAACCGAAGTCCAGCGGTAAGGATCCGACCGTGAGACGCCATCGGACAAAGAGGTTTCCGATCACCGCCACGGTCGTAGCGGCTTTCGCTCTCCTGGTCTGGTGGGCCTTACCCGACGAAGCTCGGCTGGAGGATCATGCCGTCCGCATTGCGGACATACAAACGAATGATTTCCGCTCCGTGTGGCTCAACGGTGATGAGATCCTCGTGATCCGCGTGGATGAGCCGTCACGCCCCGGACGATCGGTTAATAGCAATGCGAAATACTCAGTCTTTCGCCCTCGTAATTCAGACTGGCTGGTAGAGGAAACCGTGAGGCACGAGCCGAAGCCGATGCCATGACTACTGCAGATGTCATTGGGGAGCCGAGGCGAATTGAAGGGCGGCGCCGCAGATTCCACGCGCTGCGATGGCTCGGGGCCCCTTGCGGCTTGCTGTTCTTGTTCGCACTGTCGCGCACCGGTGCGCGCCGGCCGGGTCTCGTAACCTGGGTGAGTCCCCGTCTTGGCCCAGGCGCCGAGCGTGTGCGGATTCTCGTGCCGAAGGAATGGGAGCAGCCGAACGCGGCGCAGCTATGGCCCGAAGGATACGCCGACCCAAAACACGCGACGTGGATCGGGTTTGGCCCGCACCGCGCGGTCTGGCCCCGGTGGCTGCAATGGCTCCGGCCGCCGCATGAGACCGGCAGTCTTACCGTTGTCGTGTCAACTCCCCAGCTACCACCGCCACAGCCTATTGATCCGCCTCTGGGCGGAATCAAGGCCGACGGAAAGGAATATGTCGTGGAACGCGACCGGTACGGCCGTGCCTCCGCTTCTCGCGCCATCTCATCACCAGACCGCCGCTTCACCATTACCATCATCTATCTCCGCACTGACCAGCGCGTTTTTAATGCCACCCACTCCGCCATCTGCAACAGTCTGAGCATAAAGTAGGAGAGCGCCATGAGGATCCCTACTTTCGCCGTGATTCTGTTTGTGCAGGCCGGACTCTGTGCGCTGGTCGGTACCGCACAGCCGGCTTCTCCGTTGGGTCACCAGGTATGGTCCGGCTCTGCCAAACAGGACGAAGATTCCGGCAGCAGCGGGGTAGTTGGCAAGATGGCAATCGTGCGGGTGGACACCCAGATCCACTCGCGTGCGGACGGCTCCAGCCGGGTATTGGTGAACGTCCCCAAGGGCACCTACCTGGCGATCACGAAGAGCGGTGACCGCTGGTCCGGCCTGCTAATGCCCGACCGGAGCTCCGGATGGGTGCGGACCGCGGACATCCAGATGCTGAGCTACGACGTGCTGTCCACGGCGGGGCCGGGGTCCTCCTCGACGAAGGGGCTGCAGAGCCGGTGGGCGCGGCGTGCGATCCTCGCAGAGGCGAACAAGTTGTTGGGTGTGCCCTACCGGCGGCATGGCGCGAGCCTGAAGGGGCTCGACAGCGCGAACCTGGTGCGGCACTGCTTCGGCGTGATCGGGATAGTGATGCCGAAGACGCTGAGGGAGCAAATGGCCACCGGGACTCCGGTGAAGACACGTGACTTGCAGATGGGAGACCGGCTGTACTTCGCCAACAGGTCCGGCAGGCTGGTGGACACCGGCATCTACATGGGGAACGGCTACTTCGTCCACTCCTCACGCCGGCGGGGCGGCGTGTGCGTTTCGCGCCTGGACGAGCCCATCTACGCCAGGATGTTCTGCGCCGCGCGCAGGTAGGGTGTTTCCGTACTTGAACCCAGTTTGGCTGCATCGGCCGGCGGAGCCCCGTCCTCAAGGTTGAGGCGTGAACGCGGGCAGCCGGACGGGCGCCGCATCATCCCCTCTATGGGTGCGTATCAGAGTCCAGTCGCGAAAAAACCGGCAAATTAACGAGTTCCGCTTTCCGGTTTCCCGCTGTAGAATGTAGTGTTCGCTGTGAGTGGCCCTCCACCGGCCTCTCCTGCACACCAATTCCATAGCCGGGCAGCTTTCGTCTATGCGCCCACCCGATCCAACGGGAAACCTGTGCTCCACAGCACAGGCAAGCCCCGTCTTCGGGTGGGCGCTTTTGCTACGTAACTACCGCCGCTACAGAAATCCAGGCAGCCGCGCGGCGCGGCTGCGTTCCGGGGAATGCGGGGGAGGAGTGGAGGCGGGTGAGCCGCGCCTTGGCCGCGGAAGCGGACAGCGGCGAGGGCCGGCCCCTGGGCGGCAGGGTGAGGCGACGGCCGGCCTGCCAAGCTGCCACACCGTTACTGCCTCACCGGGCGTCGGAGGCTCGCCCGAGAGCCCCCCTCCACACAGGGCGGCACAAAGCTCCGTAACAGGAGCGCGGCACTTCGAGAGAAAGCACCCGCCCGCACAGGGCAGCAAGGAACACATCACATGCCAACCATCTCTGAAAACAGCAAGAACACCTCGCTCCTCAGCGCCTTTAAACGCTTGCGTGCGCCCGCGCCTCAGGAATCCCGCCCTGTTCTCCACCTCCCTGGCGAAGCCACTGCCTACGACCACCTGGAGCACTGGCTGCAACAGGGACACCACCTCGCAACCACCGCCCGCCAGAACCGGGTTCAGATGAGCTTCGCCATCGGAGACTGGTACAACTCCGGAGTAGCACAATGGGGAGAGAAGGCCAGGAAAGCCGCCCAGCAGATGCCCGGCTACCGGACAGAGAGCGTCCGCCGCTGTGGATACGTAGCCGCTCGATTCCCAAAGCAGTATAGAAACGCGCCGGTGAGCTGGAACAGCTTCCTCCTGCTCGCTCCGGAAGAAGACCAGGAGCGCTTCTCCCTCATCCAGGAGATCACAACCGGCAGGCTCTCGGAAGAGGAGTGGACCACCAAGCTGAGAGAGCTCCGTTCAGCAAGAACAAAGACGCGCACCAGCACCAGAGCCGCCTCTGCCAATTCGTGCAGCGCTGCACAACCTGAGCCTCCCGCCGGCATGTCTCCTCAGGAGCTGCTGTCCTGGCTCGTGTGCAGCTACACAGAAGAGCAGCGCCGGGAGCTCTTTCATCTGCTCTCCCACCACCTCCAGCAGACGGACGCCTCCTCCCTCCAAGAGGAGCCCGGCAATTTGAGACAAGATCTCACGCCTTCCTCTCCGGAGTCCGCTCTCACGACTCACGACTCCCGACTCACGACTGAGGAGCGCCACGAGCTCATCAACAGCCTCCTGGCCCAGGAGCCGCAAGCAGTGCACGTAGAGCTCGCCCTGGAGCTCATCTCCACGGACGAGTATCCCTGCTTCCTCAGGATGAGCCGGGAGAGGTTTAAGGACTTTGAGTTTCTGTCGGAGCAGGTCAAAGAAGAGATTGGCTACGTAGCCGCTACGCTCTTGGACAACGCGCACCTGGTCTACGGCTACTACATCCAGCACCGCCCTAAACGGGACGACACAGACACAGGACCAAACGCCGTATACCGCCAGTACGAAAGAGGCAGAGCCGCCCAGCTTCGATGAACATTTCGCTCCGCCACCTGCTCAGCCAAAGGACGACTCTCTCCAGGCAGGGGCTATGGTCCCCATCACACGATCCCCGTCGTGGTACTGGCAGGAGTCCCGCAACTCAGGTTAGAATACACCTGCGCGCCATGCGCGGCGGGGAGCCGTGCCGGCCGCAGATCCTACCAGGAAATAGGAAAGGTTAGGAACAAAACTGCTTACTTGACCGTCTGCCACAGGCTCCAGAAGGCCTGCGTCCGCCGATCCCTCTTTGTCGCTCCCGACGCACCGCCTGCATCCCCCTGCGAGCCGAACCTGTCAGCCTCAGCTTGTAGCACGGTCTCATCGTAATCTCGGTACTAACTTAGAGCCCGCCTCCCGTGGGAGGATGGGCCGGCCATCAGGAGAACTTGGATGCCCACTGCCCAGGCCGGCAAGGAGGGACTGGATCCCAACCGCCTCCTTGTCGTTCTCACCGCCGTCAAAAAAGGCGACTTCAGCCAGAGGCTGCCGGTCAACCTCACCGGCGTAGACGGAAAGATCGCCGACACCCTCAACGACATCATCGACATGAACGCGCGGCTCACTACTGAGCTGGCGCGCATCAGCACTGTGGTCGGCAAAGAGGGCAAGACCAGCAAGCGCGCCAACCTGCCCAACGCGGACGGGGGTTGGGAGAGCTGTGTCGACTCGGTCAACACGCTCATCGTGGACCTGGTACAGCCCACTACGGAGGTTGCCCGCGTCATCGGCGCGGTCGCCAATGGAGACCTGGGCCAAACCATGGGGCTGGAGATAGAGGGGCGCCCACTCACCGGCGAGTTCCTGAAGACGGCCAAGACCGTGAACACCATGGTGGCGCAGCTCGGAGCGTTCGCGAGCGAGGTGACGCGCGTCGCTCGCGAGGTGGGTA
>CAYNFH010000111.1:0-20515 GCA_964396385.1 uncultured Chthonomonadaceae bacterium | reverse complement strand
GAGACCAGTAACTTCCTTCACAATCTGATTCACATGCGCCTGGAGGTCGGCCGCAGGAGGGACAGTCGCAGAGGTTTCAGCGATGCCGCCAGCCTTGTCGTCCAACTTCTTTACAAATATCCGCCATTCTGGGCTGGCCTGGTAGTTGCCTGGCCCGTAAAAGCTGCCGCTTGACCCGTCGTAGATGCGAAGCAGCACGTTGCGGTAAGTTGGCCAGAGGTTGGGGTTCGCCCCTGTACCACCGATAAGCGCAGCGCGGAACTGGGTCATCACGGCGACCATTTGCTGCGACGTAAGCTTGTTGAGCCTGTTGACGAGGTCATTCGCGGCGTCCACATAGTTGCCGTCACCCTGGGCGGCAATCCGGTCGCAAGCCATCACGAACCCTGTCAGCAAGACCTTCGTAGCGAAAGAGAAGTACGCGGCGTCCGCCTCACGGCGAGAGACGCCGAGCAGCTTCGCGCGTTCGTCGCGGAAAGCGGCTTCTATCTCGCGAATGGCCTGCTTGTAGTTCTCGCTATTTGGGTTGCTGGGGTCAGGCATCGTCCAGTAAAGGCCCTCTCCTCCCGAGAATACGCGGTCCCAAACTTGGACCTTGGTCAGGTTGAGTGGATTCCGCAGCCCATCGATTGTGGCTTGGCCCGCCGCGAAGTGCGGCTTGAGAAACTCCAGCCTATCGAACAGAACTTGCAGCACACCAAGGTATTGGTCGTTGAAAAGCAAGCGAAACTTCTCCGCCTCTTCGGACTCCCGGTAGTACGCTGGGCCCTCTTCGTCCGGGCCTATGCCCAGAGGCTGCTGCGCTCCTGGAATGGCATTTGTTAATCTGGCTACGTTTCGCTGCTCGCGGCGACGCTCCACGCTCCACCTATCCAAGCCGTCGAATCCCGAATTGCCCAACAGCCCCCACACAAGAGCCTCTTCGACTATTTCCGGTGCGGTTAGCGCGAATGCGTTGAGCCGGACCTGAGCCAGATCGGAATCCATGTCAAACGCGCTGTGCAGCAGCGAAAACCTGTCGGTTGCGAAGCCCCGTTTCGCTGCGGCGCCATAAAACTGCTGCGTGGCGATTCGGGTAAGTGCATGGTCGTCCAGCAGAATGTTTCTGGAGAGGCTCACCGGCTTCGCGTTATTGTTGACGTCCACAAAGAGCTGCCGGGAGATCAAGGTCGGGTCGATTGACTTGTCACTTTCGAACCAAATCAGCGTAACCGGCAGGTCCGCTACGTATGCCTGCGGTGGTTCGATGTCGCGATAAAACACCTGGTGGATGTCTCCGGAGGGGTCATAGCTCCCGGAAGCATACCTGAATGCAGTCGCTCGATGTTGGCCGTCCAGCACGATTACCTCTGCCTGCGCAACGGCGATCTTCAATAGTGCAAGGGGAAGCTCTCCGCCGTCCTGCGCATGAAACCTCTGCAGTGACCAGCAGTCTCCGTACAGAGTGAGTGCTGGATCGGCCGCCGATCTGGTCGGAGCGGGGTAGTTTGCCTTCGGCTCCCTTCCGATGAAACCCTTCGGCATAAGTACGGCCAAGACTGCTGGAAAGAAGCCGATGGGGGCTTTGTCGCCCTTTAGATAGGGTACCAGTTCACGTGCGACGCGCCGGTCGTTTAGGTCGCGCTGCAGCAGCGACCGAAGGTCGTCGAGCTGTGGTGCCTTGACGCGGTCACGCATGGGTTGGAGTTCGCCGAGAAGTGCCGCGTGACCGTCCTTCTTCCTGGTGCTTCCATATGTCGATAGGTACCGAATGGTGTATTGCCCCTTTGCAACCGCGAACTCGCCAATCGTACCGTACAGATCGATGGTTGTAGGTTGTGCTGTCGGCCCGGAGAGCACCATCGTTGGGTCCTCCTACCTCCGCCCAAATGGCGGTATAAACGACCTATTCGCAACGTATTCAACTTGCTTCAAGAGGTGCTCCTCCCCCGGGTTACAGTAGACTACCTTAACCATCAGCGGGTCTATCGAATCCACGCCCTCTCGCCAAAGAAGCGGGCCTAGGCGCTCTCCGAACGCGCGCGCCTCAGCATCACCCTCGGAATCACTGGTGACGGTTTCGGCGGAGCCTCTTGAAGCGAGGACAGCTTCCAGTGCCCCCTTATGTTGCAAGAGGCGTCGCCGCATCTTGTCCGCGACGCCTATGTACAGAGGGGGAGCAAAGGCGGTCAGTGCTTGCGAAGCAAGGCGCATCGCGGCCTGGTCTGGCTGTCTATCGGGCGGCCGCCTAGAGACTTGCCCGTAGTATCTCTCAGCTAGTGCACCCTTGGCCAATACTCTGAGCCGCCGCTCGGAGTAAACGGCTGACACCCCCTTGCAATCCTGTTCCGAATAATGGCGAATTCGGACCCGTAGGAACCACGCGTAAAGGCCGGGGGCGTCGCTCGTTTGGGATTCTATGCTGCGGGCGGCAACGACTTCGTAGCGGTAGCGTTCCCCGTACCCGAGGTCATACTCTATCACTGGGTGCTCCATGGTACTCTTGCAGGATTCGGCCCAGATGGCAGTTTCACCTCCCCGCCTGCTCGCTCAACTCCCAAATCGGGATACCGGCGTGGCTGATCGGCCGGAGAGGGGTGCCCGTCAATTCTTTGCTAGCTCGGCCGCCCGCTAACGTTGTTGTCAGAGGTTGTGGCGTATCGCCACGCAGAGTGTCTCCAGCCGCCGGGTGATGGACGACCGCCTGGCGCGCCATTTCCGCCGGAGCCACCGTCAAAGCGGCTAGCTGGCAATCGCGCCCACGTCCTATTCACGCTCTTGACCGAAGCGGGCGAGCGGCCACGCAAAACTTTGACGGGCACCCGGCCGGAGAGCAGTTGTTGACAGGTGAGCAGCGAGATGGTAGATTAGGGAACGGCCGGGCGGCCGGCCAGTTAATTCTTCGGCTGGGAGGTCCGTGCTCCATGGTGCTGACGGCGCTCACCCCGCTTCTCCCGGCCAACCCCTCCTTTGCCGGCCATCAGACCTTTGCTTTCCGCCTGGGGTGGCTTAAGAAGGGCATCGATGCCCTGAGTGACCCCGCGGCAGGTGGTCCTGTTCTCTTCAGCCGGCCGGATGCCCTCGTCACCCTCGGCGTGGGCAAGAACATGGTGCAGAGCATCCGGTACTGGCTGCTCACCACCCGTATGGCTACGGAGGCCAACCGGCAGATCTACCCAACCGCTCTAGGCACGCGCCTCTTTGGGGGCGCGGACCAGCCGGGCTGGGACCCGTTCCTGGAGGATGACGCCAGCCTCTGGCTCCTGCATTGGCAGCTTGCCGGACCGGGCAGCCTCGCCTTCACCTGGGCCTACACGTTCAACCAGTTCCGAGAGCACGAGTTCAGCCGGGACACGCTTACCGACGCGGTACGGCGCGCGGCGGAGGGCGTAGTCTCCAAAATTCCGAGCCGCGAGACCCTGCTGCGAGACGTGGAGTGCCTCCTCCACACCTACGTATCCGGGGACTCCCGGATGGCAGCGGATGACGGCCTGGAGTGCCCGCTCCAGGGCTTGGGGCTCATCCGGCCGGGCTTCGAGCGGCTCTACCGGTTCCAGGTCGGCCCCAAGCCCACCCTGCCTCCGCTCCTCTTCGCCTACGCCCTCACCGAATTCTGGCAGTGGAGGCAGGGAGACACGCCCACACTCAGCGTATGGGATATTGTATACGCGGAAGGCGGCCCCGGCGCGGTCTTCAAGTTGAACGAGGACGCCGTGCTGGAGCGGCTGGATACCCTGGAGGAGGTCAGCGGAGGCGTGTACCAGTTTGAAGACACTGCGCTGGTGCGGCAGGTGGTGCTGAAGGCGCAGACCGCCCCGCCCGCGATCACGTTCCTGGAGCGCCACTATGCCCGCTGAGGCAAGGCATCTGGCGGACCTGGTTGCCGTACGTGGCCGCTTCGTGAGGTCCGTCCACATCGAACGGGACGCACGGACCAGCCTGGCCGGCGGCTACCTTCTGCTGGAGTCCGGCTTCCAGGCGCTCCGGGCCGTGGATTCCGCTTTGGAGCGGCCCTCTGAGCGGGCGCTCACCGTCATCGGCCCCTATGGCGCGGGTAAGAGCGCCTTCTGCCTCTACCTTTCCCAACTCATCGCTTCATCCGACGCCAATGTGCCAGCGGCCGGACTGGAGGACGAGCGCAGCCGGGAAGTAGCGGACCGGCTAAGGGCAGCGGGGCCGCTGCTGCCGGCGCTCATCACCGGATCCAGACAGCCGATGGCCAGGGCGCTGGTCGAGGGGCTGGAGCGCGCGCTGGTACAGAGCGGCTTCCGTAAGCTGCTGCGGCAGCTCCGCAAGGAGTTCGCAGCCGTCTGGGATACAGCGGTGCCTGCTCCGCGCCAAGTGGCCGACCTGTTCGTCCGCGCCTCCACCCTTACAGACCTGGAGAACCGGCGGGGACTGCTCCTCGTCGTAGACGAGATGGGAAAGCTGCTGGAGTATGCCGCGCTCCATCCGGAACAGGGCGACTTCTTTGTGCTCCAGGAGCTGGCCGAGGGCGCCGCGCGCAGTGGCGACCATCCACTGCTCGTAATCACCGTGCTGCACCAAAACCCGGAGGCGTACGCCCAACGGGTAGGCCGCTCCCACCAGGCGGAGTGGGCCAAGGTGGGAGAACGGTTCCGGCAGGTGCCCTTCTTCCCTTCGGACCTGGAGCGGATCACGCTGCTGGGCCGTGCGCTGGAGCAGAAGCCGGAGCTAAACCTGGACGGCAGCGCTGACCGGCTGACGCGCCTCAGCCTGGACACGGGGATCGTCCCGTCGGCGCTCCGGGATCGGTTCGCTCCTTCGCTGCGGGAGGCGTATCCGCTTCACCCGGTTGCGTTGCTAGCGCTACCCGCGCTGTTCCGCCGAGCCGGGCAGAGCCACCGGAGCCTGTTCAACTTCCTCTCCGGTGAGGAGCCTCACGCACTGGGCCGGTTCCTGCGCGAGACGCCTTACGACCCGACGCGCCCGCCACTGTTCATGCCGGAATCTCTGTTCGACTACGCCGCGGAGGCGCTGCTCGCGGGCTGGACCGGGTCGGACCTAGCCTATCTCTGGGGCGAAGCCGTAGACCTGGTAGACCGGGCGATTCACGTTTCGGAGCTTGCGAGGCAGGTGCTGAAGTGCATCGCGCTGCTGAGTCTCCTCCGGGACCCGCGGTTGAAGCCCTCCCAAGAGGTGCTGGCGCTGGCACTCACGGACGGGAACAGCCGGCCTCTGGACGTCGCTGGCGCGCTGGAGGAGCTGCAACAGCGTCGCCTCATCGCCTACAGCCGGATGCAGGAGGCGTACCGCCTGTGGGAGGGCGGCGACGTAGATGTGGGAGCGGCCCTGGAGGCGGCGCGCGGCAGCCTGCCGGCAGGCGTCATCCTCCACGTGGGAACGGAGCTTTGCCCGCCGCCTACGCTGGTCGCCCGCCGCCACTCTTACGAGACCGGCGTCATCCGGCAAGTTCCGGCGCACCCCTGCTCGCCAGCCCAGATGGAGACCCTGCTCGCGAGGATCGGGGGCAGCCTCGGCGTGATGTTCTGCCTGGCACCCAATGCGGAAGAAGCTCGCCGGGCGGAGCGGATCGCGCGGGACACGTCCCGGCCGAACCTGCTTTACGGCATCGCCACCGAAACGGAGGTGCTGCGCGAAACCGCAGCCGATGTCGCGGCAGCGCACCAGGTGGTTAAAGATACCCCGGCGCTTCAGGGTGACCGAGCCGCCCGGCGGGAGCTAAGCGCCCGGCGGGAAGAGGCGGAGATGGCCTTCCGTGCGGAGTGGGAGAGGCTGTTCGGGCCGGGAAGCGGCGGCGCAAGATGGATCTACTGCGGCGCCAGGACCGAGGTTCCGGGCGCGCGCGCGTTCTCCACGCTGCTGTCACAGATGGCGGATGCAACCTACAGCGCCGCGCCCATCCTGAGGAACGAGCTGGTGAACCGGGAGACGCTCTCCTCCGCCGCTGCCGCGGCGCGGCGCAACCTTACGGAGGCCATGCTCCTAAAGGCGGATACCGAGCGGCTCGGGATCACGCTCTTTCCGCCTGAGGCCAGCATGTACGAGTGTATTCTCCGGGCCACCGGCCTCCACCGCGAAGTAGAGCCCGGCCAATGGGGGTTCGCGGTGCCGGCCATGGAGGATCCGGCGGGACTGCGGCCCTGCTGGCAAGCCGTAGAGAGATTCGTGTACGCCGACCCGCCGGAGCCACGTCCCATCCCGGAACTCTACAAGCTGCTCAAAGGTCCGCCATACGGCCTTACGGAGGGAGTGCTGCCGGTGCTGGTCTGCGCATTCCTGTTGGCGAATGCAAATGAGACGACGCTGTACCGCGAGGGCACTTTCCTGCCGGAACCCGCCGTAGCGGACTTAGAGGTGCTGCTGCGCCGGCCGGACATGTTTGCCATCGCGGGGGGCCGGGTGACCGGCGAGCGCCGCGCCGTAGTAGAGAGGTTGGCGCGCGGACTGAACGTAGAGCCGGCGGTGGTGCCCATCGTCCGCGCGCTGCTCCGCATGGTGAGAGGGCTACCGGACTACGCCTGGCGCACGCGGCGCCTGTCCCCACGCGTCCTGGCAGTGAGATCGGCCTTTGAGCGAGCGCGATCTCCGGAGAGGCTGCTCTTCTATGAGCTGCCGTTCGCGCTGGAGACGGTTGGGTTTGCGGAACAGCCGGTAGACGGCGGGACCGTTGAAGCGTTTTTCGGGGCTCTAAATGCCGCCCTGCGGGAGTGGAGCGAAACGTTGCCGAACCTCATGGCAGAGGCGCGGAGGCTGCTCTTGGAGGCCTGCGGCCTGCCCGGTGATGATGAAGGCTGGTCGGCGCTCCGCGAGCGTGCCGCCAGACTGGAGCCGATCGTGACCCACCCCACGCTGCTGCCGTTTGTCCGCGTCGCGGCGCAGACAGGGGATGATCGCACGGTGCTGGAGGCTCTGTTGGCTCAGCAAGCGGGCCGGCCGGTGCGCTCGTGGACGGACATGGACGTAGAACGGTTTCCGGCGCAGGCGCGTCTTGTTGGTGAGCTATTCCAGTGGGCGGCCACATGGAACGCTGTGCCCACCGTGGCTCCCGTGGCGCTGGAGCCGGAAGAGCTGCAACAGTGCCGGCAGATTACGGAAGAGCTCCGCCGCGGGCTAGCCGAGCACCCGCCGCGTGTAGTCCGAGCCGCGCTGACCGCCGTACTGGCCGAGTTGGGTCACGGTCCCGAGAACGGAGACACTCCCGATGAACAAGGCTGAGCACACGCAGGAAAAGCCGGTCCGCCACATCCTGTCACTCTCCGGTGGGAAGGACAGCTCCGCGCTCGCCATCTACATGCGGGACCGCGTTCCGGATATAGAGTACGTCTTTTGCGACACCGGCAAGGAACTCCCCGAAACCTACGATTACCTAGACAGGTTGGAAGCCTACCTCGGCAAGCCTATTGTCAGAATACAGCACGACCTTCTACAGCGCGGTGGGGACGCTTTTGGTGACCTGTTGAAGATTCGGCGTAACTTCCTGCCTTCGCCTCAGATGCGGTGGTGTACGGAGCAGCTTAAGATCAAGCCATTCGAGCGTTATGTGGGCGACGACCGGGTGGTTAATTACATTGGCATCCGCGCCGACGAGAACCGTAAGGGGTACATTTCGAGCAAGCCCAATATCACTGCCCGGTACCCGTTCATCGAGGACGGGATCACAAAGCAGGACGTAGAGAGAATCCTGAAGGAGACTGGGTTGGGCCTCCCTGCGTACTATGCGTGGCGTTCACGATCTGGCTGCTACTTCTGCTTCTTTCAGCAGCGAATCGAGTGGGTGGGTCTGCTCGAGAATCATCCAGATCTCTTCCAAAAGGCAATGGAGTACGAGAAGGACGACCCGGCTACCGGGAAATCTTACTCATGGGTCCATCGAGAGAGCCTGAAGGAGCTCCGCCGGCCGGAACGCATTGCTCAGATCAAAGAAGAGCACGCGCGCCGCATGGCAGAGGCCAGTCTCATGAAGTGCAACCGATCCTTGGCCGAGGTACTGACCGACGAAGAGGACGGAGAGCGCGCCTGCTTGATCTGCGATCTATAATGCCCCGGCCATAGGATGGCTATGTCAGTCACAAAGCTCGGCTTGTCATTTCACCGTACGTTCCCGCTTTCCCGTGTCACGCTCCGACAGGTCTTGGCTACAGCAGTCGAACGAGGGGAGGTCAGCGACGACACCCTCCGTGAAGAGACCACCTTGGGCACGGAACAGGTGCATTCAGCGCGCAGGTACGCGCTGGGTGTCGGGCTCATTTCCGACAAAGGGAACGCTCCGACTTCGTTCGGCAGGCTTGCCTACGAAGAGGATTCCGGATTTAGCGAGCCGGCTACACAGTGGGTGATGCACTACCACCTATGTGCACCACACCGGCATGGGCCCGCCTATTGGAACTGTGCAGTCCGCACGTGTCTGAATCCTGGCACCGCGCTGACGTCTGCTGACCTGGCCCGCATACTTCAGGAGAAGATGGAAGAAGAAGGAGCAGGGCCCCAGCCGAGCCACGTGCGAGAAGCCGCAACCGCGCTCCTACGGACATACGCACTGCCGGAGGGCCTTGGGGCACTGCGTATCCTCGCCGAGGATGGCGAGTCAGGCTATGAAGTCACCGATCCGAGCCGGCCCAGCACAGCGGTAGTGGCGTATGCGATCGCGGACTACTGGGAAGGGGTGTGGGGAGAGGTGAAGGCTGTGGAGATGAAAGCGATAAACGAGCCTGGCGGCCCCACCTCCCTGCTGCTCCTCAACAGCGGCGAGATGAGCGAGATTCTGCGCGAAATGCAGACGACCGGGATCGTGGGGGTCTACCGGCGCGTTCCTCCCTACACGGTCGTGCGCCTCTGGGCGAGCGCGGACGACCTCCTCGCGCGGATCTATGAGTGAGCACGCCGCTCGTTCCCTCGTCGCCCTGCTGAAGGGGCCCGCACTCCGGTGCCGCACGGGGATCCTCCTGCTCCCACTGGACCAACTAGGACGGGAACCGGACGTCGCTGCCCGCCTTGGCGTAGACGCCGTGGACTACGCGGAAATCCTGCGCCGGGCGGTAGCCCCTGGATCCCAGTTCGCGGGAATCTCCGCCGAGCGGGAAGAGCAGCTCCTCAGCAGCCTGAGCGATAGCCCCAAGCATGGTCCGTGTCTCCTGGTTTATAATATAGACCTGGCCCTCGCGCGAATGGACACGCTGGAGCGGGATAGGTTCTGGACGAACCTGTTCGATAACCTCCCGAACCGGCGCCGCGCGCTTCTCCTGACGCTGCCTCGCGAGGCCAGACACCTCCTCCCGCAGGGAGAAAGCCTCGAAGCCTGGAGATCGGCGGGACGCACGGCGCTCCTCGTAGAGGCTCCAGAGTGAAGGACGACCATGCAAGCCACGATTTCAGATGTTGTCGCTCCCATTGAACACGCCGACCTGGTAAACGACGTCCGGCTGGACGCCTACCCTTCCGACCCCAGTAACCTCGCTCTCTCCGAGCGGTACATCTTCACCCAGCGTGCTACCGCCGGGCATATCTCGTCTATCGACCTCCTGAAGGAGCTAACCACCACCCTTCTCTATCCGCGGGAGAACCGCTACGTCGCCATCGCGACGTATGGGCATGGCAAGAGCCACCTGGCACTGGCGCTCGCAAATTTTTTTGGCAAGCCCATTGACAGCCCGGAGGTGCAGGCGCTCCTTAACAACATCGATCATGCGGCAGACGCTCCCGTCGCCCGCAGCCTCCGTGACTTCAAGGAGGGCCGGGCTCCGTATCTCATCGTCCGGCTACGCGGAGACCAGCCCGCCAGTCTGGACCAGCAGTTTGTCCGGGGAGTTGAGCTTGCACTCCGCGAGGCGGCGGTCGCGCCCGATGCCCGGCTGCCATTCTGGTTCCCCAAAGCGGAGCGCTTCCTCAAGTCCCTTTCGGCAGAGGAGGAGACAACGGCAAATGGCTGCCTGCAGGAGCATGGAACAGACGTCGCGCAGCTTCGGAAGCAGGTCGCTGAGCGTGACCCTGCCGTCTATGACACCTGTCGGGAGGTCTTTCGGTGGGTGCGGGGCGACCTACCCGACTGGGCAACCGAGGTTAGCCTGCAACAGGTAGTGGAGTGGGTCACCGACACCTATTGTGGGGACGGCAAGCCGCTTTCCGGCGTTGTGGTCCTCTTTGACGAATTCAGCGCCTTTATCCGCCGCTACGCAGACCGGCGCAGGGGAGGGGCGGGAACTCCCCTTCAGGATCTGCTCAACGGAATCGCTAACCGGCAGGGCCGGGCCGTCTTCCTGGCCTTCTCGCAACATGATCCGGACTCCGTCGCCCGTTCGGCGGCCAGGGACTCACTGCTGGACGATCGGGAGGACGATATTACAAAGGAACTTGAGCGTCTTCCGTACCCTCAGCGCAAGCTCCTCTATTCCTCGCTGGAGACCGTACTCGACGCCTACCTGAAGCAGGATGAGGCCGCCTGGGAAAGCTTGCTGGACCAGCCCGACTTTCTGGAAGCGTGCCAAACGGCAACCGATCTCACCATGCAGCTTGTCGCTCCCGTCTACGAGGACGTCAAGTGGGGTCCGGAGATAGTGTTCGAGGTGCTCACCAAGGGATGCTTCCCACTTCACCCGCTGACTTCCGCCCTCCTCTGCAACGTGGGGTTTAAGGAGCGGACCAACCCTCGCTCGGTCCTTGGGTTTGTGTGCGAGTCGCTCAGCAAGGTCAGCGGCCAGCCAGCGATCGTAGATGGCCACCCGAACTGGATCTACCCCGTAGCTCTTGTGGACTGGTTCACAGACATGCTTGCCGACCGAGAGTACGCCCAGTACCAGGCGGCGCGTGACCAGGCCGGCGCGGAGATCCCGCCCATCCAGCTGGCGGTACTCAAAGCCATGCTGCTCTACTCCGTTGGACAGCTCAAGTCGCGCCGGAGGTACGTGAGGGCGATCACGCAGCTCACAGGATATGTCGAGAAAGAGTGCCAGACGGCGCTGGAAGAGCTGCACGGCGGCGGCTACATCCGGTTTGACGAGGTCCAGGCCGCCTACACTTTCTACGCCGCCGGAGCGGTAGCCGCCAAGCTGGAAGAGACCATCCGCGCACGCATAGGCGACCAGCAACTCGACGGCGCAAAGGTGATGCGCCTGAACTTCGATTGGCAAGAGAGCGGACGGCTCAAGCCCATATCGGTGGATGGCTGCCCGTGGGGCCACCCAGAAGACCTGGCAGCCAGGCAGGTTGTCCTGCCGGCGCGCTACTTTTCCGTGGAGAACATCCGGCGCTTCGCGGAGAAGTTCCGCTGGGACCCACGCAAGGGAATCGTGGACGAGCCGAGGGGCACCGTTATCTGGATTGTCCCTGAGACCGAGGCAAAGCTGGAGCAGGTACGCGCTAATGCAGAGCGCACCCTGGACGAGGCATTGGACGGCACGCCCATGCCCGTGATTCTTGGGATACCCACGGAGCCGCGCCCGTACTTTGAGGCGCACGTGCTGCGCGAGTTGGAGCTAAAGAACCTTCCGGTAGAAATCAAGCGGGAGCACCCTGCGGAAGTGCGGCAGGACGTGGAACGCCGGTACACTGGCGCTGTAGATGCGGAGCTGGAGCACATTAAGGACGGCCCGTCCTACGTCGTGCCCCTACCGTACCGGCCACGCTTCCGCGCGGAGGCGCAGGTGGGCAACATGACTGTACGACGCGCGCTGACGATCTGCTATAAGGAGGCGTACAAGTCCAGCCCGCCCAAGTTCCAGACCCAGTACAGAGCCGCCTCCGGCACCAACCTGCGCAAGGCGGTCAACCTGGTGTGCCGCCACGTGGCGGACGACTCGTTGACCAAGGCTTCCCAGGCCCTGAGCGTTGCGCCGGTGGCCCGAGACCTGGTCAATGACGTATTGGCCCGCGGCGCTACAGGAAGTTGGGGCATCCTTTCCGTCGAACGCTCGATCACTCCGCCTACGTCTGTTCGCATTGCAGCGGCCTGGGAGTTCATCAGCAGCCAATTCCCGGCGGGCGAAGAGGCAAAGCCGCTGCGCGCCGCCCTTATACCCCTTCTCAACCCACCCTTTGGCTATGACTATAACCAGCTAGCGATCCTCTTCTGCGCCTGGTACGGCTACCACCGCTCCGACATTGAGCTGCTCACCAGCACGGAGTACGCCACCTCGCTCGCCGAATTCTATCCGCAGCTTGATAGACCCCGAGAGTTCATAAGCAAGCTGTGCGAGCTGAAGCTCGTTCTAAAGGACCGTTCGGCCGCCGTGCAGGAGATAGAGCAGCTTGCCGACACGGTCTCTAGGGCCGCGCCTGAGCAGCTTACCCGCACTGAGGCAGAAGCGTTGAGGAGCAAGTTAGCCCTCTTTGCCGGCGATGAGCAGCAAGAGGACGGGCTCCGCAAGCGCGCGCAGAGTGCGGCCAACAAGCTGGAACGCGCGGTGCAGGTCGCAGATCAGTACGTGGCGCAGGCCAAAGAGGTAGAGGAGGCCGCTCAAAATGCGTCGGCGCTGGCGGCGTTGGTGAAGAGCTTGCGTCAGATCGAGAGCTTGCCCGCACTCGGCGTAGTGGGCGTTGAAGTTCCCGCACCATCCGCCTTGAAGGAAGCCGTAATCGGCAGGATGACGCGTGTGGTCGAATCGCAGTGCCGCAAGTGGGAGAAGCTCACGGCCATAACGCAGTATGACCTGAACCGGCGGGAGCTCCAGGCTATAGGAGCCGGCGTGAAGGGCGCGGGCAGGGAGGAGTTGGTCGCCCGTGTAGACGCCGCCCTCCGGGAGCTTCTCAGCGCACGGCAGGCGCTGCAGGCCGAGCAGGAAGACGCTTGGGTGGTTAATGCCGTGCGCACAATCTCAGCCGCGGCACCGCTGGCGCAAATGAGGGCGGACCGCCAGGCCCTGAAGGAGTTTCGGCCAAAGCTAGAGCAGACCAAGGCGGTCATAGATAGCAAGGCCATTGAGCTAGAGAGCGCCATAGAACGCGAAGAACGGTTTGCTCGCGAGCTCCAGACCCACGTAGATGCCCTGGCGACCGTCGACCAGGCCCGCAAGCTGCAAACTGAGATACAGAGACGACTGGACCGCTACGCCGGAACGGAGGAGCAAGGAGCGCTGGATCAGGCGCTGGCACGCGCGCAGGAACTGGAAGAGTGCTTCCGCGAGGTCGATGCATTGGGACGCCTGGACCCCAAGTCACCAGCGGAAGCAAGGAGCCTGATCAAGAAGCTAAAGGACATAGAGAAGCGATCCGCTAAGCTGCTGAGCGCGCAGCAACACGCGCAATTCGAAGTTGCGCGGGCGGCGGTAGAGCAGGGCGTAGCAAAGAAGCAACAAAGCGCCGAACAGTGGCTGGAGGACCTAAAGCGGGAAAATGCCCGGGACGTGAAGCCGGACCTCCTCCTCCGGGAACTAGATAATCAGCCACCGTTCTTACCTGACGGATGTACCGCGGAATTGACGGCGTTCCGCCAGCGGGTCCAGGAGCGGCTCGATGCGGACGAAGTGCTGCAAGTAACCCTGCACTTTCGTAAGATAGTTGACAAGGCTCGCCGCGCCCAATGTCTGGCGGAATTGCTGACAATATCCGAGGAGATGGAGCGGTGACGGCGGCTACACCTTCGGCTGTTCTCCTTGACCGGCAAGGAGACGGAAACCCTCCGTCTGCCTACCTCGTGGTGGAGAGTGAAGCCCAGTTTCTGAACACGGCGCTTTCCGGCCGCCCGTTGTTGGTTAGGGGCGAGGCGCTTTGTAGATGGGCGGAAACCTTCCTGCGCGGGCGTGGTACCGCATATCGGGAAATCGAGTCGCCCGTCGCTGCGCTCCGCAGGGCCTGTCCCGCGCTCACCGTGGCGCAGGCGACGGAGCTAAAGGCAGCGCTGGGCACCAACCTGGACCGCATTTCGGAGTCTCTCACCGTCCGGGGAATCCTGCAAGCGGTCTACCCTTCCGGGCCGTGGGACCTTCATCCTTCTCGGGCACACGCGGCAAGGTGGCTGCTATGGCTTGCAGACCAGTTGGTGGCGCCATATGTCTCTCCACTCGTTACGCTACAGGCGGAGCGGTGGGCCTCCGAATGTGATGCTGCGGAGGAAGGGCTGTATGGCGCGTCGAACCGCGAGGCTGCGTGCCGCCTTCTGAACGACTGGCTTGGTCTCGGAGAAGGAGCGGACGCGCTCATGCGCGAGCTTGGCCCCTTCCCAGTAGACGTTCCCGACAACTTACTCCGTCAGGTCCGCGAGCGGTGGAGCGTGGAGATCCAGCAAAGCGGTGGCGCATCCTACGAGCGGATCAGCGCGCGACCTATCCCTTCGCGCCTTGCCGAGGTTATAGCCGAGGAGGCATACGGCTACTACTCACGCCATACCGAGGCTGTCTCTCTACAGGTTATTCAATCTCTCGAGCTGGCCTTGCCCGCCTCCTACGGATCCCGCCTGCGCAACCTGGTACCTCCGGAGGACCCGGGCGCGGTCCCCTCCTCTCGCATCGAGATTCTCGCGTGGTTCCTGGAATGTTACCTTCCGTTCAGGCAGTGGCAGGCCGAGCATGGCGGTGATTCTGCTCGAAAGCGTGTGACGGAGCTTGCGAGAGAGTTTGCCGAGTGGTACCTTGCCGCATACCCCGTGGCTCTGCACGGAGGGGACGGGCATGCGGAGCTGACCTTCACCCTATCCGGGAACCTACAATCCGGCGCCGCTGAGGGTGTGACGTTGTGGGTGATACTGGATGGAATGCACTATCCGGACTCCCAACTTCTAGCTCGTGCTCTCCAGCAGTCCTCACTGCGGCTTTCGGTGGAGGCCCATCGTGCGGCACTGGCCCCGCTGCCTACCATCACCATGTTCTGTAAACCCGCGTTGCAGAGTGGCGCTCCGCCAGCGGTAGCTATCGCGGACCGCGGCACTTCGCTCTCGTCCGTGCAAAGCATCCCGCGGAACCAGGACCCAGCCGAACGGATGCGAACCGCAGTTCCAGGGGATGTCTACGTCTGGAGCGTGCTAGAGCCTGACTCCACATACCACACGCAGGCGGACAGACCGTCCGTAGTGGCTGCCGCCAGAGGGCAGCTCATACGCCTGGCAGATCAGATCGCAGGTGCGATGCTGGCCGTTCCGGACGGCATGCCGCTTCGATGCGTCATCACAACAGACCACGGCCGGCTACTCGGGCCGTCTGTCCGAGCGCTGGAACCGCCGGATGGCATGGTGGCGCATGGCCGGGCTGCGTGGGGGAGCTCTGCAAAGATATTCGATCAAAGTGGCGTTGCTCTGGAGGGCGATGTTGCATACCTTCAGGCTCAGCGATTCCAGTTGCCAGACGACTGCGCAATCATTCTTGGTGATGCCAGCTTCATTACCGCCGACGGCAGGCGGGGTACGGAGCTATTCACCCATGGTGGCTGTTACCCGGAAGAGGTGATCGTCCCCTGGGTGGAGCTTGTTCGTGACCGCACTAAGCCTCGCGCCGTATGCCGCCTCACCGGCGCGGGGAGAGCGGGAAGCCCGGGCGAGCTGAATCTACACCTGGAGAACGCTGGCGACATACCGCTGGCGCTCGTTTCACTGAGCCTGCGGTTTGGGGATGCGCCGCCTAAGCGCGCGGGCCTGGCTGGCACGGCAGCGCCGCGATCTAGTCTAGACGCGCCGGTGCCGGTGGACTCCTGGCCTACGAAGGCTCAGGCCAGCAGGGCGTCAGCCCTCGTGACGCTGGAACAGCAAAGCGGAGCGCGGTGGGAATTCCAGGCAACAGTGACTATCGAATCCGAAGAGATGTACGCCCGGGAGGACATTCTCGGAGACCTGCTGGGAGATTTATAGAATGTCGGATCCACCGGTCGCAACCCCGGTTGCGCGCGAATCTTCCGCACTCGATGCGAAGGTAACGCGCGTCTTCGGCTCGCTCGCGATCGATAAGCGGCGGCTGCCGATGAGTCACCTCCAGCGGCGCGGAATACCGGCCTATGTCGCCGAGTGGGTGCTTGACACCGTGGTGCCTGGCTCCGGCCCCTTATCTTCGGAGGACGCTGCCAAAGTGCAGTCTTGGGCGGAGCGCGTGATCCCCGGCCCCGATGATCAGAATGTGATCAAGTTCCGGCTACGGCAGGGCGAGATGGTAAAGATCCTCACTCCGATCCAAGTGGAGGTCTTCCTCAAGCGAAAGCGGCAGGACCAGATCGCCAAACTCACGCAAGTCGGCATAGACGATGCGCACATCTCCGAACACATTGTGGAGCGTTTCCCCGCGCTGCTCAAGCAGGGGATGTGGGGAGTCGCAGAACTAGTGTCCCTGCAAGAGGGCGCTGCCATTGTAACGTTCAAGCCGATGCAGGCTACCGTGGACATTTCCCTCTGGAAGGAGGCACGGCGGGAGTTCAGTCTGGAGGAGTGGCGCTCCCTGATGCTCATATCCATGGGCTATAATCCCGAAGCCCTTAATGAAGCGGAGCAGATGCTCCTTCTGTGTCGGCTGCTGCCGCTAGTGCAGAAGAACATGCACCTGATCGAGCTTGCGCCCAAGGGGACCGGCAAGAGCTACGTGTATGAGAACATCAGCCCCATGGTCCGGCTCATCAGTGCGGGCAATGTCTCTCCCGCCGTTCTCTTCGTCAATAATGCCAATGGTCTCCCCGGAATCCTGGCCCGGTACGCCGTGGTTGTGCTTGACGAGGTTCAGACCCTCAAGTTCGAGAAGCCGGAGGAGATTGTTGGCGGCCTGAAGGGTTACCTCGCGAATGGCCGCCTGACGCGAGGTGGCCTGCACGAGCTCTCCAGCGACTGCGGCCTCGTGCTGTTGGCCAACATCGCGCTCGACCAGGAGCAACGGCCGCTGCTGGATCCTGTCATCAAGGAACTGCCTAAGTTCCTGCAGGAGACCGCATTCTTGGATCGACTGCGGGGCCTAATTCCCGGCTGGGAAGTCCGCAAGCTAGGAAGCGAGTGCTTCGCGTCTTCCGTAGGCTTGAAGTCAGACCTCTTCGGGGACGCTCTGATCGCTCTGCGTAACGATCTCGCAGCGGATCACTTCTGTGCCAAGCACGTGCGACTGTGCGGCGACCGGCCGTACCGCCGTAACGAGGAGGCAGTCCGCTCGATAGCAAGCGGCCTTCTGAAGCTTCTCTTTCCGCACGGGGGGTTCACTGGCGAGGAGCTATTGCGGTGGTGTGTCGCTCCGGCCATCCGGTTGCGGCAGCTTATATGGGAACAGCTTTACACGCTAGACGCGGAATATCGGCAGTTTGAGGAACATCTGCGGTGCGAAGTGCCGGAGACGATGGCGTTCCAAGACTTCGCAGAGGCTCCGTTGAACGCATGAGCGTTCAGGTAGGCCAGGGGGGGCATTCATGAACTCAGTTTTGTTACGGTCGGCCAAGAGACTCCCTGTTCGCCCGAAAGCAACGCCGGTAGAGGCTGCGGAGGTGATCTGTTGCATGCTACGCAGAGAGCACGGGTACCGACCGGAGGCGCGGAGTGGGCCGGAGGTGTGGGACCGGGAACGGGTGCTGCAGGGCGGATGGGACGAGGCGGAAGCCTCCGTCTACTGGGAGGGCGGGCCGTACAACTGGGCGGTGGAGCTGTCTCTGGACCCGGACATCATTGACGCCTTCCCGAACCTGCTCCTCGAGCCATACTCCGGCTGGCTGCTCTCCTTCTACCGGCTGAACCGATGGCGGATGTAGGATGGCTGAACGCGGATGTACTCCGGAATCCGGGCCACATCCGCCATCACCCATCAGAAATCAGCCATCGGTTCAGGGGCGGGTGGCCGGGGAGATCGTATGGATCCATATGATAGAATGGCCTCAGAGCGGCGCGCGGGAGGATCGATATGAGACAGGCACTCTTGACTGACGAGGAAGTGGTTCGCCGGGGCGAAGAGCTGTACCGCGAGACTATTCAAGATGCCCTGGAGCCGGAGCACAACGGAGAGTTCCTGGCAATTGACATCAGCAGCGGGGATTACGAGCTTGGGACGGAGAACCTCGCAGCACTAGATCGCCTCAAGGCCAGGCGTCCGGGAGCTGTACCGTACATCCGCCGCGTGGGCTATGACACGGCCGTGAGCATCGGCGGACGCAGCCTCCGCAGGCCATGATCACCGGGCAGGTTACTGGTGGTGGAGAAGCTGTCATCTCGCTGCGCGTCCGAGGGCCGGCGGGCCGCGAAGCGGACGTAGGCGCGGTTGTCGATACGGGCTTTACGGACTATGTCACACTGCCGTCCACAGTGATCTCCGCACTCGGGCTGCCGTACGAGGCGCCGACCCAGGCAACTCTGGCGGCAGGACACGTCATCGTGATGCACTACCACCGCGGCTCCGTATACTGGCACGGTGGCTGGCAGGACGTGCTGATTCTGGAGGCAGAGGGCGCGCCGTTGGTAGGCATGGCTCTCTTGCATGGTTCGGATCTGCACATGCGGGTCACGGCTGGAGGCGACGTATCCATCGAGCCTGTGCCGTGAGGCGTAAGAGCCAAAACGCCAGATTCGCCATATCTCTCGTGCGTCCGGGGCTGCCGCTGACCTGGTGCCTACGCCGGCTAGCTGCTGTCGTTCTACCGGCCGAACCAATGGCGGATGTAGGATGGCTGAACTCGGATGTACTCCGGAATCTGCGCCACATCCGCCGTCACCCATCAGAAATCAGCCATCGGTTCAGGGGCGGGCGGTCCCGTCGCGGAAGCCCAGGCGGGCAAAAAGGCGGGTGGCGGGGGAGATCGTATTAGGGGCGGAGAACTATGAAGACGCTGCGCGCACTGTATAGAGGATGTCCATCCAGCCCGGCATGGGCGAAACCTGCACCCTTACCGCGCTTACCGCGCTTTTCCCGCAAGATCGGATTCCTCCCCGGTTGAGCTTGAAACGGGGGCTGTACACCCCTTATTACGCTTTCTTCGCTTTTTACGCAGCCTCTACCCAATACCGCACACGCTCCTGTAGCCAATCGCATCCATAATCCGGCGCCGCCGCTCCTCCCCATCGCCTGGATTAGCTATTTTGAGACAGTGTCTCACGCCGGCTCACACTTACTTGCCGGTCCCCAGGCCCGCCACAGCTACAAGATCTCGTGGGAATCCCGCGTCCCTCGAACGCTCCCCCTCATAGGGGGTTGGGGGGTGATCTGGCACCGCCGCGCCAATATACAATTTGAGACAATGTCTCACTCCCGGTTCCCATGACTGACGACCGACGACTGACGACTGACGACTGGCACGCCGAGAGGTAACTTCCGCCGCTGTGGACCAGCCGCGTCTGGCTCTGCCCACCGGCGGTCACACGCACCTGCGGGCATTTTGAAGGAAGCAGCGGCCGAGACGCGGAATCCTCCAGCCATGCCCCGGGGACATGGGTTTGTGTACGGTGATGATCTGGAGCGCGAGCTCGCCAGCAGAGGCGTGTCGCAGCAGGAGGCCGACCATGCCGCGGATGTGCTCTCTGGGCCGGATCCGGGGGGCGTGATTCCCCACTACGCCGTCTCGCGGGACGAGGTCGCCAATGTAGCGGCGTACATGCACGTGGTTCAAGGCAGGTTCGTGAATGCCGATCCCGTCTGGTACGCCATCGCGGGAGGACACCCGGCGGCGCGGGCGCTTTACTGGCACGAGTACCAGGAATTGATGGCTTACGGCACTCTCGGAGTTAGGGCCCCACTGTACGTTATCCGGCCCGGCCCCGGCTACTGGCGCGCCCACGCCAAGGCGTGTTGGGAGGAAGCGGGATACTGGGAGGCGTGGGCGCGAGCCCTGGGAACGGAGATATCAGCAGCGGCCTTCCTATTCGCCAACCCCTTGAGGGAAGATGACCTCCCGGACGTGCTTGGCCTCTTGCTGTCTACCTGGAGCGTTGCGCTTCCAGCATGCACACTGGTAGAATTGGACAGAGGGAGGGCATTCTACCGGCAAATGAGGCTCTCCCGGGAAGGAATCCGGCAATGGTTGTGACAAGGACCTTCAGGCCCGTTGTGTTTGGCGATGTAGAGCATCCGACCATGTTGGGATGGCTTGATCACGTCCACGGTCACACCTGTTTTCACGATGGCAATGTCACATGGCCCCTGCAGGCCAATCTGGACGCCGTCCAACTCAGCGACCTGCCGGATGCCTGGACCAAACAGGGAGTACCGATCACTATTCTCCCTATGGAGACTGTCTCGGGCGACGACGCAGAAGAGGCGTTCGAAAAGCTGCTCGAAAGGCTGGAGCGCCTCCATTCTCCTACCTCCATCGCCGCCGCTTAGTCTGACGTTCATCGTATCCGCCACGAGATCAGCGTAAGAGGCCATGGAGGCTGCCTGGTTCAGGGCGCACAGCAGGTGGTCCGTGCCGCGCGCGCTAAAAGGGCCAGGTGGAGAGCACGAGCATCCGCGTCGGCTTGGACTCGCCGGTCCTGGGCATGTAGTATTGCGCCAGGACCAGGTCTCCCTTGCTGTGTCGGTGTCCGCTTACTCGCACTTGGCCGTTGGGAACCTCTCTTCCAGGATGGCGGCGGAGCCTGCCATGCGGCCACCACGAGGCTGGTTCCGAGGGCGCGGCCCTCAGGCTCCCGCTGAAGGGGCTTCATTCGCCCCCTCCGCCTCCCCTCATAACGAGCCGCTGCGCGGGCTTC
>CAYNFH010000110.1:0-20873 GCA_964396385.1 uncultured Chthonomonadaceae bacterium | reverse complement strand
GTTGGTCGGGGTGTTCTTCGCGCGCGGCGCCTCCCACTCCTCTGCCCGAGCTCCGGAATTGCAGTGCGTGGTGGCTGGACGTCACAGGTAAACGGCAACAGGGAACAGGAGAGACAGACAGAAGTCCCTACCCTGCTCCCTGTAGTCTGTGACCCCTAATCTACTGAGGATACTTGCAGTACCGCAGGTGCACGGAGCTGGTCACCTGCTTCTGGTACCCGTTCACGTTAATCACTGCGTTGATGTCGATACCACCTATCGTGGTAAGGTCCGCCGGAAGCGGCAGGACGCTGGCCCACGTTCCCGTTGCCGTCACCCAGTACCAGTAGGTGAAGGTGAGCGACTGCACGTTGTACTGCAGCACCGTGCTGTTGGTGCTGGTGCCGCCGGACCCACCTGAGGTGCACAGTGTATTGTCGGCGCTGTTCCAATAGAAGCGAGTCTGATTGCCGGCGGAGTCGGCGATGGTTATATCGCTGGTACTGGCTGACTTGACGGTGTACGCGCCGCGCAGGTGATCGGCCAGGTAGTCCACGCCCTGACGGGCGGCCAGGTTCGCGTTATTCTGGTTAACCAGCTCCCACTGGGAGTCGTAGCTGCTGCGAGCAAGCGTATAGAGTCCACACATCAGCACGGTGGCGCACATCATGGCGATGGTAAGCTCGAGCATGCTCCATCCGCCCTGGCGGCGTCGTCTTGTCTGACGACCGGGTTCCGCGCCGCGGAGCGTTACATAGGTTTTGGTGTTCATCTCAATCTCTCGTTGTTCGCGCGGATCTCAGTACCGCAGGTTCTGTTCCTGCCAACTGTTGTCTTTACCGTAGTAGCCGGTGTAGCCTCCCACGCCGGTAGGAGCGTTGAGGGTGATTGTGGCGGTGCCGTTCATGGTCACCGTGTTCGCCAGCACGTTTCCATAGATAGTTGGCGTACCGGAGTCGGTGATGGTGCCGTACGGGTTGCCAAGCGAATCTTTGTTGTAGCAGTAGATGTTGGCATATAGTGTTGCGTTTCCTACCAGGTTCAGCGACGTTGCGGTGGCAATGAAGATGTTTACGGGATAGTAGCCGGTGGTCGTCGCCTTGGTGGTGCCGGCGAAATTGAGTACGGTGCTGGCCCCATCCGGTCCAACCCACAGGTTGATGGCGCCCAGTGTGTTGTCGAAGGTGATTGCCTTGTTCCCACTCTCGTCGATTTTGGCAACATAGTAGTCCGTTGGTGTATTTCCGCTCAAACCGTACAGAGTCTGGCTGCCCGAAACATATGCAGACGTTCCGATAGGGTTCAGCGCCGGGCTGGCCAGCGCGTTGGAATTGTGTGTCGCCAAATAGGCCAGCCCGCCCGGAGCCGTACTGCCGCTGTTGGGGTAATACTGGTACGCGATCTGGTCCACCGTCTGCCAGTTCAGGGGCTCCGGCAGGCGGCGCGTGGTTACGCTGCCGCCACTCTCAGTCGCTCCGGCACCGGCCAGGTCCACGCCGCCGCTGATGGTGCTGGAGCTGCCTACTGTCAAGGAGCCGTTCGTTCCTGCGTTGCCGTTGATGGTGATGTTGCCCGTGAGGTTTCCGGAGTTCATGGCGAACAGCGTGTAGTTGTTCATCACGTTGTAGCCCTTTGCTGAGACCTTGACGGTGCGGCTCACCCCCCCAATGGTGCCGGTGGAGTAGATGTAGCAGTTGTCCGGGTAGCTCCACGCCCCACCATCGCTGCCGTCGGAGTTGCGCTCAACCACATATGTGGTGTACGTGCCGCCGTTGAGGGCGACCGCGGTTCCAGGAGACTGGTCCGCGGTCTTGTAGTCCTTGCTGATCTTGTTCAGCTCTTTGTTCACGCCGGCCTCGGCTAGATCCAGCGCCTGCGCGTAGCGGAGGTCGTACTGGGCCACCTGCTGGTGGGACGTGCACATGGTCCCGACGCCCAGCAGCAGGATGGACGCGATCAGGATGAACAAGAGTGTCCCCAACAAGATGGCGCCGCGCCTTCTCTGGCGGCGCGCAACCGTATCATGGGTGTACATCTGAGATGTCTCCTTCGAAATCGCCGCAGTTCGGTAACGTGGCAACCATCGGAGAGGTGAGTGGTGAGAGGTGAGAGGTGAGTGTCCGGAGACCCTCAACCCTCAACCTTCAACCTTCAACCGGCCGTTCAGGCCCATCGCTTTGCGTCCCCGGCTTTCGCGCGGGTTTGCCTTTGTCGATTGCGAAGGAATGTTCTGTGGAAGGCACCCGGGCCTTCCGATGGCGATTTGTCCAACCGAGCAGGAGACAACGTATGTGCCTCACAGCGGAGTGGCCCCGGTCAGGGGCTGTATGAACCGTCCGTAACCTTATTCTGGCGACCTGTCCCATTCCTATTGCTGTACGATGTGCGGGGATTTCTTAAGCCTACTCAATTCTAGATGCCTGCTCGACCGCTACTCGCGCATAGGCTCGGCTGCGCGCAGGAAGTCCTCTACGCGCCCGTCATCCGAGACGATCCGCAGCCGCCTTCCGCCGTCGTTCAGGGACCATCGGAAGGCGAGGTCGCGCCGCTCATTGTGCATGTACAGCCTCTCGCCCTCCAGCCGCCAGTTCAAGCTGTATCGTGGCGTCCGGCTGACCGCGCCGACCTCCGCGGAGTGGTTCGGCCGCATGACTAGCTGTTTGTTCATGCGGGTGTCCACCCACCGGCCGGAGAGATCCGCCGGGGAGCGCTGGATCCACAGCGCTCCCAGCGTGCAGGAGGCCGCCAAGTCGAGTCCCAGATAGACCAGCGCAAAGCGGCCCGCCCGCTTTAGAAAGCGGCTCTTGCCGCGTACGGGCGCCATCAGTATCTCGCGCACGCCTGCCGCTGCTGAGACTCGCTCACGATGGCAAGCATGTCGTCGGACGATAGCCGGTACTTCCGGCAGATAGCGCCCAGATAGGCACGCTCGGCCTGAGCCTGGTACGCGCCCATCTGGCGAAGCTGGGTGAGGGTTGTGGATGAGCCCGTGCGGCTGCTCATGCCGCTCCAGCGGCGCGCGTCGGCCTGGGCGCGCATCTCCGCCTGGCGGAGCTCCTCGGCAATAACGCCTCTCTGACCCGTGGAGAACCTGTGGGAGAGGGCTACTCGCGCCCGCTGCTGGGCGGCAATCCTGGCCTCCAGCGAGCGGTCGGTCTGTGCGTTGGCGCACAGGGTGGCGGCGCAAATCTGCGTGGCGGCTAGCGCCGTTACAACCAGTGACCGGATCTGCATGTCTGCTGCTCCTCCTAAGCGTTGGTCCGCGGCTCAAACCGCGGATCTCGCCTGTTCGGCAACCCGGCCACGTGGGGGAAGGTTAGAGGTTACAGGTTGCAGGTTACAGGGTTCGGAGATTCCGCACCTGTCACCTATCCCCTGTTCCCTGTCCCCTGTCCTTCACGTCCGTAGGCTTTGCGTCCCTGTTTCACAACAGGTTTGCCTTTTCGGAGGCGGAGACAAAACGATGCATTCCAGATTATGGCGAGGTAGCCGGAAACCATCGCTGTGTGACCTACCGGGAATAGCGAAAGGTGCGAGGAGAGGGGTTGAAGGTTGAAGGTTGAAGGTACGTTGTACAGTAACGTAAGCTCACCGGCTCAAGCAGCCTTACAGGCAAGGGATCGCCGCTGGCATCCGGCCTTCAACCTTCAACCAAGGAGCCCTCATGCCCGACAATACGGACGAGATCCGCACCCGCAAGATCACCCTGGTAGACGAGGAGGGGCGGGAGCGCGCCGTCTTCCAGGCCACGGAGGAAGGCGCGCTGCTCGCCATTGGGGACCGCAGCGGCACTCAGCGCGTCGCCATCGGCGTCAGCGCGGACGGTGTGCCCACCCTGCGCATCGGTGACCGGAACGGCGAGACGAGGTTTACCATCTTTGAGCAGGGCGACTTCATCTCTGTCGGCGTCTTTGGAGCCAGCGAGCGTATTCGCTGCATGATGGGCGTGAACGAGGACGGAGTCCCTACCCTGGCCATGGCGGACAGCCGCGGCACCCCCCGCTTCATGATCAACCTTATCGGCGGCATGGAAACTCCCTCCATTATCCTGATGGACCACGACCGCAATATGCGCCTCTTCATCCAGCTCCAGGATGACGGCACACCCTCCATCAAAGCCCGTGACCCGGAAGGCAACACGCTCTGGACGATGTAACGCCGGTGATCAAACACCGTGCCGCGCTAATCCGCTCCTTGCTCGGACTCTCTCAGCAGCAATTCCGGGTCACCCGCCCCGATCGCCGGCCGGAGCAGGTCCTCGGCGGAGCTGGATTCCGCGGCCCGCAGCAGCGTCTTGCCCTGCCATTCCTGCTGCACCCGCCGCTCCAGGAACGGCAAACACTCGGCGGCTGCCGCCTGGATCCGCCGTTCCGCCGGAGAGCGGCCCTTGCTCTCCGCCAGGCCCCGGACCACCATGTATGCCCGCCCGTCGCCCACCTGCTCCAGCGCCTTGAGGATGGCCACCCGCAGCTCCACCGCGCGCCCGTTGGCTGGTTTGAAGACTTCCCGCACGTCCTTCCAGAGAGGGTTCTCCACGTGCAGACTCAGGATGCGCAGGAGGCGCCCATGCTGATTGGTAGTTAGCAGGGAAGCGTCCGTGGCGCGTAGCTCCGGCAAACGACGGATGAGCGCATTCTCCGCTTGCCGGCGGGTCACCAGATCTTCCGACGCCAGGAGGTCCACCAGCGCGCCGATGTGCCGGTGGTCGCGTGCCTCCGTCAGCCTCTGCGCGGACCGCCGCGTCTCCGCGCGCCGCTGGAGGTCGCGGAACACACCGTAGACGGGAAACGCGCCCAGGAGGACGCTCACCGTTGCGGCAACCCAGCCGCGGGCCAGAAGCGCAGGGACAGCGCCATCCACTGCCAGCATAAACATAACCAGCCAGATGGCGCCTGCGATAGCTATGGCAAGGAGTGCCGCTATCCCGGCGTTGAATCCACGCTTGACGGTCTGGCGGCGGATCTCGAGGGCCACCGCCGCCAGCTCGGAGTCCTCCGACTGTTGCGGCTGGACGATCCGTTCGGCAACGCTCACCGCGGCCTCGGACTCGCCAGATTCGAGACAATGTCTCATGACTTACACTCTCACAACCAGACGGCGGCGTTACTTCGATCTGAGCTCCCGTATCGCGCAGATCGACGACGCGCGCCTGCGTGCCCTGTTCGAGGGTACCGAAGCTTCGACCGGCTGGGGCCGCAACCTCACCCTGGACGTGGGCGGACAGAAGGTCTTTGTCAAGCGCATCCCGGTCACGGACCGGGAGCACGAGAACCAGTTCTCCACCCGCAACCTGTACAACCTGCCCACATACTATAACTACGGCGTCGGCTCCGCCGGTTTCGGCGTTTGGCGCGAGCTGGTGGCCCACGTCAAGACCACCAACTGGGTCCTCGCCGGCCAGACCGAGTCTTTCCCGCTGATGTACCACTACCGCATCGTCCGCTTCTGGGGCGAGCGCTCCCAGGTGGACATGGAGCGTCACAAGGGGTACGTCGAGTACTGGGGCGGGGACGAGAACATCGGCCGGTACATGCTGGACCGCGCCGCCGCCAACCACGAGCTGGTCCTCTTCCTGGAGCACGTCCCCTATATGCTCCAGGTCTGGCTCCAGCAGAATCCGGGCCGTATGAGTCACGTTCTGGAGGAGCTCCGCCGGGCCATCGACTTCCTGAGGAAACACGGCGTCATCCACTTCGACGCGCATTTCTGGAACATTATGACGGACGGCAGGCGCGTCTTCCTGACCGACTTCGGCCTGGCGCTCGACAAGTGCTCCGACCTCTCGCCAGCCGAGCACGCGTTCTTCAAGTCGCACACCTACTACGACTACGGCGAGGTCCTCTCGTGCATGGGATACGTGGTGCACCAGGCATACGAGGCCCTGCCCGAGGCGGAAAAGCACGGTCTACTGGACCGCTTCGGCGCGCCCCGTGACGCAAACTGGTACGAGATCCGCACCCTTCTGCTGAACAACCTGGAAGCTATCGATTCGGCCGGGACGCTGAGCCTGGACCGCCGATACGTGGCCTGCGTCCTCCAGTATCGGCCCGTCATGGGCCTGATGTACGACTTCTACTCTTCCATGCAGCAGAACCAAACGAAGGATACGCCGCTCAACACCACCAGGCTCAAACGCCTGTTGAAGCAGACCGGCTATATTTGAAGGGTGGTCGCCGTCAAGCCGCGGCGGCTGCTCCTCCTGTCAGTGTGGCGCGGACCGGCCATCCCGTCGGAGCTGGCGCAGGGAGGAGTACAGCAGCGGTACGGAGATCAGGAGCGCGATGACGCCGCCGCCGTAAAGCATGGCGGCCTGAAGATAGTGCTGGCTCACCATATAGGTGCTCATCACCTCCAGGTGCGGATGCCGGGCCTGCAAGGCGGGCGAGGGCGTGACCACCTGCGCTGTGAGCGTGTAACGCCGGCCCTTCACCGCCCGCAGCACGCCAAGCTGTGAGCCGCCGCTGTCCTGCGGCATCCAGTGCTCTTGAAAACCCGGCGGACCCGTAACCGTACACTGCACATCGGGCAGTGCCACATCGTCGGCTGCTGCTTTCGAATCGTACTCCAGGAGGACGTTATAATCTCCGCCGGAGAACGTAGAGAAGGTCGCGCGAACTGCGTCGCGCCGGTCCACCCGCAGCGGTAGGTCTACGGGCTTCCAGGGCCAGGTATCGTTATTCACGTAGGTCGCCGCCACTAACGTCCCCACGCCAACGGTCAACCACGCGCCTCCATACGCCAGCCTGCGCAGGGCGGCGCGCCGCTCATGATCGGACCTCGCCGCCGTCCGCTGCTCCCCGAGCGCCACCAGCACCCCGATGGCAACGCCGGAGATCAACCCCGGTAAGACGAATCGGTCGGCGTACGTTCCCCGAATAGCCGAATCCGCCGCATCCGCGTTGCACCCGCCGAAGAATCCCACTGATGCACACGCCGCGGCGGCGGACACCACATACAGCCAGAACCTCCACCCCGACGACTTGTCCGGCGTATCACCTACCATTTCTGTTCGGCTCACCCCTCATGAGACCAGTATGTATCGTATGGAAGCCGTCCAAATCGCTGCCCTAATGGTCGCACCGGTGTATACGCACGCAGCCGCGGGCGGTTCGATGCACGCCTTGAGCCCCTCTTCCATGAGATTCCTGAAGCGGCCCTTCGTTCCTCGGGACGCGGAAATGACTGCGCGCACCTGCTCTTCCAGGAGCCTGCGCTCCCGATCCGCCAGTTTCGCCGGATCCGGTGAGTATGGTTTCCCGCGGCCCTTCCGCGCGGGCGTCCGCCGTTGGACATGCTTCATATATCCATGCTCCGGATCAGGCGATTTTGGCGATACACGACCCCTATACTTTCCACTTGGGGTACGGGTGCCACTCGAATCTTGAGAACGGGCGCCCGGCAGTATACTGGCGCAGCTCAGGACGGTTGTTCAGGACCTTGTAGAGCATCAGGTTGGACTTGAGCCAGATAAAGCCGTGCACGCTCTCCGTCAGCGGCAATAACGCCTCCACAAATCCTTTGTCCGCCAGCCTGATCATCAGCCGGCACCACTCCCGGAACTCGCGCCGGTAGGTCAATGTCCGGCACTGCTCCAGCGCCAGCCCGCGCAGCCGCTCCTGCTGGTCGATACGTAATGGGAGGGACTTCAGCTTGCGCAGGTACCACTCCTTGGCATATCCGCAGTGGAAGGCCGGCAGGTCCACCGCCAGGAAGTCGATGATCTGGTCTATGGCGACGGCATCGCCGGCCAGCATCCGCTCCTCAACCGGCTGCAGCGTGTTCCAGAACAGCTCCTCCAGCAGCGCGCGGAGGCGCTCAGCCTGAGGCTGCGCCGCCTTATAAGCTAAGCTGGTCGCCGCGTGCCCCTTCGTCGACTCATATGTCCGGGTCCAGATGGCCTGGTGCTCCTTGTGGACCGCATGGACCTCTTCAACCAGAGCGCGGATCTGCTCCTTCCAGCGTGGCCCGTCCACCGTGCTTGATTTCCGCGCTCTTGCCATGCCCCTATTGTCGGCTTCACGGCGCCGCCTCCTCCGCCATCCGCTTCAGCGCCGCGTTCCGCCGCACCACGAAGCCCCGCAGGTGCCGCGCCACTATCGGATCTGCCAGCCGGCCCAGCAAACCGAACGGGCAAGTCCAGACCAGGATGTCCTCCATGACAGTGGCGCTGCCGTCCGGCCGGAATACATGCTCGTGCCGTAAGGCCTGGAACGCGCCGGACACCATCTCGTCCACAAACCTGCGCGGCCGGTCGAGCTCCACCACGCGCGCCGTCAGCCGCTGCCGCACCCCGAAGTGCACGCCTTCGAAGGTCACGGTTTCGCCCAGCTCCAGCAGGCCGGTAGTCACCCCGGCCACGGCCCGCTCGCCGGTGAACGCGGCCGTCCGGCAGTGAACCTTCACGTCCCGCGCCAGGTCGAAGCACCGCTCCACCGGCGCCTCGATTCGGGTAGTGACCGCCAGCCTGCCCACGGGCTCAGACGCCCAGGACCAGCTTCCCGGTGGTTTCGGGGCCCTCCTGCAGTGAGAGGACCTCCGGCCCGCCGTACGCATCTACCCATATCTCCTTCATACCCCTACTCCTCTGAGGCCCATTAGAGAATCGTCTGTGACTTTCCGTCAACAGGTCGCAAAAGGTTCCGCGCAACTCGCCGCTCGGACCGGTGCGATCCGGCCGCTAGCCCTCTTCGTACAGCCTGGCGATCACCTCTTCTATCGGCGGGTTCTGCACGTACAGGTCCTGAACCGCATGGGCCGCCGTGACGCGCGCGATGAGCTCCGCCGTGGCCACGCGCGACGGGTCGAACCGCAGGCAGACACGGTGCTCCTCCCTACGGATCACTTCCGCGTCCGGGTCGCACACCGGCTCCCGCGCGTCCACCAGGTCCACGATCAGCCAGCGCTCGGAAGTGACGCGCGCCCGCAGCGCCTCCAGCGTCCCGTCCGACAGAATACGGCCGTCTCCGATGAGGATCACGCGCGTGCAGAGAGCCTCGATGTCGTCCATGTCGTGGGTGGTGAGGATAACCGTGACGCCCCGCTCGCGGTTCAGGCGCTTCACAAAGTCCCGTACGGCCAGCTTGGAGACGGCGTCCAGCCCAATGGTCGGCTCGTCGAGGAAAAGGATGGGTGGGGCGTGCAGGAGAGAGCCGGCAAGCTCACACCGCATGCGCTGCCCCAGGCTGAGCTGGCGCACCGGCGTGTCCAGCAGCGAGGAGAGGTTGAGCAGCTCCACCAGCTCCACCAGACGCGCCGCGTAGTCCGGCTGCGGCACGCGGTAGATGTCCCGCAGCAGCTCGAACGATTCCACTACCGGCAGGTCCCACCAGAGCTGGGACCTCTGCCCGAAGACGACGCCGATCCGGGCCACGTGGGCGATCCGCTCGCGCCAGGGCACACGGCCCATCACCTCGCACCGGCCAGAATCCGGAACCAGGATCCCCGCCAGCGCCTTGACGGTGGTGGACTTGCCCGCCCCGTTGGGGCCGATGTACCCCACCAGCTCTCCCGCCTCGAGCTGGAACGAAATGCCGTCCAACGCGCGCACGGTGCGGTACCGACGGCGCACCAATCCGCGAACCGCGCCCCACGTCCCGGCCTCCCGCTCCGCCACCCGGAACGTCTTCACCAGATCCTCCACCAGGACCTGCGGCATCGCGCCTCCTCCCCCCGCCATGCGGGCAGATCATTGTACCGGAGAAGTAGTCAGTAGCCGGTAGCCAGTAATCAGTAGAACGGCGGTCCGTAGTCCGGAATCACCTCCTCACCCCTTCACCCCTTCACCCCCTCATCCGCCAACCGGGTATCCTCTTCCCGTTATGAATGTGCCCCTGGAGGACCTCAACGCCTGGCGCACCTTCGCGGAGCGGGTGCGATCCAACATGTTCGCGCTTCGGGACCGCCTTCACGAGAGAAAGGTGGCGGACGCGCTCGCCCTGGCGGAATTCACCATGAAGGCCGCCATCCTGGTAGGCAACGACCTGGAGCGAGCCGGCGCCGAGCCCATGGAAGAGCTCGCGCCCCCGCCGGAAGTCGCGCTGGACCTCCTGGACACCACCGCTAACCGGGCCTACCTGGAGGCCCTGCGGGATGCCTACGCCGCCGCGCAGCGGGTGGATGAGGAGCGCGGCTGGGGCGGGCACGGCCCCGCCGAGATCCTCGACATGCTCATCCGCGAGGTGGAGCAGGAAGTGTACGGACCGCCGGAATAGCTTACAGGGGACAGGTTACAGGCAGGTGCAATCGGAGTAGTCCGAAAGTCGGACGAGTCGGACGTGCGAGCCCCGGAATCCGGTCCCTGTAGCGTGGAGGACGGCACCTTCAAAATCTCGAATAGACGAGCAGCGCGATCCGATGCCGGCCGGACCGCGCTGCTGCTCCGTGCCGGTGCCCCGCTGGCGCCGTCATGCTGCTGGAACCGTGGCAAATAGAGCTGTTCGGCGGGCTCACAGCCCGGCAGGGACCGCGTGAGATCACCCGCTTCCGCACGCAAAAGACCGCCTCGCTTCTGGCCTACCTGGCCTACCACCTGGACCGCTCCCACCCGCGCGAGCGGCTCATCGACCTCTTCTGGCCGGATGACGACCCGGAGGCCGCTCGCCACAGCCTGCGCACGGCGCTTTCCTCTCTGCGCCACCAGCTTGAGCTGCCGGGGGTGGCTGCCGGCAGCGTAGTTCAGGCAGACCGCGGCTGCGTGCGGCTGAATCCGGAGGCGGTGCGTACGGACGTAGCGGAGTTCAAGGCCGTGCTGCGGGCTGCCAGGCAGACGGAGGACCCGGCGCAGGAATGGGCCCTGCTGGAGCGGGCGGTGCGTCTCTACCGGGGCGAGCTACTCGCGGGCCTGTACGAGGATTGGATCGTGTCGGAGCAGCGCGCCCTGGCGGAGCTGGCCGCCCGTGCCCGCAGCCGCCTCGCGGAGCTTTCACGGAGTGTGACGGAGGACGGAGGACGGAGGACGGAGAGGGAAGGGGAGAAGGGGACGGGATCCGAGAGCATCACTCCGTCATTCCATCACTCCAACACTCCGTCGGTCCTCCGTCCTCCGTCCTCCAGCAGGCCGCCATGCCCGCAGCTCCCCATCGCCCTCACCCGCTTCTTCGGCCGCCAGGACGAGCTGGCGCACATAAGGGAGCTGCTGGCCGGCAGGGCAGAAATGGGCAGCCACATAGGGCCGCCCCTACAGGATCACAGATCGGCCACCCCTTCACCCCTTCACCCCTTCACCCCCTCACGCCTTGTCACCTTGACCGGGCCTGGAGGGAGCGGCAAGACGCGACTCGCCATTGAGGCCGGCCGGGCGCTGAGCGCGGCCTACAGCGCAGCCGTGTGGTTCGTTCCGCTGGTGGACGTGACCGATGCCGGGCTCATTGTGGACCGGGTGGCGGATGCGATAGGCCTCGGCAGGGCGGCGGACACGGATCCGCTGGAGTGGGTGGTAGAGCGGCTCTCGCGGCAGCCCTCCCTCCTGCTCCTGGACAACTTTGAGCAGATCGCGGAGGATGGGGCGTCCGTGGTGGCGGAACTGTTGGCCCGCGTGCCGGACCTGGCCTGCCTCGTCACCTCACGTCAGACGCTTGGAATCGAGGGCGAGCAGGAGCTCCCCGTCTTGCCGCTTCCCATCCCTGAATACCTGAACACCCGAACACCTGAAGGCCTGATTCTGCTCCCCAGCGTCCAGCTCTTCCTGGACCGCGCCCAGAAGGTCCGGCCGGACTTCCAGCTCACCGCCCACAATGCGGAGAGCGTCGCCTCGCTGTGTGCGCGGCTCGAGGGAATCCCGCTGGCCATCGAGCTGGCGGCCACACGCGCGCCAGTGCTAGGGCCGGCCCAGATGCTGGAGCAGTTGGAGGACCGCTTTGAGCTGCTGGTGAGCCGGCGCAAGGACCTGCCGGAGCGGCACCGCACGCTGCGGGCGGCCATCGATTGGAGCTACCGGAGTCTCCCACTGGAGCTGCAGCGGTTCTTCCCCCGCCTCTCCGTCTTTCGCGGCGGCTGGACGGCGGAGGCGGCGGAGGCCATTTGCGGGGAGCGGCCGAGCGTGCTGCGGCCTTCCGAATCCGGAACTGGGCGAGGCTCCGGCGGCCGCATGGGCGAGCAGGCGAATCCGGATTCCAGCCTTACGACTCACGACTCACGACTCACGACTCCGGAATCACCCCCTCACCCCCTCACCCCCTCACCCCTACCGCTCTTAGAGCAGCTCCGCGAGCGCTCGCTCATCACCACGCCGGAGCTGGGCGGCCAGGTCCGTTTCACCATGCTGGAGACACTGCGGGAGTTCGGCTGGGAGCAGGTTGGTTCGGAAGAGCGGGCGATGCTCTGCTATCGGCACGCCTCTTATTTCCTGGCTCTCGCCCAGACGGCCGACCGGCAGGTCGATACGGAGGAGCGGGCGGCGGCGCTGGACCGGGTGGAGGCAGAGCTAGACAACCTTCGTGCCGCCTTGGCCTGGGCTATGGAAGCGGCTGATCCTGTCATGGCCCTCCGGCTGGTCACGGCCCTAGGCCGGTTCTGGGCGATCCGGGGCCACATGACGGAGGGGCGGCGCTGGGCGGCCGAGGCCTTGGCGCTGGCGGCGCCGCTCGGCGGCATACCGGAACGCGCCGCCGTGCTGGATGTGGCCGGCCGCCTGGCCTCGTACCAGGATGACTATACCGACTCCCGCCGGTGCCACGAAGAGAGCCTGGCCATCGCCCGCGCGTTGGGAGACCGGCGCGGCATCGCCCGCGCGCTCCAGAGCCTCGGGCTGGTACTGACCGAGACCGGGCCGGGTGAGGAAGCGTGCCGGCTGTGTGAGGAGAGCCTGGCCCTCTGGCGGGAGCTGGAGGACCCCCGCGGCAGCGCGCTGGCGCTGGAGGAGCTGGCGGCAGCGCGCTGGAACTGCCACGACTACGCCGACGCGGCACGGCTGCACCGGGAGGCGCTCGAGGTCCGCAAGACGATAGGCGACCGCCGGGGTGTGGCGCAGTCTCTCTACCGGCTCGGCTCCGTGGTGTTGGCGTATGAGCAGGACCCGCTACGCGCCCGCGCCCTCTTCCAGGAGGCCCTCGCCGCCCGCCGCGAGCTGAAGGAGCGGCGCGGAATCGCGTGGTGCCTATTCTACCTGGGAGAAGTGGGCTTGGCGCTGGGCGACTACGCCTTTGCCCGCGCGGCGCTGGAGGAGGCGCTGGAACTGTTCGACCAGATGGGAGAGCGTGGCGGCCACGCGGGCGTGCTCCAGCGGCTCGGCTGGGTCTACCGCGAGACAGCCCAGTACGAGCAGTCGCGACTGTACCTGGAGGAGAGCCTGGAGCGGTTCCAGGCCATCGGCATCGACCGCGTCACGGGTCAGGTCTTCGCCGACCTGGCCCTCACCCATCTGTATAGCGGCAGCCACCTGGCCGGTCTGCGCTACTTCACAGAATCGCTGCGGCTCAATCCCAACAACGGTCCCGGAACCCTCTTCGTGCTCGCCACGCTTCATGCATTCCAGGGACGTGATGAGCTTGCGGCGCTCCTCACAGGCGCCGCCGATTCGCTCCAGGCGTGCGCGGATGCGTCACTGCTGGAGCCGAGCGCCTTCCGCGATCGCCATCTTGCCGCCGCCCGCGCGCGTCTGGGCGATTCTGCCTACAACGCCGCCGTGGAGGCAGGCCGCTGCCTCTCCTTCGAACAGGCACTGGAGGCGTCCCTGGCGCCGTTCCGTGCGCCTGCCACCGGACCGGCGCAGGCTGAACCCTGCGGCTGACGGGCCTTCGGCCGAGCGCCCACGCCTGCGGGCTTAGCCGCCGGTCCCCCATGCGCGGATTCACCCTCCATTCCTCATTCTTCTCCCCGTGACGTTCTTGTGACGCTCCTCCGCTAGGCTGGGAGCCAGATAACGAAAGGAGCGTCCCAACCATGTCCCTTCGATTCGTCTGCGTGCTTGCCCCTGCGCTCGCGGCGCTCTCCCTCGCCGCAGCCGCGGCCTCTCCGGATGCCGCGGACCCCCTCCTCGGCAAGTGGGTTAGCAAGGTCATGACCGTGGTGGTGGAAGCCGCCGGTTCTACCTACAAGGGGGTTATCACCCTGGACGACAAGAGCTACCCCTTCACCGCCCATAAGGAGGAGGACGGCGTGATGAGCGGCGTCTTCAAGAGCGGCGACGACAGCTTCGACTTCGCCGCCAAAGCAGACGCCAAGACCCTGCTGGTCAAGAGCGGCGACAACACCTACATGCTGCTGCGGGATACGCCGGCCGCTCCCCGCAAGGTCAATCCGCTGGACCGCTCCGGCAAGCAGGCCGCCAATCCACTGGCCAAGGGCTCGGCCGCCGGGGAGGGCGCCCCGCCCGGCGACCCGGACTGGAACTTGCTCCGCCACCCCGTCGGCCTGAGCATGCGCTACCCCAGGGACTGGACCGTGCGGGAGGTCCCCAACGCGGGCTACCAGCTCATCCCGCCAAATGCGGACCAGCGGGAGGTGTACATCCTGGGCGGGCAGCCGGCGCCCGGCATCTCCAGCCCGGACGACCCGCGTCTCGTTGCGGCCATTGAGCAGATGATGGCGCAACTCGGACCGCTGCTGCACCGCGTTGGGCCGGTGGAGAAGGTCCACATCGCCGCCGGCACGGGCATCATCCTCACGTGGGAGGGCGGCCAGAACGCCCGTGCTCGCGCCTACGTGGGGGTAGCCAAGGGCAGCGCCATCGGCCTCACCGGTATCGGCGCCAAGGAGCTGATAGAGAAGCGCGAGCCTACGCTGCTGAAGATGTTCCAGAGCTTCTCCACGGACCAGGGCAAGCGCGATCCGGCCGTAGTGGGCGCCTGGAACCGGCTCGGCACCACCGGCCTGGACGCCCACGATAACGTCGGCCGCCTCCAGGCCAGCAGCGCCAGCGATCACCACGAAACGCTGGTCCTGAGGCCGGACGGCTCCTGTATGTCCCGTGAGGTAAGCCGCACCATCGCCAACGGGGCTGGCGTGAGTATCGACACGGGCGACCAGGTGACCAACAAGTCCGGCCACTGGTACGCCGGCGACGGGAAGCTGGTTCTGCTGTGGGACAACGCCGCTCCGCAGGAGTACGGCTACCGCGTAAACGGCGGCGCGGGCGGCCGGCAGCTCGTGTTCCTCCTGGGCAACGGCCGCGGCATCCTCTGGACTGAAGGCCGGTAGACGCCCGGCGCGGGCTCAGAATGACCGAAAGGAGGCCCCAAGATGGGCAGACCCATTTGGACCATCCCTATCGCCTTGGCGATGGCCGCACCGCTCCTCTGCGCAGCGCAGTCCGCCGATTGCCCCACCGCCGAAGCCGTTATCCTCCTGAGCAACCGGATGGTGCAGGACGCCCGAGCCATCTCACGCGACGTCCGCGCCGTGCGCGACCTGCTGCCCGCCAGCCTGGACGCGCGGACTCGGATGAGCATCGAGGGGTTTCTCACGCACGTGGAGCACCGGGCGGCGCGTCTTGGCGACGACATCCCGGAGCTCACGGCGGCTTCCGTGGCCCCGGGCAGGCGCGCGGGCCGCTCCTATGGCGCGGCCGCCATCCTGGCCGAAGCGCTCAAGTCGCAGCACTTCGACAGCGATCGGGCCGCGCTGATGAAGCTGGTGTACGGCTACTGCAGCTTCACGTGCGGTGAGGCGCGCGAGGTCCTCAAGACCTACACCTTCGACACGGACCGTAAAGAGGCTGCCCTGCTCCTCTACCCGCGTCTCCTCGATCCCGAGCGCTTCGACATTGCGCTGGAGGCGTTCACCTTCGAGTCCAGCAAGAGGGAGGTGCGGGAGAAGGTCAAAGACCTGGACCCCAGCGCCCATACCCGTGGCTAGCCTGCGTGTGACGTTGTTGTGACGGCCATTCGCTAGACTTGTCTCGGTTGGGACAAACCGCGGAGCAGGATGCCGGACGCGCCGGCAGCACATCCGGCATCTGGCTCCGTCCCAGCCGCTCTTGCCCTGTGCTGCCGCAAGGAATGTCCCAGCTATGAAAAGCAGATACCCTCTCTTCACGCGGAGGAGGTGGCCCGCGGCTCTGCCGGCCCCCACCGCTCGCGCTCCCGCGGCCGCGCCCCCGGCTGGGGCACCGCCTTCGTCGTCTACGACGTAACCACCCCCTGACCTCATCCGTGATATAATCCTCTCCTGGAAACGCATACCACCCCGTTTCCACGTACATAGGTTGGGTTTCGGGAACTCTCAACCCTCAGCCCTCAACCCTCAACCAAATGATCGAAACCTCCGGCCTTACCAAGTACTACGGCGAGACCGCCGCCATCCGGGACGTAAGCTTCCGCGTGGAGAAGGGCGAGATCCTGGGCTTCCTGGGCCCCAACGGCGCCGGCAAGTCCACCACCATGCGAATCCTCGCCGGCTGCCTGGCGCCCTCGGACGGCACGGCGCGCATCGCGGGGTACGACATCCTGGAGCAATCCCAGGACGCCCGCCGCTCGCTGGGCTACCTGCCGGAGCAGGTTCCGCTCTATCCCGAGATGAGCGTGGAGGAGTACCTGCGGTTCGCGGGCGCGCTGCACGGGATGGCCGGCGGCCGGATTTCGGAGCGCATAGGCGAGGTGGCGGCGCGCTGCGGCCTGGCGGACGTACGGCGCAAGCTCATCGGCCGGCTCTCCAAGGGATACCGCCAGAGAGTAGGATTGGCCCAGGCGCTGCTGCACGACCCTCCGGCCCTCATCCTGGATGAGCCCACCGTGGGGCTGGACCCGCGCCAGATAATCGAGGTGCGGGACCTTATCCGCGGCCTGGCGGGCGACCACACCGTGCTCCTCTCCACCCATATCCTGGCCGAGGTGAGTGTGGTCTGCACCCGGGTTGCCATCATTCACCGCGGCCGGATTGTGGCGGAGGACAGCCTGGAGCGCCTCACCGGGCAGGCGGGCGGCGCCCAGCTCATCCTGGAGGCGCGCGCCCCCGCCAGGGAGCTGGAAGACCGCCTCCGCGCCGTCCCCGGCATCGCCACCGTAGCGGCGAGCGCCGGCCGGGCGGGAGCCTCCCGCGCCACGGCCCATCTCGCGACAGACGGAGCGGAATCTGCCCGTGCCGCCGCCGCGAAGGCCGTCATCTCCGCCGGCTTCGACCTGCTGGAGATGCGCGTCGAGCGCCTCACATTGGAAGACGTCTTCGTCCGTGCTACGACCGGAGACGCGGAAGTGACAAGGTGACAGGGTGACAAGGTGAGCCCGGAATCTGGAATTCATCCCTCATCCCTCATCCCTCATCCATGAGAAATATACTGACCATCACCCGCCGCGAGATGATGTCCTACTTCGTCTCTCCGGTCGCCTATACGCTCTTCGTGGGGTTCCTCGCCCTCTCCGGCTGGTATTTCTACAATCTGCTGGCGCGGTTCCAGCTCATCACTGCCAGCGCTACCGAGCAGGCAATGATGTTCAATCAGGTCCCGCCGGTCGTTAACGTCAACATGGGCGTGATGCGGCCGTGGTTCAGCATCGCCGCCGAGCTGTTCCTCTTCCTCGCCCCTATCATCACGATGCGGCTATTGAGTGAAGAGCGCGGCACCGGCCGGCTGGACCTGCTGCTCAGCGCCCCCATCACGGACCTGCAGCTACTGCTGGGCAAGTACTTTGCGGGAGTGGCGCTCTGCGTCCTCTTCTTGGTCCCCACCGCCGCCTACCCGACCGTTCTGTTCCACTACGGCAACCCGGAGGTCGGTCAAATCGTCGCCGGATACGTGGGGATGCTGCTGCTCTGCATGGTGCTCATCGCGTTGGGACTGGCCGTTAGCTCCCTCACCTCCAACCAGACGGTGGCGGCCGCAGGTGCCTTCGGTCTCACCATCCTGCTCTGGATTCTGGGTATCGTGGCCGGCGGCGAGGGCGCGTGGTGGGGCACCCTGCTCAGCTATCTCTCCATGGTGGAGCACCTGACCGACTTTGCCAACGGCGTCATAGAGACCCGCCACGTGGTCTACTACCTCACCTTCGCGATGTTCATGCTATTCCTGGCCCACCGCTCCATCGAGTCCCAGCGGTGGCGCGGATGAGGAGGACCAGATGACCCCGAATCCGGACACGTCCCTCATCCCTCATCCCTCCTCCCTCGCCCCACGGGGCGCGGCTTGGCCCGGCTACGCGGGTCTCGCCCTGCTCCTGTTCGCCGTCTGGCGCGGCACCGTGAACGAGGCGTGGGACGGCTGGTGCTGGTTCTCGGCCGTGCTGGGCGCGGGCGGAGTGGGCGCGTGGGCGGCGGGGCGGCGCGCCGTGCTGCAGGCGCGCGTCAGGACCCGCGGCGCGCGGTACGCCGGCCACTCCGTGGTCAGCAGCGTCCTGCTCCTGGCGGTCCTTGCGCTGCTCAACTTTCTCGCCGCGCGCCACAACCATGCGTTCGATCTCACCGAGGCGGGCCTCTTCACCCTCTCGCCGCAGACCAAGCAGGCGCTCCACGCCCTCAACCAGGACGTGCTGGCCCGCGCCTTCTTTCCCGCCGGCCGACGCGCCCAGGCCGCCGACCTCCTGCGCCGCTACGCGGACGAGTCCCGCCACTTCCGCTACGAGATGATCGACCCGGACCAGGATCCAGACCAGGCGCAGAAGAACGGCGTCACCTCCTACGGCACCGTCGTGCTCCAGGTGGAGGGCCGTCCCGGTCCGCCCATCCGCGTGGAGGCGGAGCAGACCGGCCAGCGCGGCCTCACCCTCACGGAGGAGAAGCTCACCAACGCCGTGCTCAAGGTGGTGCGCGGCGGCGCCAAGACCGTCTACTTCCTGGAGGGACACGGCGAGGCGGACATCAACAGCCCGCAGACCGACGGCTACCTGCGGCTGCGGCAGGCACTGGAGAACCAGGCGTTCGTCGTCAAGCCGCTGGTGCTCGCCCGCAGCGGGCAGGTCCCGGCGGACTGCTCCGTGCTGGTAATCGCCGGCCCGGCCAAGGAGCCTCTCCCGCAGGAGATGGCTGCCATCAACAGCTACATGCAGCAGGGCGGCAAGCTCCTGGTCCTGGTAGATCCCGCGCCGGGGGCCGGACTTCCCAAGTTCCTGGGCGACTGGGGTATTCAGGAGAAGCAGGACCTCATCATGGACGTGAGCGGCGCGGGCCGCGCCTACGGCGCCGGTCCCGCAATGCCCCTGGTGACCGACTACAACCCGCAAAGCCCCATCACCAAGGACTTCCGGCAGATGACCTTCTTCCCTCTGGTACGCTCTCTCACAGCAAACCCAACTCCCGGCGACGCCATACCGGAGTACCTGGCGATGACGGGCCAGAACAGCTTCTCAGAGCCGTACTCGGGCGACGGCCGCCGGCACACGCAGTTCAACGCCAAGACGGACAAGAAGGGACCGTTCGGCGTGGCCATGTCGGTCACGCGTATGTCCACCACCGGCAGGGAGGCGCGGCTGGTGGCCATCGGCAGCTCCAACTTCGTCAGCAACCCCCTTTTCGATAGGGGTGGCAACGGCGACTTCCTGCTCAACTGCATGAACTGGCTGGCGGAGGGCGACCAGCTCATCGCCATCCCGCCGCGGCCCCGGCAGGACCACCGCATCGAGCTGACGGAGCAGCAGTCCCGCGGCGTCTTCTGGCTCACCGTCCTGGGCATGCCTGCCGCGCCGCTCCTCTGCGCCGCCATCGTCTTCTGGCGCCGCCGCGCAGTGTAGCGATAGATGAAGCGCCTCTCCCTCACCACCTGGCTCCTGCTCGCGACTGTCGCCCTCCTGGGCGGATACGTCTACTTTGGCGAGGTGCGGGGCGGCGAGCGCGAGGCGAAAAGGCAGGAAGCGACGACCAAGCTGCTCCCCTTCAAGCCGGAGGCCGCCACGGAGGTGGTGCTGGACCGCAAGAGTGGCCGCGTAGATTGCCGCAAGGAGGGCGGCCAGTGGACCCTGGAGCAGCCGCTCCACACCCAGGCGGACGATCTCACCATCTCCAAACTGGTAGAGGATGTGGCGACGGCAAAGGTGGACCGTACCCTCCCCGCCTCCGAGTCCCAGCTCGCCTCCTACGGTTTGGTCAATCCGCAGCGCATCATCGTCGGCGCCGGGCTTGCGCGCCAGGAGCTGGAGATAGGCAAGGCCAACCCCACGGACCAGTACGTCTTCGTCCGCAAGCCGGGGCAGCCGCGCGTGCTCCTGGCCGACAAGAAGGTCCTCAACGCGCTGGACCGCCCCCTCTACGACCTGCGCGAGAAGACCCTCTTCGCCTTCGTACCGGAGGATGTGACCTCCATTCTCTTCCGCTCCTATCCTTCTATCTCAGGCAATCCGTCCGTCCCCCGTCCTCGGTCGCCCGTCTTCCTGCACCAGGTCCGCCTCACCCGCGCCACCGGCCCCGCCTCCTGGAAGATGGTCAAGCCCCTCAAAGTCACGGCGGACCGGGGCCGGGTGGAGCGCTCGCTGGACCTGCTCTCCGGCCTGCGCGCGGAGGCGTTCATCAGCGACAACCCGGCGGACGCGCCGAAGTACGGCCTCGCGCCCCCGCTGGAATACGCGCGCTTCCAGCTCAAGGACGGCAAGGAGGAAACGCTGCTCATCGGCAAGCGCACCGTGGACGGCGCCCTCACCCGCTACTTCGCTATGAGACCGGGCGGCCCCATCGTGACAATCAATGACAACCTGCCGCGCGACGCCGAGGAGCCGCCCTCCGAATGGAGGGAGAAGCACATCGTGGACTTCGCCACCGCGGACGTTGCGGAGCTCCGCTTGATCATGCCGGATCACGCGGTGGTCTGCGTCAAGACCCAGGGGCCAAACGGGGACGAATGGAAGATGGCGGAGTACGCGGGCAAAGTGGCGGAGGGCATGAGCCTGGGCGCGGCTGCCAAGCTGCCCACCGCCAACCCGGCGAATCCCGAGCGCGTCAAGGACCTCCTGGGCCGCTTCGCCACCCTCCTGGCCGACGGCTTCCGGGAGAGCGAGCGGGCGAGCGGGCGCGCGGGCGAGCGGGCGACTCCGGATTCC
>CAYNFH010000109.1:0-20904 GCA_964396385.1 uncultured Chthonomonadaceae bacterium | reverse complement strand
CCTGTGTGGCCGCCCGCAGCCCACCGGACGGGCGGCCACACAGGGCCGCCCCTACGGATATACCACTACAGCATGCAAGGGCCTGAGCAAAGACGGAGCGAGCGACACACTGTGAGCGAGACACGGTACACCATTGGCGAGCTGGCGGAGCGGGCGGGCGTCACGGCGCGCACGGTGCGGTTCTATACCGCCGAGGGACTCCTGCCCCAGCCGGAGACCGACGGCCGGTATGCCCTCTACACCGTGGAGCACTTGGACCGGCTGCGCCTCATCGGCCGCCTGAAGGACGCCTACCTGCCGCTTGGAGAGATCCGGCGCCGCATCGAGGGGCTGGACCAAGCCGGCGTGCGCGCCATGCTCTCTGAACTGGAGCAGCATACGGAGTCCGCCGCGTCCCCCACGCCTGGCGCTTTGCCGGCGCACGCGCCGGCCCCGCCCCAGACGCGGGACAGTGCCTCGGCGTACATCGCTCGCTTGCTGTCCACTCAGAAACGCTCCGATCCGGCGTCCGGAGGCGCCGCCGGGATACTGCCCGGGCGCACGCGCATCCAGTCGGCACCAACGGAGCAGTGGCAGCGGACCATTCTTGCGCCCGGCGTGGAGCTCCACGTCCGGGAGCCGCTGCCCCCAGACCTCCAGACATTGGTGAAGCAGCTTGTGGAGCAGGCAAGGCGGTTTCGATAGTCGTTGTAGTCCCGAAGGGACCGGAAGGAGAGGAGTCATGTCCAGCAATACCCTGAATCTGGCCATCCGCACGGACTGCGCCCTGGTAGACGCGTCCGCTGCTACGGAACGGTTTGTCGAGCTGGCGATCACCGCCGCAAAGGCGCCCGCGCGCGAAGACCGGCCGCCGCTCAACATCGCGCTCATCATCGACCGCAGCGGCTCTATGGCGGGCGAAAAGCTTTCCTTCGTTAAGCAGGCCGCCTGCCATGTGCTGGACCTGCTCTCAGAGCCCGACCGCGTCGCGCTCGTGGCGTACGATGATGAGGTCCTGCTGCTCGCACCCAGCCAGCGCGCCACTCTCGAGAACCGGAAGGCAATGCGCAAGAGCATCGAGGCGCTCCGCGACGGAGGCTCGACGGACCTGGCCGGCGGCTGGCTGCGCGGCGCGGCGGAAGTGGCGGAATGGCTCATGGACGAGGGAGTCAACCGCGCGCTGCTGCTAACGGACGGCCTCGCGAACCACGGCCTTACAGACCCCGAGGAGATAGTGAAACATGCCAGGGAACTGAACTCGCGGCGGGTCTCAACCTCCACCTTCGGGGTCGGCATCGACTTCAACGAGCACCTGCTCAGCCGCATGGCGGAGCACGGCGGTGGGCATTTCTACTTCATCGAGAGCCCGAAGCAGATTCCCGGCGTCTTCCGCCGGGAGCTGGGCGAGCTGCTGGCCACCGTGGCGCGTGACGCCGCTCTGGACGTCTACACGCAGGAGGGTGTCGAGGCGGAGCTGTTGGGCGGGCTGCCTGCCGAGAAGAAGGGCGGCCGGATACGGATCCCGCTCGGCGACCTCTTCGCGGGCCAGCAGCGGAACGTGTACTTCCGCCTGCAAGTCCCGGCGGGCGTGGTGGGCTCCCGCGTGGAGCTGCACTCCGAGCTGACCTACCTGGGCGAGGATGGACGCGAGACCGACCGGATCAAGGCGGTCCTGCTCTACGCCCCTTCCGGCGAAGTAGCCAGCGCTCCCCGCATCCAGGAGGTGGTCGACCGCGCCGCGGAAGTAGACCTGGCGCACGCGGAGGCGGAAGCCCTGATCATGGAGCGATCCGGTGACTATGCGGGAGCCACAACCTCCCTGAAGGCCCGCGCTTGCGCCTACGCCGCCCTCGCACCTCAGGCTGCCGCTCCGGTCTCACAGCGTGCGGACGACCTGGCCAGCGGGCTAACCGAGCTAGAGCGCAAGACTCGCCTCGCCCGCTCCCACAACACCCGCCACACGCGGAAGTAGGGAAAGCGATATACAGTCAGCACGCTGCCGTGCTGAGCCGGGGAAACTGGAACATCTCGACCTCGGCTCACGATTGCGTGGACTACAATGGCAACGTCTAGAGAATCAGGAAGTTGTGCGGCCGGTCCCCTGGTCTTCGACTAACTGGCGCGACAGGATGTTTGCGTTTACTGCTCGTACTTTCCGTTACCGGAGCGCGCTTCAACTGCACCTTCCAAAGTGCAATCACGGGACACGCGCCGGGAACTGCAACTGCCCTAGCTTGCGCGTCGGTTCCGGCATTGAGCTTGCCACCCAGTCCGGCGGTCGCCGCGCCCGTTTCCGTCTGCCACGAGGGAACAATGCGACTCAACCATTTTGTCTGGGAGCCTTGCGCGATTGAGCAGTACAACGAGACCGGCTGGAGTGTGTCCGGCGGCGCGATAGTCGTTGGACCCGACGGCCGTGACCTGCGAGTGCAATACTACTCTGAGGCCCTTCAGTGCACCGTGCTTCGTTCGCTCGACGAATCCGAGAGGGCGGAGTTGCCCTGTCGCGTCGATGTTGTTGGGCACAGGACACTCGCTCACGACCGGGTAACGACGAAAAATGCTCAGAACCAACGGGAGCGCGCACCGCGCATGCCGCTCAGTCCAGGACAAGTGAGATTCCCCGCGCCCGTGTACATACGCTTGTGGATACGTCTTACGGGGAATAGGAAGAGCTAATGCGACAGCAAACAGGTCAACTTGGCTGGGCACAAGGCGCTCTTCGGCAACTGTACTTGGATGCCGATGAACGGGGCCGCCACGTGTGGCGAATCTACAGGGCCTATGGGAAACACCCTGACGAGGTCGAACCCGACCATTGTGAGCCACTGCCAAGCTTTCGTGCGCCTGGAATCACGGTGCAAAACGCCTTCGGAAATCGAACGGAGGCGCTCCGGGTAAGTGAGCACTACTGCCGGCTAGCCTCTACGAGGACAGAACAGAGAACGTGGGGCTGCTGGAGATGGGAAAACGGCGACGGCGGCCAGGTGCTCCAACTGTGCATTCCGTCGCCTGCGGGTTCCGCCACCTATGGCGCCCAACCGCCCGATTCGCGCGAGGATGCCGGCCAGCGGGAGAGCATTGGCATGCCTCGAGGCTTGGCTCAGATATCAGAGGGCATACTGAGGCACGCGGAATTGGTCCGTCGTGAATGCTTCGGTAGGCCGGGAACGAAGCTCGTAGAGAGGGATTTCCACCTGGCCCTTGCAAACCGGCTGAGGCGAGAAGGCATCGGCGTAGATCCGTCTTTCTCGGTGCTAGTCCCCGGCGCCAGCCCGAGACAGTTGGACATCCTTGTCGAAGACGTTCTCGTGGTTGAGGTGAAAGCTGAGAACTGGGCCAATACAGCCCTCAAGTGGCGGAACTACGCTCAAGGGTATTACTATTGCCTTGTCGCCAAGAAGCCGTTCTGTCTCGTAATCAACTTCGAGCGCAACGGTGTAGGCGTACTACAGGTAACCCCGGACGATGATGTGACCATGGATCCGTCTGGCGCCATGGCCCTGAAGTCGCTTCCTCGGGTCTGAACTGAATGGCGGGGTTGGCCGCAGATCGAGTCGGGCTGCGTGTTACAATGGAAGGACGGTTGCATACAGATGGCAGGAGGCAAAACTGTGGCAAAGAAGCTGAAGGAAGTGCAGGAGGTAAAGGTGCAGCGGCCCAAGCGGGCCAAGCTGTCCGAGGAAGAGACGCTCAAGCGGATGGAGGCATTTGACGAGCGGAGGGAGCAGTTCATTGCCACTGTCCGAAAAGGCAAGAGTTGAAGTCTACATTCCCGATCTGCCCACCCCCTCCTATCAGCGTCTTCTGCTCGCCCTAGAACAAGAATTCACCTACACCTTTGGTGGCTGCACTGTGACTCACGGCCTGGCGGGAAGTTACCTTTCTCAAGCCGGGCTGCCGGTGCAGGATCGCATCAGCCTGATTTACACCGACGCGGCGATCCGGTTTGACGCCAACCTCCAGTCGCTCTCGCTGTTTACCGATAAGCTCCGTCAAGCCGCCTATAACGCCTTGGAGGAGGAGGCAGTCTTGGTCGTCGCCTACAAGGTCTACCACTCGAGCTGACGCGGTTTAGTCGAGTCAGGCTAGGGCTTGGCGGACGACCGTGCCGCTGACGTCCGTGAGGCGGAAGTTGCGGCCCTGGAAGCGATAGACCAGCCGGGTGTGGTCCAGACCCATCAGGTGCAGGATGGTGGCGTGCAGGTCATGGACGTGCACCGGATCCTCCACCGGGTTGTAGCCCAGCTCGTCCGTGCTGCCGATGACCACCCCCGGCTGCACGCCGGCACCCGCCATCCAGACCGAGAACGCCCGCGGGTGGTGGTCGCGGCCCAGGAACTTGGAGCCGTCGCGCTCCTCGTTCATCGGCGTGCGGCCGAACTCGCCGCCCCAGATCACCAGCGTGTCGTCCAGGAGCCCCCGGTGCTTGAGGTCCGTGATGAGCGCCGCCGATGCCTGGTCCGTCTCCCTGCAGAGGCGCGGCAGGCCCGTCACGAGGTCGTCGTACTGCGCCTCGCCGTGGTGGTCCCATCCGCGGTGGTAGAGCTGGACGAACCGCACCCCGCGCTCGATGAGCCGGCGGGCCAGGAGACAGTTGTTGCCGAAGGAGGCGCGACCCGGCTGCGTACCATACATCGCGTGGACTTCCGGCGGCTCCTTCGAGATATCCATCAGGTCCGGGACGCTCGTCTGCATCCTGTACGCCAGCTCGTAGGAGGCGATGCGGGTGGCTATCTCCGGGTCTCCGACGCCCTCCAGGTGGTGCTCGTTCAGGTCGCGAAGCGCATCCAGCGATTGCCGGCGAACCTCGCCGCTCATGCCGTCCGGGTTGGAGACGAACAGCACCGGATCGCCCTTCGACCGGAACTCCACGCCCTGGTAGACCGTGGGCAGGAAGCCGCTGCTCCAGCAGCTCTTGCCGCCGTCCGGATTGTTCTGACCGGAGATGAGCACCACAAACCCCGGAAGGTCGCGGTTCTCGGAGCCCAGACCGTAGGTCAGCCACGAGCCCATGCTGGGCCGGCCGAAGAGCTGTGTGCCCGTGTTCATGAAGATCTGCGCGGGCGCGTGGTTGAACTGGTCCGTGTGCACCGAGCGGATGAGGCAGAGGTCATCGGCCACTTTAGCCAGGTTCGGCAGGAGCACGGATAGCTCCATGCCGCACTTGCCCGCGCGGACAAACTTGTGGGGGCTGCCGAGCAGCTTCGGGGTGCCCTTGATGAAAGCGAACCGCTCGCCCTTGATGAACTCCTCGGGGATCTTCTGGCCGTTGTACTCCACCAGCTTCGGTTTCGGGTCGAACAGGTCTATCTGCGACGGCGCGCCGGCCATGAAGAGGTAGATAATCCGCTTCGCCTTCGGCGGGAAGTGGGGCGCTTTCCGCGCTAGGGGGTCCTTACGGGCGATAGAGTCGGCCTGTGCCGCGGCGGCAAAAAGCGTCTCGTTCAGCAACGCCCCAAGCGCCAGCGTCCCGATGCCGTAACCGGTCTGCTTGAAGAAGTGCCGCCGCGTAACCGCCTTCAGCCTCTCCCGATCCTGGCCCCGTAATTCATCCTTCATCCTTCATCCCTCATCCTTCAACCAGCACCCCTCATCCCTTACAAAGCGTTTCGTCCAGATTCAGCAGCACGTTTGCGACCACGGTCAGCGCTGCCGTCCGGGCCGCGTCAGCGGCTGCCGGGTTCGGGCCCGCGGCCTTCTTAGCGTCCCCGGCCCGGGCCTGATAGTGAGCGAGCTCCTGGCGGTAGAGCGCGAGCAGCCGGTCCAGCTCCCGCGCATCCGGGCGGCGCGTGACGCACAGCCGGAACCCGTACGTGATCTGCGCGGCCGGGTCTGTTCCGCCTTCGCGCTCCATCCTCCGCGCGAGCGCCTGCGCCGCCTCGAAGTACGCGGCATCGTTCAGGGTGGTGAGCGCCTGGAGCGGCGTATTTGTTCGGACCCGCCGCACGGTGCAGAACTCCCGGCTCGTGGCGTCAAAGGCGACAAACTCCGGGTACGGGGCCGAGCGCCGCCAGAAGGTGTACACTCCACGCCGGTACTTGTCCTCGCCTGGGCTCGTGACCCACTTGTCGCCGCTGTACGGCACGTCCCAGATCCCCTCGGGCTGGACGGGGAACACCGGCGGTCCGCCCAGCTTATGGCTGAGCTGCCCCGCCGCCTCCAGCGAAACGTCCCGGATCATCTCCGCCGGCATCCGAAACCGCGGCCCCCGAGCCAGCAGCCGGTTATCCGGGTCCCGCTCCCTCAGCTCCGGCGTCATCCGCGATGATTGCCGGTACGTCGCGCTCGTGACGATGAGCCGCAGGATGTGCTTTAGAGACCAGGGAGTCGAAAGACCGGAATCCTGAACACCTGAACACCTGAACACCTGAACACCCGGACTCATGAATTCGCACGCCAGCCAGTCCAGCAGCTCCGGATGGGTTGGGGGTGTGCCCTGGGTGCCGAAGTCGCCGCTGGTCTCCACAATGCCCCGGCCGAAGCACTGCTCCCACAGCCGGTTCACCTGCACGCGCGCGGTCAGAGGGTTGTCCTTGTCGACCAGCCAGTATGCCAGGCCCAGACGGTTCCGGGGCCACGCGGAGCGCCACGGGTTCAGCACGGCCGGCGTTCCGGCCTGCACCAGCTCGCCCTTGCTCAGGTAAGCGCCCTTGATGCGTACGTAGGCGCTGGGGATCTGCGCGTCCTGCGTCTCCTCCATCACGAGGGTGGACGGACCCTCAGCCGCGGCCAGCTCCTTCTTTGCCTCGGCGAGTCTTGCCTTGACCGCCGGAAGATCCTTCTGGTCGGGCGCCGGGTGTGCTGCCTGCTGCTCCAGCCTGCCGATCTCCATCTGGAGCGATTGCACCTTTGCCACGTTCTCCGGCGAGGGGATGTTGATGGACGGCTCGTTCGTATGCTCGTAGAAGGCGGAGAGCTGATAGAACTCCTTCTGGGTGAACGGATCGTACTTGTGGTCGTGGCACTGGGTGCACGCGGTGGTGGTGCCCAGCCACACGGTGCCCGTGGTGCCGACCCGGTCCACCTGCGTGAGCCACCGCTGCTCTTCCTTGTCGACACCGCCCTCTTCGTTCAGCATCGTGTTGCGTTGGAAGCCGGTCGCTACCTTCTGCTCAAGCGTGGAATTGGGCAGCAGGTCCCCGGCTATCTGCTCGATGGTGAACTGGTCGAACGGCATGTCCGCGTTCAGGGCGTGTATCACCCAATCACGGAACGGCCAGATGGAGCGGCGGTTGTCCTTCTCGTATCCGTTGGTGTCGGCGTAGCGCGCGAGGTCCAACCATGGGGTCGCCCACCGCTCTCCGTAGTGCGGCGAGGCCAGCAGCCGGTCCACGAGCCGCTCGTAGGCGTCCGGACGGGAGTCCGCCAGGAGGGCGTCCACCTCCTTCAGGCTCGGCGGCAGCCCGATCAGGTCCAGGTAGACGCGGCGGATCAGGACCTCACGGGACGCGGGAGGCGATGGCTTGAGATGCTCCTTCTCCAGACGGGCCACAACAAACCGGTCGATCGCGTTCCTGCACCAGCTCGCCTCTTTGACCACCGGCGGCAGCGGCCGGACAGGCTTGACGTAGGCCCAGTGCTTCGTGGAACTGGCCGTCCAGGGGGCGCCCTGGTCGATCCAGGCGCGGATCTTCGCGATCTGCTGCGCGGGCAAGGGAGCGAACCCCAGCGGCATCCGAGCCTTCCCGCCCGCGCCCAGCAGGCGCTGGACCAGGAGGCTCTCCGCACCGTGGCCCGGCTGGATCACGCCGGCTCGGATGGCGGCGGTGCGCGAATCGAGCCGGAGCCCGCCGCTCTGGCGCTGGGGGCCGTGGCACTGGAAGCAGTCCGCCCGCAGCGCGGGCAGCACGTCTCTTGCGAAGTTCACGGCCGGCGCCTTCACCGGCTGGGGAATAGCGAGAATAGCAAGCAGTGCGAGCATTGGTAACTATTATACGGCCAGAGGATCCAGCCGCCAATGAACGCAAATGGACGGGAATCGCTTCTTTGTGCTGAACCGACCCCGACCGAACCGGCGCGTCCATCGCGGATCAGTATTCCCCAGTTGCGCTTATTCGCGTCTATTCGCGGCTAATGCCTGTTCCCGGTGTACGTCACGCGCCAGATGGACCCGGTGCCATCGTCGGTGAAGAGCAGGGCCCCGTCCATTGCGGTTGCAACTCCTACCGGGCGGCCCCAGACGCGCCCGTCCGGCATCACGAAGCCCGTAATGAAGTCCACGTACTCGCCGGTAGGCACTCCGTTCTTCTGCGGGATCCGGACGATCTTGTATCCCGTCCGGACGCGGCGATTCCAGGAGCCGTGCTGCGCCGCGAACGCGTCGTTCCGGTACTCCGCCGGGAATTGGCTGCCGGTGTAGAAGCACATCTCGAGCGAGGCCATGTGCGACTGGAGCAGCACGTCCGGGACCGCAACGCGGCCGTTCAGCTCCGGATGGGCGCCGCGGTGGCGCGGGTCGTGATGGCTCCCGATGTAGTACCAGGGCCATCCGTAGAACCCACCGGGCTCGATCCTCGTCACGTAATCGGGCACCAGGTCATCGCCCAGGCCGTCCCGCTCGTTCACGGAGCCCCAGAGCTCCCCGTTGACCGGATTGATCTCGATACCCACGGCGTTGCGGATGCCGGAGGCGTAATCGCGCTCGTTCTTACCGTCCGGCGTGAACTCCAGGACCGTCGCCCGGTGCTCGTCGAGCGAGGGAACGTAGGTCTCCATGTCGTTGGTGCGGGAGCCTACTGACACGAACATCCGATGGCCGTCCCGGCTGAATACCACGTCCCGCGTCCAGTGTCCCCCGCCGCGCAGCCTGCCGCCGCTCGGGATGTCTGCGAGGTGCTCGGCCGGGCCGCGAGCGTGCAGGTCCCCATTCCGGTAGGGGAACCGGACCACGGCTCCCGTCTCTCCCACGTAGACGTACCGCGGATTGGGACCGGGCGGATAGAAGTTGATGCCGAACGGAAGCTGGAGGCCGGAGGCAAACGTCTCGCTGACCGCTGCCCGGCCGTCCGGGCGCACCCCGCGGAACACCAGTACGCGCCCTCCATAGCTGTCCGCGACAAAGGCGTCACCGTTCGGGGCGACCCGGATCAGGCGGGGATTGCGGATGCCGGTAGCATAAAGGGTGACCTTGAATTCCGGAGGCGCCTTCGGCCACGCGCCCTCCGGCCGGCGGATAACGTCGGGGCCGTGGTCGACGGAGCGCGTAGCGTACGGCGCCGGCATGTCCCGGACGCGGATGAGGTGACGCACGCCGGGCGCATCCACCGTGAAGTCGCCGTTGTGTCCCTGCCCGATGAGTACTCTGCCGGCCGCCGGCACCGGACCTTTGGCGGCATGCACGTACGCGGCTCCGCAGACCACCGCGGCAGCCGCGAGTGCGGAGACGAGTCTAGCCGCTCTGTGTTTCCCGTTCCGCGTGATGTCCGTGCGGATCCTGGTAGTGGTCCAGAAGCGCGTCTCGCCCCCAGTCCCCGTGGAAGTCTCGCCAGACGGTGTGGATGTGGTTTGCATCGTTCTGCGAATTGTCATACTCGATGAGGAACGTCTTGCCCTGGATGCGATAGTAGTGGCCCTGGCCCGGATCCGTCCCGCCCATCCAGGCATACTTGATGACGCCGTACCCGGCGCGCTTGATACTCTCCAGCCGCTGCCGGGCTAGCTCCGGCGGCATCGCGCCGGCGTATTCGTTCAGGAGCGCGAAGAGCAGCCCCTTCTGATGGTGGTCGAGCTGATCGTAGGCGATGCCCCGGTCCTCCAGTATGTCCACCTGCCGCCGGTTCCCGGTTACGATATCCGACGGGGCGGTCTCGCCCAGCACTCCCAATCGACGCTGATCGGCATTCAGGGAGCGGACCAACGCCCTCGCCAGGTCCCCCTCCGCGGCCAGCACGCGGGTTCCCTTCATAGGTCCCGACCGGACCTCCGCCGGGTTCGAGCCCAGGAACTGCGGCGTGCTGGCGACGACGTGCCCCTCCACGCTGGTCCAATGAAGCGAGACGTGGTGCCCCTCGAACCGCCAGCCCCACGGATGGTCCGCGCCTGGCTCTCCGAATAGCGTGAAGTAGTACCGCTCCGGGTCCCGGGTTGGACCCTGTCCGGCCTCCAGCACGTGGAGGACGTTCTCAAGGCTGCGGATGGTTTCCACTTTATGGAAGCCCTGCTGGCTGAGGCCGACGCGCAGCAGGTCCAGCCCGGCCTTCCGTTGCTGCTCGTCCAACTGTTTGAACGGGACGCCCTTCCGCTCACGCGGCGTGTAGTACCAGGTGAACCGCTCGTCCGATTCGAACGGAAGGCGGCACCGTTCGGACTGCTCCGGCGACAGAGCGGCGAGGAAGCGCCGTGCCGAGTCGAGCATAGCGGACGCCAGCGAAACGGAATGGCTCATGGCTCTCCTGGAAACCTATGGCGGATGTATGAGGCCTGATGGCTGATGTACAGGTAGGGATGGCTCATGGCTCTCCTGCGGCGGGGCGGAAGGCGTGTGTCACCGCGTACGGCGTCACGTACCGCGTGTGGTATACCTGCCAGTCCCGGGCGTGCTTCCGGTAGACGGGGTCGTCCTCCAGAGTGGTGGGCGGCCGGCTGTACGCCGGATTGTCGTGCGAAGGCAAGGGCAGCACCGTTGCCGAGAAGCCGGTGTTCAGGTTGCCGTCCTTCTCCCAGCCGTCGCTCACAAAGACGAAGTCGCGCACCCAGCCCGGAGGTGGAGGCGGCGGGGCCGCAAACCGCAGCGCGATCTCGTCGCCCGCGTTCAGGATGACATAACGGTCGTCCACCGAGGCGAGCAGCTCGCGAACGTCGCCGAAGCGCGTGTAGTAGCCGACCAGGTCCCGCCACATCTGGCCCGTCCGCGCGACGTCGTTGTAGTCCGGCAGCTCCGGCGACCAGTCGTTTGCCTGGCGAGTGGCGGAGAACCCGCGGTACCGCAGGTCCGCCACCTCCGGCGATATCTCCCGCACTCGGAGGTTGCTCGCCGGCAGCGCGCGGGCGGTCCCCAGGAAGTCCCAGTAGACCTCCATGTTGGTGCGGAGGCGCAGCCTCATCGGCTTGCCATCACCTGAACGCCTGAACGCCTGAACGCCGCTCAAGTCGATGAGCATAGTCTTGTTCTTGCCTGCCGGGAAGCCCAGGTGCGGAACGGCGACCCTCCACCCACCTTTGCCGTCCGGCACCTCCAGGCACAAGTCGCGCGGCAGCTCGTGCTTGCCCTGCCCGAGCGCCAGGTTAATGGAGCTGTCCGTCGGGTGGACCCAGCCCTGAGCGACGAGGAACAGAGGCCAGTCGTGAGACGTAAGTCGTGAGTCGTGAGACCGGATTCGGGCGTCTCCCCTTCTCCCCTGCGGCCGCCCGAGCCTCCCTCGGCTCGGGATTCGGAGGTCCGCAGCACCTTCTCCCCTTCTGTCGCTAACCGACGGATCGAGTTGGACCTCGACATAGTGGTCCCGCGTGACGCCCTGGTACTCACCGCGGCCGACGTCCAGGTACCGCCAGTCGCGGGTGCGCACGAGGTCCGTCACGTCCTGGCCACGGTCGTCCGTGGCGCGCCGGACCGGCTCAGGCGGCGTCATCTCGTGCAGCTCCGGCTTGAGGGGCGGCACCGAGAACCGCTCGTCCACGGAGACCGACGTTCCGGCCGGATGGTCCACCGTCATCAGGCGCACCATGTCAAAGAAGTGCGTCTCCCACAGCTCCGCGGTGATGCGCAGGTCGTAGTAGCCGTCCTTCGGCGCGAGCTGGTCGCCGCGCACGTTCACCCAGTCCCGGGTGCTCGCCACTCCGGCCGTATTCTGCGCGTTGATCCGCAGCCCCAGGGGCGAGCTCCACAAGATGTCGGTCACAAACTCCATGCGGCGCCCGTTCCACGCGAACAGCCACGGGCAGGACCCGGTGAGGCGCTGCAGCGCCTCCTCCGAAGAATTGCGCTGTGGCGCGAACTGGCCATTAACGGTACCGTTGGGCCATTCCATGAGTACGTAGTCCCCGGCCGCGTTATCCCCAAGCCCGAACAGCACCTGATCACCCTGAATAGGAACGGACTCTACGAGCAGGCCGGCGCGAATCGAGGCGATGCCACCGACGCCGAATGTGTTTATGCGGTGCGTACCTGTTACACTGCTGTCGTGCTCAGCAACGTGATCCGCCCTGGGTCGCATAGCGTGCCAACCATACTGTTTGGTGCCATGATTGGCACCCCGGACCACTCTGCCTTGAGCATCCAAACCGACGAGGTCGATACGTCCATTCGCGCCTGAACCTTCGGTGTTTGGCTCGGCAGCAGCCGCCTGCCGGAGGTCTGGCATTGCGGGAAGCGGAGAAAGCCCTCCACGTCCATCGCTCAGCCAGACTTGCGTGCCCTGGGAGCCGGTTGCCACGAGGTCGGGACTCCCATTCAGGTCGAGATCCGCCCAGAAAATGCGCGCGGAGCGGTCTGCAGGTGGACTGGTCCACGTCGTTAGAGATGCTGCGGTCCACGCTCCGTTTCCGGGGCCCTTTGCAAGAGACTTCACGGAGCCGTCGCTGAGCAGAGCGATCACGTTCAGCGTGCCCTTGCGTTCGATGTCGGTGAGAGCAACCGCCGCGACATGCTCGAATCCGGCGGGTAGGCTCCACTCTTTGAACACTCCAGAGCGGAGATTCTGCATCACGTGGAGCTTACCGGAACCATCCACGAGTACCGCATCCGCAACCCCATCTCCATCCAAGTCACCGTATGCAAAGTCGTGGAGGCCTGAGACCTGGCCAAATGGCGTAATGGCTTGGAAGGTCTGATTTCCGTTATTGCGCAGCACAGAGACACGCCCAGTTGTCGTCCCAAGCACGAGATCGAGATCTCCGTCAGAGTCGATATCCGCGGCCCAAACGCCGGTATAGGGATGCGCAGTCACCGCCGGAGGGAGGCCGGTGGACGGAGTAATGTCCTCGAAAGTAAGGCCGTGTTTGGCCACAAAGATCCGCAATCCGCCAGCGCCCGCCACAACGATATCCGGTCGGAAGTGATAGGCGACGTCGGCGAACAGCATCCCGTTAGGTCCAGGGGGTGTCTGTTGGGGACCACCGGGGAAAGGAAGGCTGACCCGCTTGTTGCCTGAGGCCAGTGAAATGTTGCTGCCACTGGCGCGAACGAGGAAGGCCGGTCCCCTCGGTGTCTCCGGGAGAGAGAAGCGCGACGCTTCCTCGCTATCCATATCCGGGACTAAACAGACTTCTCGAACCATGCTCCATCTGGCGCTGTTCTCCGAAGCAACCGGAGACATGGCGAAGCTTAGGGCAGTGTCCGGTGCTGATGGCGTCGGATCGGGGTTCTTGAGGACCACGAACCGCTCCATTGGATCCAGAAGGCCGCTCTGCTGGGAGCTGTAGTAATCGACGGCAGGCGATAGCTGTAAGGAGCCGACAGCGTATTCCGGAGTCTGCACCGACACATTCTTGAAGATGAACGTCTTGGAATACGCATCTTCGTGGCTATGTTGTCGGTTAGCAGCCAGCGCTTCCTGGTAGGCGGTGCGGATCGGTTGAGGCCAGTGATCCTCGAAAGGCCGCATCTTGGTCAATGCACCTAGAGCCTGATCGAACTGACCGGTCTTGGCCTCTGCGACCGCAAGCTCCACGAGAGCACGCATGTTGAGCGGCTGAGCGGCGACTATGCCTTGAAGCTGCTCCACCCGCGCCGCTTCAGCGTTGCCCGGAGTACGATCCAGCATTCGAATGAGAGCGTATCGCACCTGGACATCGTTCGGGTCCAGCTTGGTAGCGGTCCTCAGATGCTCCACGGCTTGATCGAGGTGGTTGTTCTTGTCTGCCAAGAACCCTTCTAACGCCTCGATTCTTCCGTTCTGCGCGGCTAGCCTCTTCGCCGTCTTGAGCGCCTGTTCAGCGTCCTTCAACCTGTCTCGGCGCAGGTAGTACAGGCCTAAGTTCGCCCACCCGGCCGGCTCGTCCGGTACGAGTTCGGTTGGCTTGACGTATGCCGCCTCTGGATGCGGATCTTGCGCCTTGTCTTGGTCGCCTACCTTGAGCTTGATCGCGGCGATGGTAAAGGCGGACACCATCTGCCTGTATGTATCCGGGTGTTCGCGTGGGAGGGTTGCCGTGTTAGGCTTGGGGCAGCCGGTGAGTAGCAGAGAGCCGAGGATTGCGACTGCTATCAGGCCGATTGATCGCCGCGAGAAGGGGGAGAGTGGTCGGTTTGGCATGAAAGGTTGTGGGTGCAGTGGAGTAATGGAGTAATGGAGTATTCGGGTCCGGAATCTGGATCCGGGACTTCACTCCATCACTCCAGCACTCCTACAGCTTTACTGCCGCTCTTGCAGGAACAGGTGCACGCCTTTCTTGTTGGAGACGACCACGTCCAGGAGACCGTCGCCGTTCACGTCCGCAACGGTAAACTGCGTGCCCACTCCGGAATCGCTGTCGATCAGATGCTTCACCCATTCCACCTGACCGTGGTGCCGCTTCAGCTCGAACCAGTAGAGCACCGCCGGATCGTTGGGATTCACGTCGCCGGTGGGGCCGTGCGCCCAGAACCGCTTGCCGGTGACGATATCCTTCACGCCGTCCCCGTTGATGTCGGCGAGTACCAGGGAGTGGGACTGCGAAAAGCTCTGGTCGATGGTGTGCTGAATAAACTCCGGACCATCCGGGCCCTTCTTCTGCTCCCACCACCAGACTCCAATGTTGTGAGCGGAAGAGGTGATTACGTCCGGAACTCCATCGCCGTTCACGTCGTACACCTGCATCTGCGCGCAGTCCGGGGCCAGCTTGGCCGGCACCCACTTCCAGGGACCGGTCCGCGGGTCTTTCGGCGCTTCCCAATAGCCCTCCTTGCAGAGCACGTCTGGCCGGTGGTCCCCGTTCACGTCCCCTACGCCCATCCCGTGCGAGAACCGCTGGACGCCCTGCGCCTTCGGGTCGCTGATGTTGTGGACGATCCATGGCTGCGTCGGGTCGGGACCCGGCTCGTACCAGGCCATCTGCGTTTCGTCATGCGGGAAGACCAGCACAGGGTGATGGTTGCCGAGCAGGTCGGCGAACGCCGGGCTCTCGTTGCAGGCGCTGTTGCAGATGACGTGCTCCTTCCAGGGTCCCGGAGCTCCTTTGGGGTTCTCGCGCCAGACCGCCTTGGCGCCCGGGAACCCGATGACTATCTGGTCCGGCCAGCCGTCGTGGTTCACGTCCATGGACCACGAGAGGAAGCAGTTGCTGTAACCGTGGGCCGGGTCGAACTTCTGGACCGGCTCAATCTCGTGCGGCGTCCAGTTCGGGGCCTCGTACCAGACGTTTCCGGCCAGGATGTCGAGCTTGCCGTCGCGGTTTACGTCCGCGACGGCGACGCCCTCCGATCGGAACTCCGGGTCGATGACAATCTTGCGGAAGCGGAGCCGGGAGCCGTCGACGGACGGCTTCGGCATGGAATGGGTTGCGGTCATGGAGACTCCCAGTGCGAGGACGGAGAGGGCGGCAAGCGCAAGCGGTATGCGAAGCAATTTGGCTCCTCGGATCGACGAAAGACGGGCGACGGAAGACGGACGGATTCCCGACCGCCGGTTCAGGGGTTCTCTGGCGCCAGTGGGGAGTCCTGCCGCGGTCAGACGAGAAGGCCTCGGAGGAACTGGAGCCCCTCCTGCGCCAGGGCGTCCTGGCTGGAGGCAAGGGGCCGCCAGATGGCTGCGGCGCGGGCGATCTCCTTCACCTCCGGCGTGAACGTCTCGATCACCACCGGGCCCGTGTAGCCGATCTCCTTCAGCCCATCCGCCAGTTCGGTCCATCCGGCCAGCGCGCTTCCGGGCGTGCCGCGGTTGCTCTCGCTGGCATGGACGTGGCAGAGCAGGTCGCCGGCCGTGCGGACGGCCTCCCGCAGGCTGCTCTCCTCGATATTCATGTGGAACGTATCGAGGTGGATGCGTGCCTCAGGCCTGCCGATGGTCTCTACCATCCTGCGCGCCTGCTCGGCGGTGTTGACCATGTCCGTCTCGAACCGGTTGAGCGGCTCTATGCCCAGCGTAACGCCCGCGTCTCCCGCCATGCGCGCGGCTTCCCGCAGCCCCTCCACCGCGCGGTCGAACTCCCGCTTCCGCTCGTCGGGCGGCATGTGGCGTGCCTTTCCCACTGCGGAGTACATCGGCCCCACGAACAGTCTGGATCCGACCTGTTTGCAGAAGGCGAGCGAATCGCGGATGTAGTCCAGCCCCTGCCGCACCACGGACGAGTCCTCGCTGGCCAGGTCCCGGCTGGGTCCGAACGCCCCGCATACAGTAACCGCGAGCCCGTTCTGGTCCAGCACCGAGCGGACCTCGGCCGCATCGACAACCGAAACGTCTTCGAGCGCGATCTCCGCGATGTCAAAGCCCATGGAGCGGATCTTGGGGAAGAGCGCGCGAGCATGGTCCGTGGTAAATGGGGAGACCCAGGTCCAGGTGTTGACGCCTATCGGTACGCTCATGGTTCCTCCTCCGGGAGCGGCGGTTGGGGATGCGCGGCCATTCTAGCAGACGGCTCCAACCCGGTCAAGGCGGAGAGAGATGATAGGTGGTGGGTGACGGGTGAACGGTCCGAGCCCTTCTCGCCTCTCACCTCTCACCTCTCACCTCTCACCTGTCTCCAAGCCTGGCAGGAATCCCAGGAGACGCCCCGAAACCGGGATGCGACTTGCGATTTCTTGAAGGAGGACACCGTTGGCTCGACCAGTTACTCTATTCACCGGACAGTGGGCCGACCTCCCGCTGGAGGTGCTCGCGGAGAAGGCCGCCAAGTTTGGTTATGACGGTTTGGAGCTGGCCTGTTGGGGCGACCATTTCGACGTCTCCAAGGCGACCGGTCCGGACGCGGCCGCCTACTGCCAGTCCAGGCATGACATCCTGTCCAAGCACGGCCTCAAGTGCTATGCCATAAGCAATCACCTGGTGGGCCAGGCCGTGCTGGATAACATCGACGAGCGCCACAAGGCCATCGTGCCGCCTCACGTCTGGGGCGAGGGCAACCCGGCAGGAGTCAACCAGCGGGCGGCGGAGGAGATGAAGCAGACGGCCCGCGCCGCCAAGAACCTGGGCGTCGGCGTCGTCAACGGCTTCACCGGCTCGTCCATCTGGCACCTGCTCTACTCCTTCCCGCCGAACCTGCCGGACCAGATCGACAGAGGCTTCGAGCTCTTTGCGGAGCGGTGGAATCCCATCATGGATACGTTCCGTGAGAACGGCATCAAGTTCGGCCTGGAGGTACACCCCACGGAGATCGCGTTCGACATCGCCTCCGCGCGCCGGGCGCTGGACGCCATCGGGAACCGGCCCGAGTTCGGCTTCAACTACGATCCCAGCCACCTCGGCTATCAGGGCGTGGACTACGTGCGGTTCATCTACGAGTTTCGGGACCGCATCTACCACGTCCACATGAAGGACGTCTACTGGTCCAGGACGCCGCGGCGCGTGGGCGTCTTCGGAGGCCACACCAACTTCGGCGATCCCGAGCGCTACTGGGACTTCCGCTCCCTCGGGCGCGGTTCCGTGGACTTCGAAGAGATCATCCGCGCGCTCAACCAGATCGGCTACCAGGGGCCGCTCTCCATCGAGTGGGAAGACAGCGGCATGGACCGCGAAGAGGGCGCGGCCGAGGCGTGCGCGTTCACCAAGCAGCGCGACTTTGCGCCGAGCGCCCGCGCGTTCGATGCAGCATTTGCGGAGGAATAGGATATGGCGGAGCATAGGAAGCTGCGAGTGGGGATGGTGGGGGGCGGGGGGCCGAAGAACTTCTTCGGCGGGCCGCACCGCACCGCCATCCTGATGGATAACACGGCGGAGCTGACGGCGGGCGCGCTGCGGTCGGACCCGCAAGGATCGCTGGAGTCCGCGAAGGAGCTGCACTTCACGCGGGGCTATCCGGACTACCAGACCATGATTCGGGAAGAGGCGGCTCTGCCAGCGGACCAACGGATCGACTACATCACGATCGTCACGCCGAACGATTCGCACTACCCGGTGGCGAAGGCGGCGCTGGAGGCGGGCTTCCCGGTGCACTGCGAGAAGCCGCTCACCATGACACTGGCCGAATCGCAGGACCTCCAGCGACTGGTGAAGCAGACGGGGCTGCCGTTTGTCGTTACGTACAGCTACACGGCGCTTCCCATGGTGATGCTGGCCCGCGAGTTCGTGCAGAATGGCGACATCGGTGGAGTGCGGAAGGTGGAAGCCTGGTACCCGCAGGGCTGGCTGGCAGACCGGACGGAAGACCAGGGAGTCCAGCAGGCGCAGTGGCGGGTGAACCCCTCCAAGGCGGGCGCGAGCGGCTGCGGAGGCGACATCGGCACGCATGCCTATGAGTTCGTGCGCTTCGTCGCAGGCCTCACTGCCGTGCAGGTCTCCGGGCGGCTGAAGACCTTTGTGCCTGGGCGTGCGCTGGATGACGACTTCACGATCCTCGCGCGCCTGAACAACGACGGGGTCGCTACTATCACGGCCTCGCAGATCACCATCGGAGCGCAGAACGACAACGGCTTCCGGGTCATAGGCGATAAGGGCCGGGTGGAGTGGAATATGGTGGATCACCTGAATCTGCGCGTCTACAAGCCCGGCGAGCCGGTGACGGTCTACCGGCTGGGAGCGGAGTACAGCTACTTCCCGGACTCCATCAAGCCGTACATCCGCATCCCGAGCGGGCACCCAGAAGGGTTCCACGAGGCGCTGGCCAACCTGCACAAGACCATCCAGCTCCAGATCCGCAAGCGCAACAGGGAGAGCGTTCCGAACCCATATCCCCATCCCGGAGTGGATGACGGCGCGGCCGGCATGGCGTTCATCGAGGCATCAGTGAAGAGCAGCCAGAACAACAGCGCCTGGACGGACGTGGTGCAGGTCGATTGAGCAACGTCGACCCGCCCATGCGCTTTGCCTCGGCCCGCAGCCGAGAGGTGGACGACGGGTGGGCTGCGGACGAAGTTATCCGCTCGATACGGGAATCGGGAGTCGAGCAGCCGGACCTCGTGCTCGTCTTCATGACTCAGGCGCATCGGGCGAGCGCGGCTCGCATCCAGGGCCGCCTCCGCGAGGAGCTGGGCGCACGGGTGTTGCTGGGGTGCACTTGCGAGGGCGTCATCGGGGCCGACGATGAGATCGAGCGGGAGGCGGGCCTTGCGGTCCTGGCGGGCACCATGCCCGGGGTCGGCCTCCGCCCCTTCCATGTCGGCTCGGCGCAGTGGAGCGCCGCCCTGGAGGAGGGGGCCCTCGCGCCCCATATCAGAGCGGGTCCGGATGCTCGGGCCTACCTGGTGCTCGGAGACCCGTTCTCTACTCCGGTTGACGAGCTGCTGGCGGCACTGGACGCGCTGCCGGCGGGCGCCCCGACGGTAGGCGGGATGGCGAGCGGGGCTCAGCGGCCGGGCCGCAATGCGCTCCTGCTGGACGACGAGCTCCATACGGATGGCGCTATCGGCGTCGCACTTTCCGGCCCCATCTGGGTGGATACCGTAGTGAGCCAGGGCTGCCGGCCCATCGGGCGGAGGTTCCTGGTGACCTCCTCCTCCGGCAATATGGTGGAGGCACTGAGCGGACAGTGCGCGCTCGACGCGACCCGGGAGCTCGTCGACAGCCTGGAAGACGTCGAACGGCAGCTCCTCGGCAACGGGCTGTTCCTGGGGGTGGCTATCGACGAGTACCGGGACACGTTCGACCGTGGGGACTTCCTTGTACGCAGCGTGGTCGGCGTGGACCGGGACAGCGGCGCGCTGGCAGTGGGCGACGCCGTCCGCCCCGGCCAGACGGTGCAGTTCCACGTTCGGGACGCCGAAACGGCGGACGAAGACCTGCGGACCATGCTAGCCGCCCGAGCCGGGGACGCGCCACCGGCGGCGGCCCTCCTCTTTAGCTGCAACGGCCGCGGCACGCGGATGTTCGACACTCCGTGCCACGATATCTCGGCTTTGCTGGAGGCGCTGCCCGGCACTCCGGTCGCCGGCTTCTTCGCCGCTGGCGAGCTGGGCCCGGTCGGCGGCCGAAGCTTCATCCACGGCCACACCGCCAGCATCGCGCTGCTGCGCCCCATGAAGTGAAGGACGGAGGTCGGAGGAGGACGGGAGGCGGAGGACGGACGGAATCTGTCGGTCACCCGTCCTCCGTCCACCGTCCCAACTGCCCGCCCGGTTGACCTGCCGGGTGGCGCGAAGGTATAATAGACCATCCGAGAACAGAAGTCACCTTACACACGCTAGAGACTCGAGCCTCCCTGGACGGCGCGTGTTCCGCACCGGATAAGGAGGCTCGCCGTGTCTCAGAGCGCCGAAAGGAGAGTATATGCCACCTGGAGAGGTCGCCGTTTCCTGCCCTGGCTGTAATAACGCCATCCGCGTGCCCTTTTCGGCTGTGCGCCGCGATAACCTCTACTGCCCCATGTGCGGCAAGAAGGTATCGCTGGCCGGCGTACAGACCGATACCGGCAATGGACTGCAGGCCAACGCACGCACGAAGCCCAAGAAGAGCAGCCGCCCTTACCGCCGGTAGGCTGCGACAGTTTGGTCCAACACAAAGCATCGGCCCGGAGCATTCGCTCCGGGCCGTACTCGTTATTATCCGTTTATGGAGCGTAAGTCCACCTCCCCCTAACCCCCTCCTTCGTAAGGAGGGGGCTCCTCCCCTCCCCTTCGTAAGGGGAGGGATAGGGAGGGGTTTGTTTCAGCCGCCTAGCTGTGCCAGTCCAGGTCCGACACCTCTTTGGCGTGCTTGATGATGAACTCCTTGCGGGGCTCCACGCGCTGCGACATCAGGATGTCGAACAGCTCCTGCGCGGCGAACGCCTCATCGATCTGCACCTTCGCGAGCCGCCGCTTGGCCGGGCTCATGGTGGTGTCCTCCAGGTCCGCCGCGTCCATCTCTCCGAGGCCCTTGAACCGGGTCACGTGCAGGTCCTTCTTGGTCCGGATGGACTTGAGGATCTGGTCCCGCT
>CAYNFH010000108.1:8957-20965 GCA_964396385.1 uncultured Chthonomonadaceae bacterium | reverse complement strand
GCCTTTCCTGTTTGGTCTGAAAGGTGAACTTCTCGTGCTCCAGTGCCCGGTTCTGGCTACCTTGGACAAAGGCTCCCGTTAGGGCGGCGAAGGCGGCGATAATGCCCACCACCAGCGTGACGGCAAGGCCTGGCACGCCGCGACCGAAGAGTACAAATCTGTTGTCATTGAGCTCACGAGACCTGACGTCAAGCTCCGCCTTCTTAAGGCGCAGTTCTTCGCGTCGAAAGCCGGCTTCTGCCCGCTGCCGTCTCTCATCCAGCCTCAGTTTTCTCTTCTCGATTTCAACGGAGGCTTCGGTTCTGTTGCGTCTCTCCATGCTAAGCGCTCCTAAGACAGACGGGTCACGGGCCAAGGGACTATGGCGATGGGTAACGCTGGCATTATCTGCTCTAGACTACGAGTGTGCATCCTGTTGGGTTTCGGCCCCAACTCCCGAACGACACCCCGGCCGCAGGATTGAAGTCTGGCGCCGCGGCATCTGGACTTCCATTCTCAGACCGGCCTTATTCAGTAAATGTGGCACATCTGCCAGGAGGTCTGCCCCTTCAACGAGCGCCGCGCCACCCCCACGAGCGACCCTGCCTTCAAGCCCCGCGAATCCACTAAGTCCCCGCTCCTGGGGGACCTCGCCTGCATGAAGGAGGAGGAGTTCCGAGAGCAGTTTCGGGGGAGCCCAGTGAAGCGAGCCAAGTGGCGCGGGCTCTTGCGCAACGTCGCGGCGGCACTGTCCAGTTCTGATGACCCGGATGTGGAGGTTGCGTTGAAGAAAGCACTGGGTCATCCGGAGGAGGTAGTACGGGAACAAGCCGCTATGGCACTCAATGCGATGACCCGGAGGCGATTGCAGAGTTAGAGCCCAGCAGAATGCCCCAAGAGCCGGACGTGGTGCAAATACCAGTCGCTCATAAAGCGCTCTGCCGGGTCGTATTGGCGCTTAAGGCGCAGGAAGTCGGGAAACTGTGGATAGCAGGCGAGGACCTGCTCTGCGGTGGCGTATCGATGATAGGTCAGGTAGTAACCACCGCCATACTGAATACCACGGTCGATGAGCCTGCGGAAGGCCGCCGCGGAGTGCTCTAGCCCTTGCGGCGTATGCTCGGTATGTAGGTTGAAAATGACGCACGCGTAGCGCTGCTTCGCCCAAGCCAGGTAACTCTCATCGTCCTGCTCGGTCATGCGAATGGTGCCGTAGATGAGGTTGACACCGTATCGGCGGAAGTCCTCGCGCATGTCGGCCATGAAGGCGCACAATGTTTGCCTGGGGACGAAGATTTCAGTGATGACCTCCGTGGAGCGCTCGGAGTGAAGTCGGCGGTCGAGCGGCCGATGATAATCGTCCAGGTACCCCGCCATCTGGTGTGTATCAGACCAGTAGACCTGCCCCGTTGTACCAAGATAGTAGTCCGCGTAAAGCCGGAAGGCCCGGGATTTGTCGGCGTGTGCCAGGTACACAAGTTCTCTCCAAGCACGCAGGGAGACAGCTTTCTGATCGTCCGGAATGGGCCTATCCTGGGGCAACGGCCCGTAGCATGAGAAGATGCCTTTGCGGAGGAAGTCCTCCGAGCCCTCATCCGTCGCGAACTGAAAGTCCCCGTACAGGAAGCCCGCTTCCACGCGCTCGTCAACTGCAGCAGTGAGCTCGCCGATGTCTATGACTTCAACAGTGCGCTCCAGTTTGCGCCTGGGCACCAGCCGGAGCCGCACGGAATAGAGGAGTCCGAACAGCCCGTAACCGCCAATCGCCAGTCGAAATAGCTCAGAGTTTTCCTCACGACTGCAACGGTGGAGCGTCCCCTCGGCATCAAGGATGGTAAAGGAGACGATGTCCGAAATCAGGGGTTTCATCTGGAGTCCCCGCCCGTGCACGTTGGCCGATATCGAGCCACCGAGGGTCAACAGGTCGGCACCGGTCTGCTTCTGGGCGATGCCCCACCATCGGCCCGTCGCGACGGGGTGAGCCTGAAGATACTCCACAAGCGCTGGCCACTCAATGCCTGCCTCGACCTCAATTTCCCCGCGTTCTCCGTCGAACGCGAGCACGGCATCAAGCCTTCGCGTATCGATAAGGTGCAAGGCGGAGCCAAACTGCTGTCCTCCCATCGCGTGCCGGCCACCTGCAATGGACAGTGCCTCACCACGTCGGGCCACCATCTTCAGGATACGTCGCGCTTCCGCCAGAGACGCCGGGCGGAGTACGTCACACACGCGGGTAGGGTTTATCTGTGCGTGCACGTCGTTTACGATATGTGACCGAGGGCCATCCTTGTAACGCCGGTAGAGCATCGCCGCACCTGCCGCGATGCCGCCGAACGCGACCGCCGAAAGGACCCTGCTTCTTGTTCCCATGATTGAATTCTACTCTGATTAGGTCGTCGAGAAAGTCCTGGACCGCCCGGACCCTATTGCTCGGCCGCAACCGTTTGCACCGATGCATGCCTCAGACCCGTTAGCAGGTTTTCTACCATCTTTGGCTCCGAAACGTCCCAGGAGGTCTGTCCTTTTTCCCGAAGAAGCCGCCCAACCGACGACCCGGCCTTTCGCCCCCCATCCGGCGACCGCCGGCCCCAAACTGACGGACCTGTTGCAGATGACCGAGGAAGAGTTCCGGGAGCAGTTCAGAGGCAGTCCGGTCAAGCGGGCCAAGTGGCGAGGGCTTGTGCGGAACGTCGCAGCGGGGCTGTCTTCGTCCAACGATCCGGCGGCCGAATCCACTCTCGAACAGGCGCTGGACCACCCGGAAGAGCTAGTCCGCCAGCAAGCTACAATATCTCTCGATGTCATCCAGGAGAGGGAAGCTATGGAGCAGAACGAACTCGCCGACGAGGCATTCCTGGCTCACGAAGCCAGGAAGGAGCGGTGGGCCAACGAGAGCCTGATCTACGTTGAGCACTTGCCCTCCCAGGTCACAGAGATCCCGTGGCTCTACATTAAACGTAGATGTGGCGATTATCCTCCGGCGACTCCCCGGAGCGGAAAGTGGCTTATACCGCTCCGGCTAGAGAAGCTGGATGAGATTTGGCCTTTGGTAAAACAGGCTACCGAGGAAGGCGAGCTCGGCCAAGCGTCCATGGCGGCGACTGGAAAGCCCAGTCCTCGCGCTGCAAAGAGCGGCGAGAAGGTGATCTGCGTCTTCACTTACGACTGGACCAACTCAGAGGATGTGCGGAGAGTTCGGAAAGCGCTAAGAGACCTCGGGATTAGCAAGAAGGTCAAGTACAAGGCAGACGAGGATACGCGGGCAGGACGGTACGGCTTTGGCTACAAGTACTACGAATAGCCATCCTTGCCTGGGGCCCCGCGTTCACTATAGCTCGGACTGAAACTCCTCCAGGCTGTTGCACCGCGCCGCCGCCTCCAGCAGTGAGTTGAGCTTGTTCTCCTCGCGGAGCTCCAGGACGGCCGATTCCATGTCTTCTGGAACCAATCCAAAGCGGACGTGAAGGAAGCGAAGGATGTCTTCCGCTCTGGCTTCCGCTTTAGCGGCCGCTGCGGCTTCCGCCTTCCACTTCGCCTCCCATTGGCCCTTCAGCTCGACTTCCAGCTCCTTCAGTAGGGGCGATTCGATCATGATCATTCGTCCTCCAAGTATCTCCAGCAGTCCCGGGCACCGCCCCATGCCCGTTAAGCTCTGCATGGGCGGAACCTGCACCCTTATCGCGCTTACCGCGCTTACTGCGCAAAACGAGAATCCTGCCCCTGTTGAGCTTGGAACGGGGGCTGTACACCCCTTATTACGCTTTCTTCGCTTTTTACGCAACCTCTACCCATTACCGCACCTACGCCGGTAGCCAACCGCATCCATAATGCGGCGCCGCCGCTCCTCCCCATCGCCTGGATTAGCTAATTTGAGACAATGTCTCACTCCCGCCTCACCGGATTCCGGATCTCACGACTCACGACTCACGACCTACGACTCTGCATGCAAAGTGGCGCCGCCCCGGCAATTTGCCACGCCGCGTGTCAAATTGAGACAACGATCTCACGCTAAGATTGCTGGGTGCATACCCACCGCTTTACGGCTGAGGGAACGCAGGGACTAAGGGCGCGGAACAGCAAACCGCGAATCCGAGGTGATGCCTGCGCGCTCCTCCGCCAGGTGCTGCCGCGGGCGGTGTGAAGAATCACACAGCGGGAGTTGTGTTCAGGTGAGGGCGGAGGAATTGGCCGGTATAGGAGGTGGGGCAGGCGGAGAGATCTTCCGGCGTGCCCGCGAACACCACCCGCCCGCCGTTATGACCCCCTTCGGGGCCGAGGTCGATAACGTGGTCTGCCTGCTTGATCACCTCCATGTGATGCTCTATCACCACGGCGGTGTTCCCCGCGTTCACCAGCCGCTGGATGCACTCTATCAGGCGGTCGATATCGGCGAAGTGAAGACCCGTGGTCGGCTCGTCAAAGATATAGAGCGTCCGGCCGTTGCGCTTCAGCTTGGTCAGTTCTGTCGCCAGCTTGATGCGCTGCGCTTCCCCGCCGGACAGAGTCGTGGCTGACTGGCCGAGTGTGAGGTAGCCGAGCCCCAGCTCGTTCAGCACCTTCAGCTTACGCGCGATGCCGGGCTGGTCGCAGAAGAACGGTTCTCCCTCCTCAATAGGCATGTCCAGGACTTCGGTAATGGTCTTGCCCTTGTACGTGATCTCCAGCGTCTCGGCGTTGTACCTGGCACCCTTGCAGGCCTCGCACATCACCTCCACGTCCGGCATAAATCCGAGATGCGTGGTCACCGTTCCATCGCCGGAGCACTCCTCGCACCGGCCCCCTTTTACGTTGAAGCTGAACCGTCCCGGCGTGTAGCCGCGGCGGACCGCTTCCGGGGTCCGCGCAAAAACCTCACGAACCTGGTCGTAGAACCCCACGTACGTGGCCGGATTGGAGCGCGGATTGCGCCCGATGGGCGACTGGTCGATACTCACCACGTCCGCGATATGCTCCACGCCGTGCAGAGAGTCGTGTTCCCCGGGCAGCACGCGGCTGTCGTAGAATCGGGCGTACAGCGCCTTGAATACGATGTCGTTGATGAGCGTGCTCTTGCCGGATCCGGATGCGCCGGTAATACACACCAGGCACTCGAGGGGGATATCCACGTGGATACTCTTCAAGTTGTTCTTGCGCGCACCGCAGATGGTAAGCGCCTTACCACCGGCTGGCCGCCGTCTGGCCGGCGTGGGGATATGCCGCCGGCCGCTCAGATAGGCCGCCGTGAGCGACGACGAGTGCGCTAGAACTTCCTCCAGGCTTCCCTGCGCCACGATCTCGCCTCCGTGGACGCCGGCGCCGGGTCCCAGCTCCACCAGGTGGTCTGCCGCCCGGATCGTGTCCTCGTCATGCTCGACCACCAGGACGGTGTTGCCCAGGTCCCGCAGACGGCGCAGCGTCTCGATCATCTTCACGTTGTCTTTGGGATGCAGTCCGATGCTGGGCTCATCAAGCACGTACAGCATCCCCATGAGGCCCGAGCCTATCTGCGTGGAGAGCCGGATACGCTGCGCCTCGCCTCCGGAGAGCGTGCCCGAGGGACGGTTGAAGTTCAAGTAGTCGAGCCCTATTCCCAGGAGCAGATCCACCCGGCCGGAGATCTCCCTGCGGACCTGCGCGCCCGCGTGCCGGTTGCGACAGTCGTCGGCCACCGCGGTCTCCAGGAACGCCGCCAGCTCCCCAAAGTTGAGCTCGCCAAATTCGTATGCGTTCTTGCCGGCCACGGTAACCAGGAGCCGCTGTGGTCGCAAACGCGCGCCTCCGCAGTCCGGACAGGGGCGCTCCACCATGACCTTCTCCAGCCACGCTTCCATGTGCGAGTGCGCCTCCTGCCGCTGCCGGTACCGGCGATAGGCGCGCTCGATGCGATGGACGAAACCCTCGAATCGATGCTCCTGGCCCACGTACTTGGCTTCGCCCTTCGCGCCGGGCGGCTGCGCAAGAACAATCCTGTTGGCGCCGGTGCCATGGAGCAGCACGTCCACTACGCCGGCATCCAGCTCCCGATACGGCGTGTCCAGGGAGAAGTTGTATGCCCGGGACAGGCTGTACATGAGCTTGCCGTCCCAGGTATCGACGTTGTAGCGGAACGCCTCCCTCACGAACGCGCCGCCCGCGATGGACCGCGTGGGATCCGGTACCAGCAGGGTGGGGTGAACATGGCGGTAGGTGCCGAGTCCCAGACATGTGCGGCAGGCGCTCTGTGGGTTGTTGAACATGAAGTGCTCGGAGCTCACGTCACCCATCAGCAGACGATGCAACGGGCAGCCGAAGCCGGCAAGGAAGCCGTCCCGGTCGAAGCCTGCCGGGCTGTCTACGATAGCGATGCTCAGGAACTGCTCCCCTTCCGCCAGCGCGTTCCCAATCGCCACCTTGAGCTGCTTCTCGATCTCCCTGCCGATGACGAACTTATCGACGATGACCTCCACCGGGCCCTGCCAGGCGTCGGGATCTTCGGCCAGGGAACCGATGTCGACCACCCGGCCCTCCACAACGAGGCGGCGGTAGCCGGCCTTGCGGATCTCCGCGAACACGAACTCCCAGTCCTCGTCGTAGACCCTGAACACCGGCGCGCGGAGCTCCACCACCGTTCCCCGAGGCAGCGCCAGGAGCGATTCCGCTATCTGGCCGCGAGTGCGAAGGGGGACCTCCTGTCCGCAGAAGGGGCAGTGTGCCACACCTACCGTCGCAAACAGCAGGTTGATGTAACTGGCAATGTCGGTCAGGGTGCCGACCGTGGAGCGAGGGTTGCGGGCGACCGTCTTCTGCTCGATGGAGACCACCGGAGAGAGGCCGAACATGAAGTCGACATCCGGCTTCCGCGTCTGGTCCACAAACCGCCGCGCGAAGGAGGACAGCGACTCCATATACCTGCGCTGTCCCTCTGCGTAGATGGTGTCGAAAGCGAGCGAGGACTTCCCGGAGCCGCTTACGCCCGTGAATACGGTCAGCTTGTCGCGCGGAATCTCCAGGTGGACGTTCTTGAGGTTGTGCGTCCGCGCGCCGATGACTTCCAGGGTGGATCTCAACGGCCCGCGTCCGCCGCGCAGTAGTACGCCGCCTCTTCCACTTCGACGTGGCTCTTGTCCGTCACGCGGACAGGCGTCGCCAGCTTGTGCAGATACCCCTCATCGGCGAGCCACTCACACGCGCTGTCGACGCTTTCCACCCCGAAATGGCGCAAGAAATGGTGATTGATGTCGGTCATGGAGCGCAGTGCGCCCTCCTCTTCCAGGTACGACAGTATCGGAGAGAACAGATCGTCCACGTGGGACCGAAGGTAGGTCTTGGCGCCCGCCAGAGCGCTCTCAAGCTGCAGAGGGGAAGGGATGCCCTCCAGCAGGTCCGTGTAGATCGCCCGGAACAGCGCCGGATTGAGCCGCAGCGCCTGGTGGATGACCTCCCGCGACGGCACCTCGTCGTGGAGCAGTACCTCGATGGAGGCCAGTGAGTCCACGCACTTCAGTATCCAGAAGCTGCAGTAGGTGTAGTCCTTCCGGACATGAAACCACTTCTCCGCCTTCGCCAACCCGGGAAGCGCGTGGGAGACCATCTTCAATAGCTGGATGGACCGGTCCCGCTCGCCCAGGCCGTGCCGGGACTCGAACAGCTCCCTCAGCGGCTCGTCTCGCGAGAAGAGCATGCGGCCCTTGAGCAGCAGCGAGTGCATGAACGACCCCTGGACGGATCCCTCCAGGATCTTGCGGAACTCGCTCCGCGTGAGGAGCATACAATGGACGTTGACCCCACATTCCACCAGGCACAGACCCTCTTTCTTGCGGGGAGACTCCTGGATCACCAGCAACAGGTCGATGTCGGATCGCTGCCAGACCGCGTCGTAGGCCATGCTGCCCAGGAGCACAGCCGCGAGCACGCAAGGATCCGCCTGCACCTTGTCCACGAGCATCTCAAGGGCGGTTCCAAACAGGTTCTGCGCATCCGTCATCGGCGCGGCCAACTTGCCTCCCTGGTTGCCAGCATCGCTGCTCTGCAGCGGCTATGTTAAGCAAGCAACCGGACACTTCCTCCTTGAACCCGTGATACAGGATCCACGCTGCCCGGGCCGCTCACCGCCGGAGGAGCTGGAAGACGATGTCCCGGCCCTGCCCCTGCTTAATCGCGAGCGTGATCCAGATCCAGGCAAACGACTCCAGATGGCGCGCCATGCGGAGCGGGCCGGCATCTACCGGGTCGAAGCCGATGTCCTGCGCCAGGCCGCTCACCGCCGCTTTCGCGTCCGCATCGTCCCCAGCCACCAGGAGGGTGGCGCGTTTGTCCCCGAACGTGGGGTTCTCCATGACATTGGCGCCGATGGTGTTGAACGCCTTCACCACGGCGGCCCCGGGCGCCCAGCCCGCGATCCGCTCCGCCGCGGAAGAGCCGCCCAGGTCTGCCAGGTCGGAGAAGTCCTGCGCGATGGGATTGGTGACGTCTACCAGGATCTTGCCCTGGAGGTCCCCCGCGCTCTTTACCGCCTGCTCAGCCGCCTGCCAGGGCACCGCGAGGATCACGATCTGCGCGCCCTGCGCGGCGCTGCCCACGTCCGTAACATCCAGGCCCTGGTACTTGGCATCGTCCGGGTTCGGTACGCCCCAGCGCACGGTATGCCCCGCCTCCTTCAGGCGCTTGCCCAGTGTTGCGCCCACGTTGCCGGCGCCGATGATCGCTACCTGCATCCTACCGACTCCTCTCTACGTCCTGACTGCTCGTTATGCGAGGGTACTATCACAGTGGGGGCCTCCCGTACCACCCCGGTTCGTTACGAGGAGCGTATCCCCACCTGGTATGAAAGCAATCCGTCTGAGGGCAACCTCGTGCACCGCCGTTCTTGCTTCTGCGCGGGCTACCCCTCCACAAACTCATGATCCCGCGCACCTAATTCTTCCTTCATGCGGCTCAGGATCTCCACCTTTCGGGCCCGCGCCCATTCGGGCATTTGTTCGTACCACTCACGGTCACTCGGCACGTAGACCAGGTGAGGCCCGCCGACCGTCATCTCTCCCGGGATGACGAGCTCCCGCGTCGCCCCGGCAAAGAGCTCCTGGTAGAACACTTCGTCGCGGCCTCTGTGTCCCGACCGGTATCCTTTCTGCCGGAATCTGCGCTCATAGCGGACTCCACCCAGGTAGAGCCACACGGCAGCCAGCGCAACAAGACCGAGCAGAATCAGCGGACGGTGGAACAGCAGCCACACAGCAACCCCAAGCGCAAGATAAAGGGTGCAACAGGGCAGGACGCCGTGACACAGGCCCCTAGCACCTTGCAGGTTCGAGACAACGAAACGCCGGGGCACCAGATGCACTCACTCCGTCCCGGCGAAGGTGGAGTGATCGCCGAGCCCCTCGCTGCCCAGCGCGAGGTAGCCGCCGTCTACCGGCAGCTCCGCACCTGTGATCAAGCTGGCGTCATCGCTGCACAGGAACAGGATGGCGCGGGCCACCTCGCGCGGCTCGCCCAGCCGGCGCAGAATGGAGAAGCGGCCCCACACCGGCTCCCACTTCTCGCGTCCGCCCACCGCCGCCTTCGCGACCTCCGGCGTCCAGGTCCATCCGGGGCTGACCGTATTGACGCGGATTCCGTAGGGCGCCAGATCCAGCGCCATGCAGCGCGTGAGCGCCAGGATGGCGCCTTTAGAGGCGTTGTAGGTCCACCGGTTGGGCTGGGCGACGTGGCCGGAGATGCTGGAGAGGTTCACAATGGCCCCACCGCCGGAATCCCGCATCGGCTCCGCGCACGCCTGCGCCATGTTGGCGTAGCCCCGCACGTTGGTGCCCAGCACCCGCTCCCAGTCCGCGGTTGTGGCGTCGAGTCCCTTCGTAAGAAAGCTGGCCGCGTTGTTCACCAGGCAGTCCACGCGCCCGTACTCCGCCACGATAGCCCGCACCGCTGCCTGGCAGGCCTCCGAGTCCGCGACGTCCACTTCGTGGAAGGAGGCCGCACCGCCCAAAGCCCGGAGCGCTGCCGCGACCTTCTCACCGGCCTCCCCGTTCACGTCCAGTATGGCCACCGCGGCCCCTCCAGCCGCGAACTCCCGCGCCGTCGCCTCCCCGATCCCGGACGCGCCGCCCGTCACAATCCCGACCTTACCCGTCCAATCCATCGATCCATCCTTACCGGCGCCGCAGCCGCAGCACCGTGTACGAGTGGGCCGGGAAGCGGTACTCGAACCGGCCGCCCGCTCCATGAAGCGCTGAATGCTGCGAACGCACCCGCTCCGGCGACTCCGGCGTATTCACGTCCGTAAGCTGCCCGGCTAGCATCCAGACGTCCGCGTCCGGCGCCAGGGAGCCGAAGCCTGCGATCTCCAGGCTTGCTGTGCGCTCCGCCGGCCCCGCGTTCACCACGCTCAGCACCAGCGTCCGGCCGTCCTCGCTGCGCGTAGCCAGGACGTCCAGGTCATCCCCGGGGCTGTCGGCTTCCGAGCCCACTCTCAGCGGCTCCCGGTTGCGCGACGCCATCTGCTGGGCGTAGAAGGGCGGCATGCCCCACACTTCGGAGGGCGTGAAGGAGACCTGCCCCTGGTCCCAGCCGTTGCCGTTCTGCTTCCAGGGCTGCAGGCAGTTGGCGGGACAGTCCACCAGCACGAAGTCGCCGTGTCGCCGGGTGGTGTTCAGGATGCGGGCGTGGCCGAGCGCGCGCTGGAGGTCGTGGCGGCCGCCGTTCTCCTCGAAGACCACCGCCTTCATGCGCGTCCCCGGCGCCCACTCCTGGAAGAGCTGCTCCATCCGGGTGAAGAGGCGGTCCACGTTCAGCCCCTCGCGCAGGTCGTCCCCGCCCACGTGCACATCCCACAGCGCCGCCTTACCGTTCAGCTCCTGGACGATGCGCTTGACCAGCGGCTCCTCCGGCCTCCACCAGGCGGCAATGACAAGCTGGAGCCCCGGGTCCTTTGCGTGCATGGCCGCCTCCAGCCGCTGGAACCTGTCCAGGTAGCGGGCGTACCACTCTCGGCAGCCGTCGATGGCCTCCTCGTTGCCTATCTCTATGTAACGCACGCCGTACGGTTGGGGGTGCCCATTCTCCGCCCGGCGCCGTCCCCACGGGCTGTCCGGAGGGCCGTTCAGGTACTCCACCAGGTCTGCGGCGTCCTGCTCCGTCTCGTCGATATTGATGGCAAACGCCGGCTCTATCCCGGCCGCCCGGCAGGACTGGACGAACTCCTCAATGCCGAAACCGTTGGTGGAGTAGGGATACCACCAGCCCTTGTACTGGGGCCGGCGGTCGCGGTCGCCCGGCATGTGCTTCCAGCGGTACTCCGGCGCGTTAACCATGCTCCCGCCGTATCGCAGGAAGGTGATGCCCTCCTCTCGTAGCTTGTTCGCGATATCCGCGCGGACTGGCAGGCCGTGGAACAGCGCGCGGCCGGTAGGAGAGAGGTACGCCTCGTCCACCCACACGCTCCCCGGACGGTCTATCCAGACCGCGAACCGCGCGTGATCGTCGGACCTGGAAGGCTTCAGTGCAAACTCGTACCGCGCCCAATCGCGGCCCACCGGCCCCAGGCTTCGCTGCGCGTAGGTGCGGCTGCCGTCGGCGCTCTGGAGCACCACGGTCACGCGGCCGGCATAGCCCTCCTGCCGCAGGTAGACGTGGCCGGCGTACGTGTCGCCGCGCCGCACCGCCAGCCCCCACCGGTTCAGCCCGCGGTTGGCCACACCGGCAGTCCCCGCGCCGCCCGTAATCTCGATGCGCTGGGAGTGAGCGGTGTTGAACGGCGCGGCCGAATCCCACGCGAACCGGGCGGTACAGCCGCCGGTATGGACAGCGTCCCACATCCCGCTCACCAGCTCCACTTCGAACGGTCTGTTCGGGCGCGGTACTGAGCCTCCGTCCGTCCTCCGTCCTCCGTCCTCCGTCTTCTTTGCCCCGTGGGGTGGCTCCTCAAAGCTCTCGCCAAACAGCATCTGCGCATACAGGCCGCCGTAGATCTCGTGGTTCACGTCTTCGATGCACGCACCGGTGAGGTAACGGCTGACCCGGCCGGTATCCTTGCCGGCGTCCGCGCGGATGGTTACGCGGGCAGCCGCCGGCGA
>CAYNFH010000108.1:0-8947 GCA_964396385.1 uncultured Chthonomonadaceae bacterium | reverse complement strand
GCACCGTACATCCAGGGCGTGATCCGGTTCAGCACGCGGCCGGCGTCTACCCGGATGTGGGAATCCGGTGCGGGAGTCGGCGCGGGAAGCGCGGCGGTCAGGAGGCTCGCGCTGACAAGAAGGAGATTCATGCGGTATCCAGAGGTTGGTTATGGTGCTGACAGGAAGTTACCCGGCACTGTGCCAGACTCCTTGCCGGCGCGGCAGGATGGGGCCTCAGTACAGGCTATGAGGGTGGAGTCCTTATCCCAGCTTACCTGGGCGGAGCGGTTCTCGACCAATGCACAGTCTGCTTTGAGCGCGGCCAACAGCTGAGCATCGAGCTCTAAACTGCCGGCCAGGATCAGAGCTTCATTCTGCTCTTCACGCGCTTTGATAAGAATCGCCTCAGCCTTGCGCTGATTCGATCCTGAGCCGTCTATCCTCCGGCCAAGTCGTTTAGTCCATCGACAGGACGATAGCCTCGTTCTGCCGCCAGGTGAACCGGAACAGGTCGCCGTTGGGGAGCGGGGCGCCGGTGCGCTCGTCGCGCACGTTCCGGACGGGGAGGGAGAACTTGAGGGTTGCCTTCACCGCTCCGGTTTTCAGGCCCGCCGCGTTGCCGCCGCCCAGCTCCGAGCCCGTCACCTCCGGGTTACGGCAAAGGAACAGCACCTTTCTTCCGTTGGCCTTTCGGAAGTAGGTGATCTCGTACCCGAACACCGCCTCGCCTGCCCCCTCCAGATCCACCCACCGCCGAACACCGGCGGCCTTCACGTGCCGTATGAAGGTCTCGCGCCGCCGGGCCCCGTCCGCCCCGGCCACGCGGTACGCGTTGTACCACTGCGGCGACAGGTTCATCAGTACGGCCGTGCCTCGGCCTACCTGGCTCACGTGGTCGGTCCCCATCTGCCGCACCGCCTTGTTGAATCCGCTGGGGTCCTTGATGCACGTGTTTCCATTGGTCAGAAACTCGGAGTAGCTCTTCCAGCCGTAGTTGGCGTCCTGGTCCACCTCGCACCAGAGCTTGCTCCCGAACACGTCCTGCATCGTCATCCCGGGATCGTGCCGCACGCCGAACAGCCGGTCCAGCGCGCCGCCCCCCGCGCGGCCCCTGCCGTGCTGGTCCCACAGCCCCGGCATGTAGTCCGCGATCACCGTGCCGCCACCGCGGCAGAACGCCTCGATCATCCTCGTCTCCGCGTCCGAGAGGCACAGGCACGCGGGGAGGATCAGCACGCGGTACTCGGCCGGGACTCCGCCCTGGATCACGTCCACGTAGCTCAGGAAGCTGTACTGCAGGCCGGAATCGCGCAGCATGTTCTCCCACGCGTGCCGCACCAGGTGGGAAGCGCCCAGCCGGTGGTCGCTCTCCCGGTTGGTCCACGTCTTACCGTGCGCCTGCGCGTCCAGGATCCAGCCGAGCTGGATGGAGGGGTGGCTGTAGTAGATCGCCACGCCGTCGTGCATCCACTCCGCGTCCATCAGCAGCGGGCCTATCTTCTCGCCCGCCTCTCGGTAGTGCGGTGCCACCTGGTCGTGCCATGGCTTTGGCGTCTCGCCGTCGAACCAGCCCTCCACCCAGCCGATGTGGCCCCGGTTGCCGTGCGCCAGGTAGTACCAGACCTGCCAGATGTCGTCCTCGGCGGACTTGTGGAACATGCTCGTGACCGCCGGAACGGCGTTGTGCGGGTTGAAGGAGCGGACGATGGCCTGCGAAGACCCGAGGTTGTACGCTTCGATGTACTGCAGCTTGCGCATCAGCTTGCCGTAGTCGTAGCCGCCGAACGCGCTGGGCGCCTGCGCCCCCACGATGCCGCAGGGAGTGTGTGGGTCCACCTCGTTCGCGTACTCCACCAGCCCACCCAGGAAATTACACCACAGCGAATCGTTGAAGCTCCACTGGTCCATCAGGGGGCTCGCGTCGAAGTCGCGGACGGACCACTCCGCCAGGTGCGGCCGGATGTCCTCGTAGCTCACCCACCCTGCCCTGGCGGGAGCGCCGGCGCCGTACACCTCCCGCAGCCAGGCCGGAAAGGCGGCATCGTCGTCCGTTACGCGCCACATGGTGGGGTGGACGAAGTGGCCCCACGAGGTCTCGTCGTCCAGCGCGTAGGCGGCGCGGTAGGGGGAGGACTTCACCTGCTCCACGTTGGCGCGGATAAACTCGCGCAGCTTCTGCGCCAGGGAGTCATTGAGGGGAACAGGGCGAATTCCGGTGCCATGCAGCTCCGCCCGGTGCGGCTGAACCTTATCCCCGTCCCACAGGTGCAGGTAGCCCTTGCGGGCCGTGTGGTCCATGTAGAAGCGCAGGCGGAAGCGGTTGATCCAGTCCAGCTTGCCGGGCGGGGAGTCCGGCGCGCCGCCGTTGCCGTCCAGGAAGGCGCCGTTGTAGCCGTGCTCCCTGCTCCAGCGGCCGGACGCGTCCGCGTACCCTATGTTCCACTGGTAGGTCCACGGCATGTAGAGCCAGCCGGGAAACGCGGCGGCGCACCATGTCTTGTCCTGCTTTACCCGCCGGAAGTCTCGGGAGGTGCGCACGTACCGCGCGTACGGGTCCTCATGTCCCGCCTGCAACGCCGCCCACACGGCCCGCGGCGCTGCCTGCAGGGCCGCCACAATCCCGGCTACCCGTGCCAGAAACGCCCGTCGACCAATCGGGACCGAGGGCTGCTCGACCACGCGATTCCGTTCCGGGCTAGACAATCGGCGTTTTGCCGGGGACGGCCATGGGGGCGATGGGCAGCGACCCGATCCACTCCAGGTTGGAGGGATACAGGTCCTCCCTGGACTTCATGATCTGCTCCCACGTAATGGCAGCGCCCGTATAGGCCGCCATGCGGCCCATCAGGCCCGCCAGCGTGGAGCGCGCCATCCGCTCCGCGTCGTTGATCTGCTTCCCCTGGCGGATGGCCGCAAATAGCGCGTCATGCTCCAGGTGGTACATCGACTTCTTCGGCGGATCCGCCTTCCAGCTCGTAGCGCCGCTCATCTCCGCCGCCGCGAAGTGCACCGTGCCCGTCCCGCTCGTCCCGATCACGTAGTCCGTATTGTCGTTATGCGGAAGGTCCGGCATCTGCCGCTGCGCCATGGTCGCCCGGACGCCGTCAGGCCACTCGTAGAACACGTCGATGTGGTCGTAGATGTTGCCCTCGTTGTTGGGGAACATCCGGCCGCCGGTGGCGACGCACCGGACCGGCGGCGTGTCGTTCATCGCCCAGAGGATCTTGTCGATGCTGTGGCACGCCTGCTCGATGAGCCCGTCGCCGCAGAGCCACACGAAGTTGTACCAGTTGCGGATCTGCCACTCCACATCGCTCATGCCGGCGGGCCGCGCGGATGCGGGCGGCATCGGCTTCACCGGGCCCGTCAGATAGGTGGCATGGACCGCACGCACGGGGCCGATGGCGCCCTCGTGCAGCCGATCATAGAACGCGCGGTGCGTGGAGGCGTAGCGGTAGCAGAAGCCGGAGACGAAGCACTTGCCCTTGCCCTGCGCCGTCTTGACCGCGTCCAGCGCGGAGCGGACGCCCGCCGCGTCCGTCCCCATCGGCTTTTCCGCGAAGATATGCTTGCCCGCGGCTACCGCCGCCTTGATGTGCAGCGGGCGGAATCCGGGCGGGGTGGTCAGCAGCACCACGTCTACGCCGCTGTCCATCACCCGCTGGTAGGCGTCCAGCCCGACGAACTGGCTCTCCGCCGGCACCTGGACCTGCGCCCCGTGGCCGGACTGCTCCTTGAGCAGCCGCAGGCTGTTGTCGATCTGCGACTTGAGCACGTCGCCCATGGCGGTGAGCCGCGCGCCGGGGTCCGCTTGGAGCGCGTCCGCCGCGGCGCCCGTGCCGCGCCCGCCGCAGCCGATGAGGCCCACCTTGATCACGTCCGAGCCCTGCGCAAACGCGTAGTTCCCGGTTGCCGCCAGCGCCGCCACCGCGGCCCCGGCCGCTGCCCCCTTCAGAAACTCCCGCCGGGAGGGAGCTACTGCACCTGAATCGTGTCTTTCCGCCATCGTATCTCCTCAACTCTCCCCCCTCTCCTGTTCTTGGGAGAGGGGGCCTGTGCGTTTCAAACTATTGGCGCGTACACACCCGGGGTGAGGGCCACCAGAGCGCCTATAAGGACAGGGATTCCCGCATGCTACGGCTCACACACGACACGGAATCCACAGAACTTGCCGTCCGAGAGCCACCAGCGGCTCTTGGGGAACTGCGGGTCTGTCTCCTGCCACGCGGGCGTCTGCCGCCGCTGCATGCCGCAGAACATGCCCGCCGGACCATCCAGGAACGTACCGCCGCAGAGCACCGGCTTCCCATCGGCGTCCGTGGCCCACTCGCCCACGTTGCCCAGCATGTCGTAGAGCCCGTACCTGTTGGGCAGCTTCTTGCCCACCGGATGGGTGACCCCTCCGCTGTTATTCGCGTACCAGGCGATCTTGTCCAGAGCCGCTTTCGGGACCTTCGCATCCCTCGCGGCGCCCGCACGGCACGCCCACTCCCACTCCGCCTGGGTCGGCAGCCGGAGCTTCCGCTTGCCGGTGGAGGCGAGCCAGCGGCAGAACATGGTCGCGGATAGATAGCTCACATTGATGACAGGGTAGCCGTGGTGCCCCCAGCCTAGGTCCGGCAAGATGTAGCTCTTGCTGGGCCGCGCGATGGCGTCCGGCGCGAAGTTCGTCTGGTCGTATGGAGGAGACGCCGGGCCGCTCGTCGTGAACGCGTCGAACGCCTCCCACGGAGTCTCCGTGCTGGCCATCCAGAACGGCTTCACGTTGACGGTCTTGGTCCCCATCTTGAGCGTGCCGCCGGGAATTGCGACCATCTGGAGCTTCACTACCGAACTCGGCAGCGTGAGCGTGAACGGCTGCAGCTTCGCGCCCGGCGCCTGCGCCGCGCAGGGTAGCATGATTCCAACAATGAACGCCCCGATCGGAGCAATCAGTCGCGTAGTTGTGCCGTTGTCATCCCGAGCTTCGCGAGGGATCTGCTTTACGGTAGCGGCACGTACTCGGCCGGAGAAACGCAGAATCCACCCCAGGGCCCGGCGCTCGCCGCTGGCCGCCGTACTCTTACTCTTCGTGTCCTTCATGGCCTCCTCGCCGGCCGCCCCCAGGACGGACTCGCTGACCCGCTTCTCCTATACCGAATACCACATGGGGGTCGATGCCCGGCTCACGGTCTATGCGCCGGACCAGAAAACCGCCGACGACGCCTGTGCCGCGGCGTTCGAGCGGATCGCGGAGCTGGACTCCATCATGAGCGACTACCGCCCCGCGAGCGAGCTGATGCGCCTCTGCGCCCGGGCTGGCGGCCCGCCGGTGCGCGTTTCACCGGACCTGTTCCGCGTGCTCAGGCGAGCCCAGGAGGTTTCCCGGCAGAGCGATGGCGCTTTCGACATCACCGTGGGACCGCTGGTCGCCCTCTGGCGCACCGCGCGCAAGACCCACATTCTGCCGCCTCCCGCCGAGATTGAGCGGGCGTGGCGGCTGGTGGGCTGGCGCAAAGTGCGGCTGGACGAAAGCGCCCGCACCGTGCAGCTTGCCGCCCCCGGCATGAAGCTGGACCTGGGCGGAATTGGGAAGGGCTATGCCGATGACGAGGCGCTGGGCGTCCTTAGGCGGCACGGCGTCGCGCATGCCCTGGTGGAGATGGGCGGCGACATGGCTATGAGCGGCCCCCCGCCGGACAGGGACGGGTGGACCATCCGCGTCCCCAACGCCGGAACGGATCAGAAACCGGCCGACCTCCAGCTATCCAACTGCGCCGTCTCGACGTCCGGCGACACGGAGCAGTTCGTAGTTATCGGCGGGCGGCGCTACTCCCACATCGTGGACCCGCGCACCGGATGGGCGCTCACCAGCCGCGTCCAGGTCACCCTCATCGCCCCAAACGGCCTGACCTCGGACCCGCTCACCAAGGCATTTAGCATCCTGGATGCGCCCGCCCGCCAAAAGCTGCTCCATGCCTACCCGGCGGTCAAGTTGTACCTTCGGGTGCTCCCGCAGGGCTAGGCGTTCAGGCGTTCAGGCGTTCAGGCGGGGGACTCGATGGGACCGAGTGCAAGCTGGGACGTCAAGAGGCGCTCGTCCGTGAGGCCAATCACCTGAACGCCTGAACGCCCTCCTCAGTACTCCTTGCTCTTCCGCCCGGGCTCCGGCTTCGGATACATGCCGTGCGCGTCCGGCTGCAGCGGCGCAGGGGTCTGCTCGGTGAGCTTGTCCAGTCCTGGCGCGAACTCGTGGTCGCAGTTGAGCATCTGGTCGAAGGTGATCTCCTGGCCCGTGTGCGCCGCCATCCGGCCCAGGCTGGTCGCCACGGAAGCCATCACGCCGCGCTCCACTTCGTTGTGGGGCTTGTCGTTGCGGATTGCGGAGATCAGTACATCCCACTCGGTCTGGTAGGGGTTGTTGTTGTCTGTGGACTGCCAGAGCACCTTGGAGGGATCCGGATTCTGTCCGCGGTAGATGGCGGACGGCCCGCCGAAGTCGCCCGTCCTGGCCGCTATGGCCATCCCCTTGCTGCCATGCACGTAGCTGGAGTAGATGCCGGCCGCGCCCTGTACGCAGCGGCCGTCGAAGTAGAACTTGCTGCCGTCCCCGAAGGTGTACTCCGCGGAGTAGGTGTCGAAGTTCTGGTCCACCCACGGCGTGCCGTCGTCCGCCGTCTTGTAGTGGCGTCCGCCCAGCGTCTGCGCCTTCACCGGCCACATATCCTTCATCCAGCAAAGGTGGTCGATGTGGTGGATATAGAAGTCGCTGTAGTTCCCCCCGCTCGCCCACAGGAAGCTGTGGAACCGCCGCACCTGGTAGTCCAGGTCGCTGATGCCGGCCGGTTTGGGCGGGGACTCGAAGTATCCGGCCGGGCCATGCATGCGGTAGCCGCGCATGAGGATCACCTCGCCCAGCTCGCCGTTGCGGATGCGGTCGTGCAGCTCCTGGAGCGGACGGTAGTGCCGGGACATGAGGCCAACGCCGACCTTCAGGTTCTTGGCCACGGACTCCTTCGCGAGCCCCAGCATGCGGCGACTGGTGGGTCCGTCCACCGTCACCGGCTTCTCCATGAATACGTTCAGACCCTTGGAGATAGCGTACGTAAAGTGGACCCAGCGGAATGCCGGAGGGGTGGTCAGGATCACCACGTCGCCGGGCTTAAGGCAGTCCATCGCCTTCTGGTAGGCGTCCCACCCCACAAAGCGACGCTCCGGCGGCACGTCCATCAGCTTGCCGACTTCCGACTTGCTCAGGCCGTCGTAGCTGCTGTCCAGCCGGTCCTTGAAGGCGTCCGCCATGGCCACCAGCTTGATAGGTCCGCTCTTGGTGGAGAGCGCCTGCGCCGCGGCGCCCGTGCCGCGCCCGCCGCAGCCGACGAACGCGACCTGGATCAGGTCGCTCGCCGCGGCGCGGGCGGCGGGAATGCTGACCCCGGCCAGCGCCGAAGCCGCGACCACACCTCCGGTGGCCTTGAGGAACTCTCTGCGCGAGGTGCGGGTGGAATCTTCCGGGTTCATGAGGGACCTTTCGTGCGGTGAAGCCATTCACGGAGCCGTGATGGGGCAATCGTCATTGAGTTGTTTTCGGCAGGCTCGCCCGCGGGGTGCGCCTGGTCATATTCGTCATTATACCGCCGCAACGAGAGACGGCGGCGGGAGGTCGCTGCCCCCTGCCGCCGTCTCTTTCACTGTGCGCTGCGTCCGGCATGGACCCGGTCAAGGTATTCTTACCTGCCGGAAGTCCCCGCGGAATCCAGGAACAGGTACCGCTCCCGGTGCTGTTCCGGCTCTGCGTGGGGAGTTACGTCGATGTGCATCACCTCCACAGCGGAGCCGCGGGTGATGGGGGGCCAATCCGGCAGCCCGGCGCCGTTGGGGTTGCCCGTCTTGATGAAGTTGGCGAAATACTCCTCCATCACCCCGGAAACTTTCCGGTCTGCATCCGTCCAGGCATAGACCGTATTCCGGTCCAGATTGCCGAGGGCGTACTCTATCTCCACCGAGTGGTACGCGCCCGTCTGGCCGGGCCGCGGGTGCATGTAGAGGTAGCGGTAGACGGGCTTGCCGCCCGTCTTCGTCTCGAGCTCAATCCATTTCCACGTGCCGTACGCGATGAAGCGGTCGCTCGCCAGCGCCGTGGCCGCCTCCTTCACTTCCGAGTCCGTGGCGGCCCCATATACCCTTAACGCCTCCTCCGCGCGGCTGCCGTACAGGTTACGAACGACGCGGCTGAACCCTTCGGGGGTCGCCGGCTCCCGTCCCAGCAGCGCGGCGCCGCCCATCTCCTCCGCGTTCCAGCCGGCCAGCAGCGGCACGTGCGCCTGCTGGCCGGCGGAGTAGATCTCCACGGCCGGTCTGGGGAGGAAGTAGCCGTCGACCGTGAGCCCAAATCGGAACGGATTCGCTCTGCTGGCCTCCAGCAGCTTCTCCGCCGGCATGGCGCGGAGCTCCGCGAGTGTAGGAGCACCGATTCGGACCGCGAACTCCGCCCCGTTCTTCTCCGCCTGCTCCAGCGGCACCGTCGTCAGTGTGGTTCCAAAGCTCGCACCGCTCTCTCCGATAGCACCCGCGATGAGGTCTCGCGACAGCGGTGAAGCCATCTGCAGGCTCACCGAGAAGGATCCCGCCGATTCGCCCCCAATGGTGATCCGCTTCGGGTCGCCGCCGAATGCCGCGATGTTCCGGCGGACCCATTGTAACGCCGCGCTCTGGTCCATCAGCCCGTAGTTGCCGGACGCGTGATGCGGGGACTCGGCGGTCAGCTCCGGGTGCGCCAGGAACCCGAACACGCCGAGCCGGTAGTTGCAGGTCACCGTCACTATGCCCTTCCGCGCCAGGTTCTCGCCATCGTACCGGGGCTCGGAGCCGTCTCCCGCCACAAACCCTCCGCCGTAGAAGTAGAGCAGCACCGGCAGCCAGCGCAAGAGATGGCGCATCAGGCGCTCATCACGACGGGCAGGCGCGTCGGCCTGGGCGAGGTCGC
>CAYNFH010000107.1:0-21039 GCA_964396385.1 uncultured Chthonomonadaceae bacterium | reverse complement strand
TCGCCGCTGTCCGCTATCGCGGCCAAAGCGCGGCTCACCCGTGTTCGGGATGACACCCCGCCATCGACCCATAGCCGCGAATCCTGCCGAACGTGCAGGAGATTGCCCCGTCCGCGGGTTCGATACTCCACGGTAGCTTCGTATCCGTCTGGAGTGATTCGGATGGTAGGACTCGTGACGCCTGCCGGAGGCGTCCCCGCCCCCAGTTCCTTCAGGCTGGCCGCCCATTTCCCATGCTGCTCGTGGTAGTGGCGCTCGGCATAGTAGAGCCGCATGAGGTAGTCGCGCGCCGGAAGCGAGGGGTCCGGGTGGAAACGGTCCGTGCCGGGCGGCCTGGCGGAGAACTGCACGTAGCCCCACCGCTCCGGACGGTGCATGTCCACCACGCCCTGAGGCGACCACACCCAGTTGTCCTCTCGCTTGCCGCGCACCTTCACGTACCGGCCGTTCTCCACGGTGGTCTCCCACTCCACGCGGGAGAAGTTCACACGCCACTGGTCCTCGGGGTGGGGTGGAGTGGGCCGGTTGGCGAACTCCGCCAGCGCCTTCCACGGGATCGCCATCTCCACGGACCAGCCGCGGTCCGTGTCCCGCGGGTCGTTGAGCGTGCCGTTTACGGGCACCGCGCTCCGAAAGCCGGGGATCTCCCATTCGTTCAGGGCCGGGCCGCCGTCGCGGTACGGCTTCACCAGCCGCAGGTCCCACTCCGTGTTGAGGGCGTTGATCTCTATCTCGTAGTAGTTGTGGTTGTCGCCGTCCGGGTCTATGAACACCTCGAAGTCGTTGTCCTGGAAGATGATGGCGTCGTGCTGAGTGAGAGTGGCCCAGACGTTCGGCTCCTCCAGCTCCGCGCCGATATAGAGGTACTGGTCGTCCCACAGCAGCTTGGCCCGCGTGCGGAAGCGGGGCCGGGGCTTGGCATCGCCCTCAATGTCTACGAATTCATCCGTCCAGGGCGCCCCCTTCCACACCGCCTCGTCGAGCTTCCCATCGATTGTCAGCGGCGAGGTCGCGCGGTAGCAGACGTAGCCCTTCGGATGCATCGGATGCGCCTTTGGCGGATTGAATGGGCAGGCCAGAAGCAGAGTTACCATCGCGGCCATTCCATGGATCACTTCCGGCTCTCCAGAAACGCGCGAATGCCCCGATTCACGCGGTGCGGCTGCTCGTGTACTACCCAGTGGGTGCCGTTTGGAATCCGCTCTACGATGAGATCTTCAACCACGGATTCCAGACCCTCCAGGTTGCCCGGCAGCAGCGCGCGGTCCTGCATACCCCAGAGGACCAGCGTGGGAACCCGGATCCGGCCCACCTGCGCCAGCCCCTCCGCCACGGAAGCCGAAGCGCGCCCGCGGGCAATGCGCACCGGGTCCGCGTCGAGCGCCCGATAGTAGCTGAGGCCGCCGGTGATCGCGCCCGGCTCCGACCACGCGCGCAGGTACGCTCGCCGGTCCTGTCGGCTGAAGCCCCGCTTCGCCATTCCGAACACCATCTGCCGCAGGGCCCAGAAGCGGTTGAAGCGGAGCAGGGGCTCCGCCAGCCGGCTGCGGAACAGCTTCACGTAGGAGCTCGCGAGCCGCTGCGCCGGACTCCGCCGGAGCTCACGCAGGAATAGCGCGGGGTGCGGTGCGTTGATGATCACCAGCCGCTCCAGCACCTCCGGGTGGAGAGCGGCGAGCGCCCACGCCACGATTCCGCCCCAATCGTGGCCCACCAGGACCGCTCTGCTTCCGCCGCCCAGCTCCTCCAGCAGCGCCTTCACGTCCGCTGCCAAAGCCGGGAGCGCGTAATCCGCTACGCGGCCCGGCTTGTCGGACAGGTTGTAGCCGCGCATGTCCACGGCCACCGCGCGGTAGTCTCCGCCAAACTCCGCGAGCTGGGCCTTCCACGCGTACCAGAGCTCCGGGAAACCGTGCAGAAAGAGGATGAGCGGACCGTTCCCCGCGCTGACGTAGTGCAGCCGCACGCCATTCACGCGCAGCCAGCCGTGCTCCCACACCTGGGGCGCCCGCCGCGTCCGCTTGCGGGTAAGCGCCGCGCCCAGGAACAAGCAGACGAATACCAGCCAGAGCCTCTGCATCCGCCGACCACGTTCTACCCGCCGGGGGCCGTGCTGAGCATCGCGCCCATCGGCTTCACCTACCGTCCCGGTCCACCTTCCAGTTTGCGTACCAGCGGGAGTCCTCCGGCACGCCGTCTTCGCCCATCCGCTCCTGCATGCTCTTGAACTCCGGCAGGACCGGACGCACGATGCCCTCCCACACCCGCTCCACGTCCGCAAAGGTGCGGAAGGTGTGGCTTGGACGCTCTCGGTCATAGGCGTCCAGCAGCTCCCGCGCCTTCGCGCCCAGCCAGCGGACCTCATCGTTGACCATCCGCTCGCCGGTGAGGCGGTTGGACTCTCGCGCGTTGCCTCCCATGGCAAAGTGAGGACCGGACGCGTCCGGCGCTGGAATTCGCGAGATGTCCACGCAGTCCGGCTCCAGCGCCCAGAGCAGGGAGGTCTCCACCCGGCCCGCGTGGTCGCCCCCACTCTTGCCGTCGCCCGCGAAGCCCGGCTGGTTCGCCTCAAAGTCCGGCAGGCCGTAGAGCCGCGTGCCTGAGTGGGGCTGCAACAGATCCAGCAGCGTCTTGAGGTCCATCCAGTTGGGGCCGTAGTGCCCGGTGACGAAGAGGGCGGCGTGGAACCCATGCGAGTCCGCCTGCCGCACGTGGTAGCAGACATTGCGGAAGTGCTGCCAAGGCGGCATGCAGGTGAGCCAGGTGCGCGGGACCTGGCCTATGTTCTTGTGCGCCCATACGCCATAGGCACCCAGCTCATGGATGTGCCAGTAGTCCGGCGGGGCCACGATGCCGCCGTGCTCCCGGGCCGCCGCGCAGCAGATGCCGTGCGCCTTGAGCGCGTCCAGCCCCAGCGTGTTCTGCGGTCCGTGCGGCTCGCATAGTCCATAAGGGAAGTAGACTACCGGACAGGCGGCGAACGCCTCCTCCAGCTCATTCGGGAACATCCGCTCCCACCGCACCTCCCGCATTCCTGTCTCCCCAGTCCGCGAAGGCGGACTTTGCGTACTTGTTGCAGCTACCTCGGTAGCCCATTCCGGCTGATCGCCCGGCAAGGCGGGCGATCATAGACTGCCGCCTCTACTGACTCCCCACGCCGTGCACGCGCATGCGCAACCCGTAAGCGTGCTTGCTCGCCGTGATGAACAGGATGTGCCGATCCTCGCCGCCAAAGCACACGTTGCCCGTCCAGGCCTCCGGCACGTCGATGTGCTCTATCTGCTTCCCGCTACGGTTGAAGACCGTCACACCCTTGCCGGTGAGGTAGACGTTGCCCTCGTTGTCGATGGTCATGCCGTCCGAGCCCAGCTTGCAGAACAGCTTCTTGTTGGTCAGCTCCCCATCCGGCTGGATGTGATAGGAGTAGGTCTCGCCGCCGTCGATGTCCGAGACGTAGAGCGTCTTGCCGTCCGGCGTCCCGATGATGCCGTTGGGCTGCTTCATGTCGTCTATCACCCGGGTGAGCCGCTTGCGGTCCGGCGATACGTAGTAGACGCCGCGCACGTCCTGCTCCTCCGGTCCGCGGTGCCAGTACGGCCGCTGGTAGTAGGGGTCCGTGAAGTAGAGGCCGCCGTCGGGCCGGACCCACACGTCATTTGGGCCATTCAGCAGCTTTCCGTGGAAGTTCCTCACGACCACCACGTACGTGCCGTTGGGGGCGATGCGCCACAGCTCATTCTTCTCGTCGGCACACGCCCACAAGTAGCCCTGCTTGTCAAAGCAGAGACCATTGGAGCGGCCGCTCGCGCTCATGTACGTGGACATCTTGCCGTCCACGCTGAACTTGAGGATCCGGTCGCTGGGTTGGTCCGTGAAGTAGACGTTCCCCTTCGCATCGCACGCCGGGCCTTCCGTGAAGGTGTACTCTCCCGGCAGCGCCACCAGCTTTGACCCCGCCTCCTCCAGACGCACATCCGCCTTGCCGGCTCCGCCACTCACACCAACCAGCAGGCACACGAGTAACGCAAGATTCACTAGGCTCTTGCCGCGCCGACTCTCACCTCTCACCTCTCACCTCTCACCTAGAGTGTGCCTGTATACTGCGCGCGATCTCCTCGTCCCGGCTGGCGTACCGCACCGCCAGAAGCTCCGTCAGCTCCGCTTCGGTGGCCTCTCGCAGCGGCAGATGCTTCCACTTGCCGGTGGCCGGCTCGTAGCGGTCGCAGCAGAGGGAGCCGTTCACGGTAAGGTAGATGCGGATCTTCCGGCCGTCCTCCTCAAAGATGCGGAGCGTGGACAGGTCCGGCTGCACGTCTTCGGACATATAGTAGACCTCCTCGGGAGTGAACTGTGGATGGCGCCGCCGGTGAAGCAGACGGCCGCTACCTCCCTTCGGTTTCGCCACCCCGAGTCCTGCCGACCACCTGCGAAGTAGGAGGCGGCCCGCTGCGAGGGGAACAGGAAGGCGCTATGCGGCAGATCCTGCCAGGCTTAATCATGCTTCTCTGCACACTCTGCATGCCGTCCAGCATGGACGTCCATGATTCGCCGGACTCTATCCGCATTGACAGTCCCCAGCTCTCGGCCGAGATCCGCAAGAAGGGATATGTCTCGGGCGTGGCGGCCGGCTCCTTCCTGGATAGGCAGACGGGATTCCGTGACCCGGGATTCGGCCTGGACATCGTGGACTGGATCCTGGAGCCCGGCAGCGACACGGCTTACCGCGACCGGCTGCCGAAGGAGATGGTGTACGACTTCCATAACGCGGTCCACGGCGATATCCCCAAGCGCATTGTAGAGGGGCCGCAGATCTGCACGCAGGCGGGTGAGCTCGCGCCGGAAGTCATCCGCGGTCCCGACTTCGTGGCCGTAAAGCAACGCTGGCGGTTCAGAGAGGCCATGCCCGGAAGAGAGGCCGGCTCGGAGTGGGAGCAGACACTGCTGTTCCCGGAGGGGAAGCGGTACTTCCTGTCCAGCGATCGAGTGACAAGCGTAAACGCGGTCGCAGCGCCCTCGCTCCGGCTGGACATGCCGGGTCACATCAAGCACACGGGCGGTGACACCTTCGGCGAGGTCTACCTGAGCTACGCCGGCCGGATACCGGCCAAGGAGTTCCTCGCGGACTTCCCGCCGGACGCCAGGTACCTGTACCGTCGCGGCGGAAAGCCGCCGAAGCGCTTCATCCGCGCCTACCATCTCCGGGACCCGAAGACGGGCACGCCCGGCCCCTGGCTGGCCGGTATGACGCTGCGGCCGTCGGATGTGTCCGAAGCCTGGTGCCACCATCGCGGCTACGTCTGCTTTATCGAGGAGATCGGCGGCCACCCCGTGAAGCAGGGGGAGAGCTTCGGTGCCGCCTTCCTGGTGGGCTACTTCGATTCCATTGCCGAGATGAACCGCACGTACGACCAGTATGCCGGCGCCTCCGCCCTGGAGGTGGATTCACGCGGCTGGCGTCTGGTCCGGTGATGCCAGGCCTACTTCAGCCGTGATAGAATGGGAAAGGAGATTCTAAAGATGGCCCTGCAAGCGATTGAAGGCATATACGAGGACGGCAAGGTCGAGCTTCAGGAGCGGCCCAAAGGCGTGCGCAAAGCTCGGGTCCTCGTGACATTCCTGCCCGAGGAGGACGGCTCCGCGGAGGAGCAGCGGGCGGCCTTGCGGCGTCAGTTCCTGGAGCGCTTACAGAGGGGAGTAGACTTCGGCACCGAGCCCGTCCCTACCCGCGAGGAGTTGCATGCCGACAGACTCCGCCGCTGACCGTTCCTCATTGGAGTAACCTGATTGCCCGACAAAGATCCAATTATCCAAGCCCTCGGCATGCTGCCAGCAGGTGACTTCGGGACGTGGCAGCTGAGTCGTTTCAGGCTTGGCCGGGCTAGGAGTACGTTGAGGAAGGCTGCTGCTCTCACGCGGGAACTCGCGACGGCGTCGGACCCTGACCGCCTCGCTAATTTGGGATTTGAAAGAGAGCTCGTTCACGAGGTCTTGGCTCAGTTACCGCAGACACTGGCCTCGCTGTCGACGACGGATAGAAATCGGCTGTGCAATAACATAGAAGCGCTTGTAGGGGAACTGCGCGTGGCGCTGAATCTGGCCAAGCCTCTGGCGCAGCCTCCACAAATCTTCAATCCTCTTGATCGCGAGGCCATCGGGGACAGCCTGCTCCAGGCTTTCGACAGGCAGCCGCGCATTCCGTTCCCTCCTCCCAATCAATTCGCTGGCATCGGAGTATATGCACTCTACTATGAAGGGGACAACCCGCTTTACAAGCTGGTGACTGCGCGTAACAAGCAGGATGACCGCTCCTGGCCTATATACGTTGGAAAGGGAGTTGCTCAAGGTTCGAGGAAGGGAGGCAGGCTGAGCACGCCACAACAGACCGAGCCGTCGATTTACAAGCGGCTCATGCTCCACAAGATATCGCTAGACGAAGCCGGAGCGGCAGATCCTTCCGTCGCGCCGACCAGTTTCTACTGCCGCTACTTGGTCATAGATGACACGTGGATACGCCTTTGCGAGACTTTCCTGATCGAGAAGAAGCAACCTGTATGGAACCTAACCTTGGACGGTTTCGGGAATAATCCCCAAGGCAAAGGGCGGAAGGACCAACAGCGGTCAAAGTGGGACACGCTTCACCCTGGAAGGACTCGAGTTCAAAACCAAGCCCAGAACGTCTCGTACCCTCCTGATCGAATTCGCGCCGCTATCGGACGGTTTCTTGTACAGGGCGAGCTTCCGCCTGGTTATGAGGTTGAGCCCGAAGAGGAGCAAGAAGAACCTGGCGATGATGGTGACTCTCAGGACCAAGTCCCGGAGGGCGACTCTCCTCAGCTGCAGTAGCAGGCCGACTTTGGCAATCCCAGGCGCATTCAGGCGATGACCGGCATCAGCCATATGTCCTTGTACCCGTGCTCTTCTTTACCTTCGACTTGCCGTAAACGTAGAAGTCTCCAACTACCCTGGTCATGACCTCTTCTGGTGCTAGGGTGGGCTTCTCCGCCTCTCGGTTCACGCCGCTCTCTTCCAGGTAGGCATTATAGGCGGCGGTCGCTTTCTTGAGGGTCTTGTGCCTGGCCACAATCTCGCCGCCCTTCAAGACATAGAAGAACCCGTCGCGCGGGACGTCCGCAGTCCCCTCTTGGAGAGAGATGTCAGAATCCGGATGTTGCCGCTTGAACATGGGACCGCCTCCCCTATGATTTCCGCAGCACGAGCGCGACCTCGTACAGGCTCACCGCGCTCCCTGCTGCGTTGCGAACCGAGGACCGAATGATAGAGTTGCCTACTCGCTTCCTACGGAGCACGTGCACGGCCTCTCTCTCGAAACCATGCTGCTCCGCAATTTGAGCAAGGAACTCCTCCACCTTGAGCTCGATTCCCTGGAGAATCGAATTCCCTATTACTACGACCAGCCTGCCACCCGGCTTCGTCAGTTCGGCCATTACTCGGCAGAACCTGTTCGAGTCATTGAAGTATTGGGCCGCATAGTTGGCCCAACCTGCGCCCCCATACACTCCCTTGTCGGGGTTCACTTCCCGTAGTTCACGCAGCAACGCACGGAGCTCAGGTAACTCGAAATCAAGCTCTATGCACTCCCCGTCCCGCACTGTCTGCCAGAACTTGCCGAAACTTGCATGCTCAATCTCGTGAAGGTCCGTACTGCTCTCGATGAAGCGCAGCCAGAACAGGTGCGGACGGGTGTTCCGAACGTAGTGGTAGTTGTTCAGGTAGGGAGGAGACGTGATGGCCAAGTCAACCGATTCAGGATCCAGGTAACTCCCCGCATTGAAGACTGTATCCGGAATGACTTCACGGCGCAAGTGCCTTGGCAGGTGGCGAGTGTGCTCCTGCAGGAATCGGCTGTCCGACGCGATTTCAAGTAGCTTGCTAGACACAATAGCCGCTACATCCGCATGCTCAATTAGTGGTTTTCCGCTACCTGGCCGAGAGGCCAGGCTTGGCTCGTAGGTGTAGTTGGAGAACTTCACCATAACCGAGCCGAAGGCCACCAGGAAGAGGTCCTTGAGCTTGGGGTCGCCGGTACAGTCAATGAACCTAAGCGCCCAGAGGACTTGGTCGCGAATCCGAGGGCTGAAGAATGGAATGCGGCTGCGGAAGCCGGCCGGGGCAATATCGGGGTCCGGAACTTCATCCGCAGTGATCTGCATAAAGTGTCGGAAGCTCTTAGTCCATATTTCCAGGGCTGGAACCGAGACGTCGGCGGCCTCGAGTTTCGCTCGGGTCGCCAGGGCCGCGTATGGGTTGATCTCGAATCCCACCGCGTTGAATCCGCGCCTAAACGATTCTACAAGTGTAGTACCAACCCCGGCGAACGGATCAAGTATGAGGGCGTTGGATGGCTCAATGTCAGCGAGGTACTCTCGGAGGCAGTCGCCTACAAAGCCGGAGGAGAAGCCCGCGACCCACGGCACCCATCGGTGCACAGGCTCATTGCGGTTCTCGCTGAATGCGGGATCTTTGAAAGCGACGCCGTTCTGGTCGGTCCCCTCAGATTCATAGAGCGGGAGTGCTAGCTCGCTGACGTCTTCCGCTGCCGGGTTGACAGGGCCGTAAGAAGCCGTTGGCAAAGCAAGGCATGCCTGAACCTCAGCCGGGTCGAAGCGCCAGACCTTGCCTACCTTGTGGGCCGGTAAGCGTCCCTCACGGGCCATCTGACGAATCGTTTCGGGCTTCAGCCGCACTAACTCCGCGATCTCCTCCACTGTTGAGAGTGGACGTGAAGTGACGGTATCACGCTCAGCGGTCAGCGCTGGCACGGCTACACCCTCCATGCGATGGTTTGTGCCAGTATATACCTGTTTATGCGGCCGGTCAACGGCTACACGCGTCTACTATCCTCCCATTACCTCCCGAAAGTGCTCTGCGATGCTCTCCAATACGGCTGACTCCGGGCGCTGCGGTATCTCATGCCTCATCGCCCAGAGACGCCCTGGATGGATAGTGTCCCAGGGTGACCGCTTCTGGGTAACTCGTGTAGCACCCTGATCGTGGTTCCCAAACCCATCCACGACTCGGTTCCATACCGGGACAAATCTGGTAATGAGTAGTTGCTCTCCGAGGGGAATCCAAATGTCGTCTACCACCAGGTACCTGCATTTGAAGTCTTCGATGTTCAGATTCGTGGCCTGCTGAATCGATACCGCGTGCTCCACCAGCCGGTGGTGGAGGGCGCTTGTTGGTGCAGACCCCAAATCAATGCCGCCGCGTCGGCCGCCCTTCGGTACCGCCTTGCCTACGTATATAGGCACACGGCATTCTTCAGTCGTGATTGGAGCGTAGGCTGGGAAGGGCCCGCAGTAGTAGATTGCGTAGATTCCCGCGCCGTAGAACTGAACGGGCGGTGGGAGGGGCGTCACCGGACGCTCCAAGAGCGCGTCGGCCACGCTGCGAGCAAGTTGCAGCTTATCCAGGGGATTGTAGGGAACCTCGCTCATGGCCTAAAGGGTTCTGAGGCTATTCTGGCGCCTAACAGTGGTTATGCCGGCCGTGCCCGAGCTTCACGCTATGCTTCCCCGTAGATCCTCCGGCGGGATAGCGCCTCGTCAGACAGCGGCGGGACTGAGGGATCTACGTCCGAGCACAACTTATCCAACTCGGAATCCCATTCGTCCGGGCTGAGACGTTCAGCGGTGGGTGCCTCTAGCCCCAAGAGAACGCGTGCGTACTCAGGAAGGGGCAGGCCGTGCGCTTCGGCTGCGCGAGACAGCCGGGCCTCCTCTTCCGGCGTCAGCTCAAGTTCAAGCGTCATTACGTGCTCCCTGTCGGCGTAACGTGCCGTCTCTGGCTCATTCTAACACAAGGCAGTTTCAATGCAGGTCCGCTTGCATTCGCCGGTACAGGGCCATGGGGGAGACGGAGTCGGCGGAGCAGGGGCATAGCAGCACGGTGAAGGTGGTTTCTTCCGGCTTGAGGAGATACTGGGGCAGGGGACCGGGACCGCAGCTCTGGCTGCCCAGACCGGCCTGCGCGTGGTCCAGGTAGAGGTAGGTAGCAGGCTGCTGCTCCAGCTCGTAGGTGTGGCGAGCGGCGGTAAGGTTCTCCAGCGTGTAGTGGTGGGCGCTCACGTTGAGCAGCGGCTGTCCTACCGCCAGCAGGCCCTGACCCCGCGCGTCCGTCAGCGCCGCCCAGCGCACGTCCGTCTTGTTGCCGTTCTCCTGCGGGTAGATGTAGTCCACCCACTGCTCCTGGACCGTCCCAGAGTAGACTCCCACTCGGGCGCTCTCCTTGCGGTCGGCGTAGCTCTCGTGGGGACCCCGGCCGAACCAGGTCATCCGGTCCAGCGAGCCCGGCAGCGACAGCCGCACGCCCAGGCGCGGCAGGTTGGGCAGCTTGCCCACCGGCGTCGCGGTGACCTGCAGCGCCATCCGGCCATCGCCAGAGACAAGGTAGCGGTAGACGCAGCGGAAGACCGGCTCCAGGTAGGAGGGCGCCAGCACGCTCTCGATGGTGACCTCCGCCCGGTCCTCCGCCGTCTGCTCCACACGGAACGCATCCACCCGGTGCCACAGCCGGTCCAGTCCCGCTTTGCGCCACTCGTTCGCGGCCACCCGCAGGTCGTTGTCGGTAGGCGCTCGCCAAATGTTCAGGAGCGGCCCCAGCGCAATGAGCGGCATCCCCTGATGTTCCCATTCCGAGATCGTGCCCCGCTCTCGGCTGAACACCACCCGGAACTCCTCGCCAGCGAGGGCGATCTCGTTCCTGGAATCAGCTACGAGGAGCGACCGGAAGCCTGGTGCCCTCGAACCAACCGATCCGGTCTCACGACTCACGACTCTCGACCCACGACTGAGCCCGTCCAGCTCGATCTGCGCCCATGCCACCTCGTGCCCGCGGGGCGCCCAGGGCCGGTCCTCGGCCAGCGTGAAGCTCAGCTCCAGCCAGTGCTCCCTGCCGGAATCGGCAGGCACGGTGTAGGAAATCGTGACTTCCTGGCTCTCTCCGGCGGGAGTGTCCAGTGGCGGGAGTAGTCCCTGCTGCACGGGTTCTCCGTCCCGTCGCACTCTCCATGTGCCCTGCAGGTGGGTCAGGGACGAAAACTGGTACAGGTTGGTGATCCGTACCCGCCCGCTCTCCAGGTCTACCGGCTCCACGCGCACGGGCTCAATGACCTTCTTGTACTCGACGAGGCCGGTGTGGGGGATCCGGTCCGGGAAGTTCAGGCCGTCGATGCAGAAGTTGCCGTCGTTCGGCTGGTCCCCAAAGTCCCCGCCGTAGGCGAACCACTCCCCGGCGTGCGGTGACGGAGGACCGATGACGGGTGACGGATTCCGGATTCTGTCCGTCCTCCGTCCTCCGTCTTCCGTTCCACGCACCCTAATCCCATGATCCGCCCACTCCCACACGCAGCCGCCGAGCAGCCGCGGGTGCGCGTAGATGGCCTCCCAGTACTCTTTCAGGTTGCCCGGCCCCTGGCCCATGGCATGCGTACTCGCACATGAAGAACGGCCGGGCATCGTCTACGCGCTGCCCCTGCTGGCTCAGGAACTCCACCGTGGGGTACATCACGCTGACCACGTCCACTACGGCCGCCTCGCCGGCCTGCTCGTAGTGGATGGGGCGCGTGGGGTCCGCCTCCCGGATCCAGGCGGCCATCGCGTCGTGATTGCGGCCGTAGCCGGACTCGTTGCCCAGCGACCACATGATCACGCAGGGGTGGTTCTTGTCCCGCTCCACCATCCGCTCCGCGCGGTCCACGTAAGCCGCCTCCCATGCGGGATCGGCGGACAGCCGGTTCAGGTCGCCGACGGTCCCGAACCCGTGCGTCTCCAGATCCGCCTCGTCTATCACGTAGAGGCCGTACCGGTCGCACAGGTCCAGCCAGCGGGAATCCGGCGGATAGTGGGACGTACGCACCGTGTTGATATTGTGCTGTTTCATCAGCGTGATGTCCCGCACCATGGATTCGAGCGACGTTGCGTGGCCGGTGTCCGGGTCGGTATCGTGCCGGTTCACGCCCTTGAGCACGAGGGGGACGCCATTCAGCAGCAGCCGTCCGTCCCGCACCTCGATCTCCCGGAATCCCACGGGGAACCGCTCCACCTCCAGCACCTCGCCATCCGCTCCGCGCATGGTGACCAGCAGCGTGTACAGGTTCGGCTCCTCCGCGGACCACAGCCCGGGCAAGGGTACTCGCGCCTCCGCCTCCAGCAGCCGCTCCACGCCCGCTTCCAGCCACACGCCGTCCGTCACCTGCCGTTCCAGGACCTGGCCTCCATCGGAATCGTAGAGCGCAACGGAAATGCTGAGCCCCTCCACCTTCTCAGCTCCATAGTTCCTCACTTCCGCCGCTACGCGCAGAGTCCAGTCCGTCTTCCGTCCTCCGTCTTCCGTCCTCACCGCCACGTCCCGCACGTGCACCGTCGGCGTCGCCATCAAGTACACGTCGCGGAAGATGCCGCTCAGCCGCCACATATCCTGGTCCTCCAGGTAGCTGGCGTCCGACCACTGGAACACCTGCACGGCCAGCAGGTTCTCGCCCTCCCGCATGTACAGAGTAACGTCAAACTCGGATACCATGTGGCTGCCCTGGCTGTAGCCCACCTGCCGGCCATTCACCCAGACGTAGAAGGCGGAATCCACTCCCTCAAAAACCAGGAACACCTGGCGGCCCTGCTCCCAGCCCGCGGGCAAATGGAACGTGCGGCGGTAAAGTCCCACCGGATTGTCCTGCGGGACGCGCGGCGGGTCTACAGGGTAGGGGTACCGCACGTTGGTGTAGTTCGGGATGCCGTAGCCGTGCATCTGCCAGTTGGAAGGGACAGGCAGCAAGTCCCACCCGGCCGTGTCGAACGCCTCGCCCTCGAACCCGTCCGGCACGTCCACCGGCGACTGGCAGTACCGGAACTCCCACCGCCCATTCAGAAGCCGGAACCATTGCGATGCGCCGCGCTCGGGGACGAGCGCCGTCTCGGTATCAGGGTATGGTACCAGCGTGGCGTGAGAGGGTTGTCGGTTGCGCTGCAGTACGTCCGGGTTCTCCCAATCTGGCAGGTCCATAGGGGCAGACTCCGATCGAAGGGGCTGCCGGGCGAACCTGCCCGGCGCTGTCTCCATCTTACCCGGCGGGGGCAGGGGTAAACTTCCCAGCAGCGGAGCCGGAATCAGCGTCCGGTTCCTGGAGATTGCGGATGATAGGCAAGCATCAACGGCTGAAGGAGACGGAGGAGGGGGCCGGCCGCAGCGCAAAGGGCGTTGTCGCGGTGGAGGAGAATGTCGCGAAGCAGGGCGAGATCGATGCGCTGGTGGAGGAGCGGATTCAGGCGGTAGCCGCCCAGCGCAAGCGCCGTAGGCGGATGTTCTGGCTGGCCTTTGTCGGCATCGAGATCTACATTGGCGTGTCCTACCTGGCGTCACAATGGCTGATCTTCCACTCCAATGCCGTGTATCACCGGCTCAGCACGATGTTCGGGCTCATGGAGACGCTGCCCGTCTTTGCCTTTCTGGCGCTCGTCTACTACCTCAACGTGAAGCCAACCCAGAGCGAGCGCTGGCTGCTCAGGGAGCTGGCGGACTGCGACGACCTGCGTGCCATCGGTCCCTTGCTGGAGGCGCTCAGCCTGGATGACCGGCGCGTGCGCGCGGCGATAACCCCCGCCCTCGCCCGCCTACTCGCGCGTGTACGCCCGGAGGACTCTGCAGTGATCTCCGAACGGACCTACCGTGGCCTCTACGGAGTGCTGCGCTGGATTGGAGCGCCGCTGGTCGGGAGCTACGTCACGCCAGATCTTGCCGTGGCGGCGCTCCAGGCCTTGGGACGCATCGGAGATGAGCGCGCGCTGCCCAACGTGCGGCGCGTTGCAGACCTGCCCATGCGCTCGGAGGCAGAGGAGCGCATCCATCGGGCTGCCGTGACCGCCATTGCGGAGCCCGAACGCCGGCTCGGTCGAGACGGCCAGGGAGAAAGCCTCCTTCGCGCGGCCGAACCGGCGCCCGAGTCGCTCCTTCGCGCGGCAACTCGGGCGCCGGACGCCCCAGCCGAGACGCTAGTCCGGCCCTCCACTGCTCCAGAGGACGACGGATAAGCGTCGGTCCTACTTCACCTGCATGACGAACTGCAGGCTCGGGCTGCGGCCGAGCATATTCGGCGTGGTGTAGTCCATGCGCCGGTCCAGCTTGGAGTCGTCCCACACGCTCCAGTCGCGCAGCTTCTGCCACGGTGTAACGGCGATGTCGATCCCCGCGTCGTGGTAAGCCCAGGCCACCATCTCGGAGCAGATCATCAGCTTCTTGCCGCCCGCTATGGCATCTACGCCCAGCAGCTCCGTGTCCACGACCGCTTTGGCTAGATCGCCGTTGACGGTGATGCCCAGATCGTTGGTTGCCTGCCCCGCCGCCACTTCGGCCAGGATGGCGATCTGAGGGTACGCGTACAGCAGATTGCCTCCCGCGCCGTAGCCGCGGCCGTTGGAGACCACCTGCGCCTGCTGCGCCTGCGAGATGCCCTTATACCGGTAGGCGTCCACCTGGGACGCTCCTCCGACGCTGTCGGCCAGCTTATTGAGCGTCCACCCGGCCGCCAGCATCTCCGCCACCCAGTCCTGCCCGTTGGCATCCTTGCCCAGATAGAGTCCGGCGTGGCTGTACTTTACGGGTGTCCCCAGCCCCAGGGTCTCCGCGGTTACGATCCCCTGGCTGACGAAGGGCAGGTTGCCCACGTAGAGCAGCACGTCGCCCGGCTGGAGCGTGGCCGGCGCCGGTGGTGGCTGCGCGCCGATAACCTGGATGGTGACGGGCTCGAAACCGGCTGCCCGCGCCGTAAAGGTGGTGCTGCCCGCCCCGCTGATGTGGACGGTCCAGGTCGCCGGTCCCGAGGTGGAAGGCGTCTTCGCCCGGTTCCGGTCCGCTGCGCTCAGGTCGGCGTCAGAGCCTGTTGTGCGCTGCACGGTGATGATGGGATAGGCGCTCTGCGGAGAGCCCCCTGCCTTCTGAACGGTGCCAGGGCCGGCGATGTTCACGTCGATCTGTACGTCCGAGCCGGGCATACCCCGGAGTACGGCCTGGCTCGTTGTGAGCCGGGGATCGATGTCGATGGTCACGGACTGGTAGTCGGCTGTGGCGTACTGGACCGGCTGCTGGTTGGTCCCTTTCACTGTGAAATTGTTCTTGTTGACTTTGGCGTTGCTGTTGGGATCCCGCAATGTCGCGGCGCTCTTCACGAACTGCGCGAGGTTGCTCTGTGAGTGAGCCGCACCTCCGGCCTGACCAGCGGGCGCGCCTGGTTGTGGCGCGGAGCCGCCGGGCGGGTTTCCGTACCAGGCCAGGTACCGCCCCTTTGGCAGGTTGGGCACTGTGAACCCGATGCCGGGTACAGTGACGTGCTGCACGGTGAGCTTGGCGCCCTGGGACGGATCGTATGCCGTCCCGAACCGGATAGCCTGCGCCGACGCCGGAATCGCTGGGACCTGCCAGATCGACGTCGCATCCGTGGACCCCGCCGGGCGAAGAAAGACTGTGGCAGGCGACCCCTCCACCGGGACAGGAAACGCAAAGGCGCTACCGGGAGTCTCAGGTATCACGGGCATGGGGGGCGCCCCGGCATCGGCCAGCGCGGGCGCCGAAAGCGCCAAGAACAGCGCCGCAGAGATGAAACGCTTCATGGACATCCTCCTCTTGCGTGTGCAATCATGCCATCCATGATAGAGGGGGACTCCTACATATCTCCTACACGGCCCCTGTAGGAGTCCAGTTCGGCAGATGTCGCAAATTCAGAGCTGAAGCGTGCGCGAAGTCGAGGTCATTCTGGGGCTCCTGGCGGCGGTGGCGCTGCTCGTGCCCATCGCCAGGCGCATCGCGGTGCCGTACCCGGTGCTCCTGGTGTGCGGCGGCATCGCCCTGGCGCTGACTCCCGGCGTACCGCGTGTGGAGTTCCGGCCGGAGCTGATCCTCTTCATCTTCCTGCCGCCGCTGCTTTACGTGGAGTGCATCTCCTACTCCACGCAGGACCTGCGGAAGAACCTCCGGCCCATCGCCAGTCTCGTCTTCGGGCTCATCCTGGCCACCAGCGGCGCGGTCGCGGCCGTGGCGCACGCCCTGGTTCCCGGCCTCTCCTGGCCAGCCGCCTTCATCCTGGGCACCCTCATCGCCCCCACGGATGAGGTGGCCCTCGGCGAGGTAGCCGAGAGGCTTCCGCTGCCGCACCGCGTGATGGCCATCCTGGGTGGCGAGAGCCTGGTGAACGACGCCGTGTCCCTCGTGGCCTATAAGGTGGCGGTCGCAGCCGCCGTGTCCGGCCAACTTTCGCTGTGGCATGCGGGAGGCGACTTCGTACTGCTCTCGGTGGGCGGCGTTGCCGCGGGACTCCTGCTGGGGCTGTGCATCATAGAGCTCCGGAAGCGGGTTCAGGATCCGCTGGTGGCCAACACCATCTCCTTTCTCACCCCGTACGCCGCCTACGTGGTAGGGGAAGCCGTCGGTGTTTCCGGCGTTCTGGCCGTGGTGGCGGTGGGTCTTCTCGTTGGCCATCGCGCCCCGGAGGTGTTCTCCTCCCGAACACGGATCCAGGTGGAGGCGTTCTGGCGGATGATCGCCTTCATGCTGAACGGCTTGCTATTCCTCTATACGGGACTGGAGCTCCGCGCAATGCTTTCGCATCCGCTGGCGGTCCCATTACAACAGGGAGTGGCCTACGCGGCCGCGGCCATCGGCACTATCATCGTGGTGCGTATGGCCTGGGTGATGGTCGGGGCGACCGTCCCCTGTGGGTTCCGCCGCCATATTGGGGCTGGCTGCGACACCGCCACCCGCATGAAGGAGGCGCTGCTGATAGGATGGACCGGCATCCGGGGCGGCATCTCGCTCGCCACCGCGCTGGCGATCCCGCTCACCATATCGGGCGGCCAGCCCTTCCCGGAGCGCCGCCTGATCATCTTCATTACCTTCTGCGTTATCGTCGTGACCATCATTCTCCAGGGCCTTACCGTTGGCTGGCTGGCGCGGACACTCGCGCTCAAAGGGGAGGAAGGACCCAGAGAGGAGGAGTGGACCGCACGGCTGGAAGCGGCCAACGCCGCGCTGGACATGATTGCCGGCTATGAGCCGCGCGACGGGCTGGCCCCGGAGCAGATCCAGCACATGCGTGGACACTATCTGGAGCGGGTCGACCGGCTGGAGCACCGCCTAAGGGGTGAGAAGCTGCCCAGGGGATCCACTCGCTCCGAAGCCTATCGCGAGTTCCGCCGCGACCTGGTAGCCGCGGAGCGTCAGGCCATTCTTGCCCTTCGCGACGAGGGCAAGATTTCGGACGCCACGCTTCGCCGCATCCAGCACGACCTGGACCTGGAGGAGCTCCAGTATGACGGCGCCGAGTGATTCCGATAATCGAAAATCGTCCTTCTACACCCTTCTCCCTTTCCACTCCCCACCGCGCCCCGCGTGATACAGCCAGGCTGAAAGGATGGTCGCCCACAGGTACAGCACGGCCGTGACGGGAAGCAGCACGGCCCAGAGCGGCGACTGCCGGTAGAACCGTACCATGGGCAGATACAGCAACGCCATCAGCACCCAGGCAAGGCCGCCCAGCACCCTCGCCCAGCCGTGCCCGAACAACGCCAGCAGCGGTGGCAGGAGAAACGTTACGCCTAGCCCAATCAAACAGCCCAGCAGCACGGCCGGCGAGTAGCGAAGCTGCGAATACGCGGTGCGCGAGATCATCCGCACGATCTCGCCCAGGCTCCCGTATCCGCGCGTGCTCACCGATGACTCGCTCAGCCCGAGCCAGATCCGGTGGCCACCCCGCTTCAGTTCTCGTGCCAACGCGCAGTCATCTATCACCGCGCCCCGGATAGCCTCCAGTCCGCCGATCCGCTCAAGGGCCTCCCATCTCACCAGCATGGTCCCCCCTGCCGCTCCGGCCATGGAGCTGCGAGGATCGTTCACCTTGCGGAACGGGTAGAGCATGCGGAAGAAGAAGACGAAGGCCGGGATCATCAGCCGCTCAGCCCACGTGCGGCACTGCAGTCTCACCATGAAAGAAACCAGGTCGCACGGCCCCGCTTCCGCCCGCCGTACCAGCTCCTCAAGAGCCTGCGGGCCATGCGATATATCCGCATCGCTGAAGAGGATGTACTTTGAGTTGAGAGTTGAGGGTTGAGGGTTGAAGGACTGGGAGTCGTGAGTCGTGAGTCGTGAGTCGTGAGACAGAGGTTCTGCCGTCAGCCACCTGCCGCCTGCGGACTGCCGCCTGCCGACTTGCTCCAGTCCCTGCTGCATCGCCCAGACCTTGCCCGCCCAGCCTGGAGGCAGTGCCGGAGCAGCTACGATCTCCAGGTCCGCCTCCCTGCCCATCTCCCGTGCTGTATGAAGCGCCGCTTCGGCCGTGCCATCTTCGCTGTGGTCGTCCACCAGCACGATGCGGAGACCGCTGTTGTAGTCTTGCCGCCACAGAGATCGGAGCGTCTCGCCGATGCCGTCCGCCTCATTCCGCGCGGGGATGACGGCGGTGACGGCGGGCCATACACCGGGTGGGGCTGGAAGCGCGTCTCGCTCGATGCGCCAGAATTGGCCCCATGCCAGCCACAGCAAGAGCCAGATGCACAGCGCCAGCCCGCCGAGGAGCAAACCGGTCAAGGGGTTATGCAGAGGGTTGCACGACCCCGATAGTCAGCAGGAGGTTGGCGTAAATGCGCTGGTCGCCCGTGGCCACGGTGAGGCAGACCTCCGGCTCGGCCGCCGCGCGGTAGAAGGCAAACCGCTCCATGCGCTCCAGCTCCACTTCAACTCCGGCTTCGTGCAGGATAACGCTGAACTCCTGCCAGATGGGTGGATCTTCGAGCCTGGCGTACGGGCCGGTCTTCTGCGTGTCCATGACCGCGGCGGACTCGATCGGGATGGCGGTCGCCAGCGCCTGGAGTACGTCCGTAACGGCGAGGTAGCCGGGCGCCAGGTTCAGGAACACCACCTCCGCGTTCGGCCCGCGCGTGGTCCAGTGCGGATAGTTGCCATCGGAGATGAGTATCTTGCTGCCATGTCCCGCCCGCGCAAGCGCGGCCAGTATCTGGGGATGGAGCAGGCTGCCTTTGAGCACGGCGAAAACTCCGGTTAATGGTTGATGGTTGATAGTTGATAGTCAGAGCTTGCGCCGATTACCACTGTACCTGCTCCTCGCAACTGAGCAGGCGAGTCTCTTCAGCATCAGATTCCGCGAATCCGGTCCATCAACCATCAACTAATGATCCGGCTGGAGCCGTATCCCAACCGGCATGAACAGCTCCAGAAGGTCCACGGGCAGGCGGTCTACGCGCCCCGTGATGATCAGCTTCTCCTGGTCCATATCGTCGATCAGCGGACGCAGGGTCGCCCAACCCAGGTCAAGGGATTGTAGCATGTAGAACCCAGGCTGAAGGTCTTGCACGGCCGTCAGCAGGGCCAGCACATCTCCGGGGATGAAGATCTGTCGCGTTTGCGTCAACGGCGCCCTTGCCTGGTGGCGATGGGGGAATCACAAGTCCTGTAGGATGTAAGACGGTAGGACGGCCCGCAGGTTCCCGGACCTGCGGGCCGTTGTCCCATACCCTCCTCTCGCCCGCTTAATGCGCTACAGGTCCCCACGCGGGCGCGCCGCCGTTCCTCACCAGCAGCCGCATGTCAGAACCATCGATCCGCATCACCCACAGATCGGTCGTTTTCTCCAGGTTCTTCCGGCGCGTGAAGACAATCCACTTGCCGTCTGGCGAAGGGGCAAAGTTCGTTGCCATCTCATCGTCAAAGTGGGTGAGCTGCGCCACCTGTTTGCTCGCGAAGTCGTACCGATATATGTTGGTGTTGATGAAGTTGGTCTTGGAGAAGAGCAGCCCTAAGCCGTCCGGGAGCCACCATACATTCTCCACATACTCCGTGAATCCCACATCCACCAGCTCCTTGCCACGGTCCCCGCTGCCCGCTCTAGTCAGCGCGACTCCGCGCGTCCCTCCGCTGTAGAGTATCTGGTCCTTCGTTTCCGGAGTAGGTCCGAGATCATAGGCGTGGGCCGCTAGAAAAGCGCCGCCGGTGAGCGACTCGCCGCCCACAGTGCCCGGACCAGCATCCGGGCGCGCGTACTCGATGGCCGCGCCGCCTCCCAGGATGTACGCCACTATCTTGCCGTCTTGGCGCCAGACCGGACCGAACGCGCCGTAGTGGTCCATGCCGTGAGGAGTGATCCGGAGCGTGCCCGCGTCCGCAATCTGTCCCGCGCGGACAACAGGGCCGGGGATCATCCAGCGCGTCTTGCCGAGCATGGCTACTACTGGATGCGGGTGCGCGCCAAAGTCTGCTACCCTGTCAAACACCACCGTTTTGGCGCTTCCGGGCGGCACTACGGCGCCCAGTGCTACGGAAGCGCCGGGGGTATAAACCAGGAACGGGCCGGCGTCCGCTACGTCGTTCGCGAGGGTGACCTTGAGCTTGCCCTGTGGAAAACGCCCGAGGTCAGCCGTAACTGGCGGGTTGGTGATCCGGCGCAGCCCCGTGCCGTCCGGCCGGATAGCGTAGATGTCCGACTCATAGATAGAGTGGGCGGCGTCATGGTCGCTGGCGAACGCAATCTCCTTGCCGTCCGGCCGCCAGGAGAGGCCACTCGCGCCGTACAGCGCTGGGCCGGGGACCTTCCAGATAGCGCGATCGCTAGTGCCGTCCGCGTTGATCAGCCGGATCTCGTCCCCCGGTGTCTGCCCGCCCCGAATATAGGCGATGGGGCCGGCAGGCGTATCGGCACCGGCGCGGCAGCCCATCGCAATGGTCAAGGCCAGGACCGTGGTTGCAGTCCTGCCAGAGTCGCATAGCTTCATCGTACATGCTCCTCAACGCACTTATACGAGCTTCTGGTCTCCTGCCTGCGGAACAAGGAGGCGACCTCCTATCACTTCACCTTCACATCCAGGCCCAGCAGCCGCCACGCTCCTCCCTCAAGCATGTACTTCACGTCAAAGGAGACCTTGCTGGGCGAGGTAGGATAGTAGCCACTCACCTTCAGGACCCCGTCCGCGTCCACGGAGGGTGGGGGACTCAGGATTGGTTCAGCGTCGCGAATAGAACTGATGT
>CAYNFH010000106.1:19330-21293 GCA_964396385.1 uncultured Chthonomonadaceae bacterium | reverse complement strand
ACCCACTGCCGCATCAGCGAGAGCGTCTGGTAAGAGTTCACATAGTACCGGGGCGAAGACGGCGGCATGTTCGCCCAGTCTATCCCTCTGGTGGCCAGCGCCTCAAAGGTCGATGCTTCCAGCGTCACAAAGTTCGTTTCGTCCTCCGTCCATCGTGCATGGCGGATATAGGTGACCTCCTCCGGCCGCACGGCGCCCGGCCAGGGCTGCTGCAGGTCAATTCCATAAGATCCCTGGAGTACAGTAGCTGGGCACGGGATGATAACAGCCCCGCCCTGGAAGTGCGCCTGCTGGTTGATGGTCCGCGCGGCTTCCCGTATTGCCAGGTTGATAACCGTGTTGGTCGGATGCGGCTGGGACGGATTCGGATCTCCCAGCGCCGCATTCGGCATCCCCACGTCTAGAGCAGTCAGGAGGCCGCATAGATGGCGTATATCCTCTCGGGCTTGAGGAAGAGTAAGAGGCATCTCTTGCGCTCCTTGGTTGAAGGTTGAATATTGAAGGTTGAGGGCCGAATTCCGGCCTCACCTTTGACCTCTCACCTCTCACCTATCTCTGCTTGTAATCCACGTCGAACCCATTCTTGCGGCCGTCTACCTGCACGCCAAAGTCATCCACCACCATCCGGCCCTCATAGGAGGCGAAGCCGGTCTGCTCATCCATCTGCTTCCGGCCCGGCCGCCGGTACAGCCGAGCCGGTAGCTTGTTGCGCTTGTACTTGGGAAAGTGGGTCGCTCTGGCCATCTACTTCTTCTTGCCGCCCTTGGGCTTCTTGACGCTCTTGCCGCCACCCTTCGCTAGCGGAATTTGTATCGGCTTGGGAGGCTTAGACGTTGCCGGTATGCTGCTCATATCGGAACCTTTCTACGTGCCGTCAAATGGCACGTCGGACCCCACGCCGATGATGTAGACCTGCAGGTTGGTGATGCTCCCCAGGGCGGGCGTCAGCGCCCGCGCGGAGAAGATGGTCCCCTGCGGGTAGATGTAGGTGTTGCTCCACGCCTTGAAGTTCGCCCCGCCCTTGCCGGCATTGAGAACGGCGTCATTCGCCAGCTTGTACACCGCGTTCTGGCTCTGCGCCGCCGTGAGGCCGTACGCCTGTCCCGCCGTCTGCTGCTGCGCCGAAGGGAACCGGGCCGAGTAGAACTGCAGCGCTGAAACGTTCTGTCCCAACGGGATCGCGCCGGTCAGCGTTCCATTCGGTCCACCGCCCCGGTACAGGTAGCTGTTGGCGCTGGTGCCCGCGGCCAGTGTGTTATAGATGTCGATGCTCTGCTCGCCCGCCACGTTTCCCGTGGCCGTACAGCAGACCACAACGTCCCACAGCCAGAAGTAGGGGAACGGCACAATGCAGAACCCCTGCGAGGTCGTGAGCGCGGCACTCGCCCCGATGGATGCATTGATGCCCTGAATCTGCAGGACTTCGTTTCCACAAAGGTTCCCGAGACCGTGGCTGTATGGACTGCGCTGCTTCGGCAGGCTCGTGGTCCCGCCGGCGGCGCCGTATACATTGCCCATTGTCTATCTCCCTCGAACTAATGTCGGATGTCGGATGGCTGAACGCGGATGTAATCCGGATTCGGGGTACATCAGCCATCAGCCCTCAGACATCACTCATTAACTCAGCTCCCGGTCGCGAGTGAACAGCGCTCGCGGAGGTATTCAATTGCGTTCTGCGTGATCATCTCGTTTTCTCCGAATAGGCCGATGGCAATGTTGCATTTGCCGCACAGCAGGCCCCTAAACCGGCCCGTAGTGTGGCAGTGGTCAACCACCAGCCTGTCCTTCGTGTAACGCGGCTTCTGCGCACCGCAGATCAAGCACCGTCCGGACTGCTCGTCGTAGATGCGGTCATAGTCATCAATACTCAGGCCGCACCGCTTCTTGATGGTCTGCGCTACCTTGTAGCGTTGCCCTTTTGGTGTCTTGCACCATTCCCGCATACGCTCCGCTGAAGTGCGGC
>CAYNFH010000106.1:9003-19320 GCA_964396385.1 uncultured Chthonomonadaceae bacterium | reverse complement strand
TCTGCCTGCTGCTTCTCCCATTCCTCCCACGGAATGTAGCCCTTCCGTTCGCGGGCATTCTCACAGCCAAAGCGCTCGTACCAACGCTTGAACATGGCCTTTCGCTTCTCGCGGTACACCTCGTCTTCAGCGTACTTGCGCTTATATCGCTCTGACTGCTTCTGAAGCAACTTCGCAATCCGCTCAGGGTCTTCATCCTTCAGCTTTGCGTAATGAGCGCGGCAATATGCCCGCCTAGCCTCCGGGTCTTTGTGCGGCATCTGGCTACCCTCCGTCCGTACTGCTGGAGGGTAACAAGATTGGTGAGATTTGTCAACCTAAGAGCCAGCCGATCCGTAGGTCCCCCTCCAATCTTCGGCGCCCAGCCCAAACCGGATGTGCGAGGTGAACACCAGCGACCGCGTGTTGATGTCCTTGTCGTTCTGGAAGCTCACCTGCTCACGGTCATACCAGCAGAGGTAGTGCGTCTCACCCTCGCAGAACCACGCGTTCCAAGAGCCCGTCGCGGAAGTCGCGCCCGTCTTGCGGAAATAGGGCCACGCCACCACGTCGATCTTGTAGTTCTTGAGCACGTTCATATTCAGATCGCCGGTGCCCCGCTCCAAATCGCCCTTCGCAAGCTGCAGGGCAATGTCCAGCAGGTTCGGGTTCACCACCAGTTTCCGGATCTGGTTGGCGATCACCGTGTAGTTATTCGGGGCGAGCTGCTGGTCCAGGTTCGCCCGCGCCGCCTGAAGCGCCGCCATGGAGAGGTCGATGTCCGTGGACGGACGGTTGGACGCCGTGATGGCGGAGTTCGCTGCGGAGATGGGGTGCGCCGTGCTGAACAGCGGCTGCCCGTCCGCAAAGCCCTGCACCGGCGCGGTACCAAAGCCCAGGGTGGCAAAGAAGTCCGCCGCCACACGCTCCTGAAGCGTCACGTAGCTTACGGCCATGGCGCCGCCCCGGCCGGAGGCCCAGCGCACCAGCATTCCGTACTGGTCGTCCATCACGTCCTCTTCGGCGATCACGTCGCCCAGGGAGTAGCCGACCATCACGATGCGCTTGGGGAAGTTCGGCTTGATGGAATCCTGCTGCACAGTGCCGCCCGGCCGACGGGACTGCGGCGCCCCGTACCCTATCCAGCCCTGCAGGTCCACGTACCGCCCGCCGGTCTTGTCTACGTGGAACAGATCGCGCGCCTGAATGGCCCGCGTCTTGTACTCCATCAGGAAGTTGTCTTCCAGGCCCCGTCCTAACAGGGCCGCAATGTCGGTTGTTGCCACTGTCCAGCCCTCCTAGTTGGTGGCGTACACCTGGTTGGTGTAGAACTGCTGATACGCCGGGTCCACGTTCACCAGCACCTCGCCGCGCGGATTGTGCGTGGTGTTCTGGGTGTTGGCGGCTGCGGCCTGGTTGTACATCGGGTCCTGCTGGTTGACACGAGCGATCACGCCGATGGTGGTGGCTGCGCCCGTGCTCCAGAAGTAGAAGGGCACGCCGCCGATAGTGGAGATGAGGATGCCCACGCGGGTCCCCACCAGGGCGTCCGTAATGGTGGTGTTTTCCCAGAGCCAGCCGCCTATGATGCTGTTCTGGTCGAAAAGCTGCACCCGCATCCGCGCGCGGCCCTGTGTGTACTCCGGCTCCAGCACGGAGGAGACGGACGGCGCCGGGTAGATAGGTATCGGTCCTGCCGTAGTGACTACCGTTGGCGGCTGGGAAGAGGCAATGGCGTTCGCATCGGTCTTGACGCTGTGCGCCGCCACCCCCGTAATGCCAACCACGGCCGTGCCTTCCTTGTAGAGCGCCGTTATGTCCGCCTGCAAGAGCGAGCGGAACGACGGCATGTTCACACTGTTGAGGGTGGCGATGGAGGCCTTGTTGGTCATCACCACCGGATCCCCTGCGAAGATCGTCTGGCTGATCCCCACCACCCCACTCGGGTGTTCGTTGGGAGCCAGCATCTTCTCGCTGCTGTACACCCGGAACCCAGGCATAGCGTTTTGCTCCTTAAACACAGCGCGACCGGACCCCTTATGAGGTCCGGTCGCATGTACTTCAGCTAACCGATTGAACCGATTTCTGATGGCGGATGGCAGATGTAGGATGTATCCCGGAATCCGGATTCATCCTTCATCCTTCATCCCTCATCCCGCTCTTACGAGCTTCCCCTGCTTATCGAAACTCGCCCCGATCGCGAAGGATTTGCGGCCCCCGGTAGCCGCCGAAGCCCGTTCAGCGGCCTCCGCCCTGGCCTCGCTCACGTGCTGCGGGGTGCTGCGCCCCTGGCTCCGGTACCGTGCCGCCTCCGCCGCGATCTCTTCCTTCGAGTACATCTGCATCGCCACCGCCAGCGGCTTGCCGTGGGTGGGGCTGTTCGGGCCGATAATGCCGGCTTCCGTCAGCGTCTGGGTGTTGCGGTCCCGGATCTCCTCCATGTCCTGCTGATTGCGCGGCTTGTAGGAATCCGGATGGTCCGCCAGCTCCTGCTCGCGGATGTACTCCTTCACGTCTTCCTGCTGCCGGGCCAGGTACGCCTCTTCATGCGCCTTTGGGAAGGCCATCAGCACGCAGTCCCGCAGGCGGACCGGCTTCCCATTGCTCTCCACCAGCCTCGCGCCCGCTTCACCGTCCATCGCGTCCGCCACCCGATCCTCGGACACGTGCTGCGCCCAGGCGGTATTGCTCGTGTCCAGCACCCACCGGACCGCCTCCTCATCCCGGATGCCCAGCCGCTTGCGCGTCTCCGGCCCCAGATAGGTCCGGTCCGCTCCGGAGGGCAGCCGCTCATTCGTCTGGCCATTCGTAAGCAGCGGCTGCGCCTGGTGCGGTCTGTCCAGCTCCCGCGACTCTCGGGTGTCCCTCGTGTCTGCGATGCCCTTCAATGTGCCTGCCGACATTTACAGTTATTCTCCTAATGGGTACCAGGACCCAAATCGGGCGTTCGGGCGTACAGGCGTTCGGCCTGGATCTGGAGTCGCCCCCTCGCCCGCTCGCCGCGTCGCCCCACCCGTCTTACCTCACCCTCTCCCCGCAGTGCGGGCAGACGCGCGGATTGTGTCCCAGCCGCCGCTCGATGGCCGCTATTTCCATGATTCGGGACTGCCGTACATCCAGCCAGAACTTACGCTCCGCCTCGGTCACCGGCTCCGCCAACCGCTCTTGCGGCTTCACCGGCGCCGGTGGTATCACTCGTGCTTCCATTCAATCCTCACTTGAGCCAATAGGTGATGGTTGATGGTTGATGGCTGATGGCCGGAATCGGGATTCATCCTTCATCCTTCATCCTTCAACTTTCCCCCATCACCTATCTCCCAAACCCCAGGTCCACTGCCGCCGCGCCCACCAGGTCAAGCGGCAGTCCGGTGGCCTCCGCGAACTTCCTGAGGTCGTGGTCTCCCCGAGGCCTGCGGCCCTGCTCCGCCGGTCCGGCTCCGTGCGGGCGAGTCATCTGCTGCCCGGCCGGCAGCGGCTGCGCGGCTCCAGAGTCGTGAGTCGTAAGTCGTGAGTCGTGAGAGCGGATTCCGGATTCGCCCGATCGCCCGCCGCCTGCCTCCTGCTGCCTGCTGCCTGCCGACTGACTACCGACGACTGACGACTGACCACTGACTACTGGCGACTGACCACTGGCCAGGAGTTGCGCTGCCTCCGAGTACGCGCCGAACCCGTTCTTCTCCGCCCGGCGGTGGATGGCAAAGGATAGCGCCTCATCCACCGCCTGCCTGGTGCCCCGCCGCGTCGGATCCACGTGCGCCAGGTAGTACTGCATGTCCCGCTGGTAGACGGTGAGCGCCTGCGCAGGAATGTGGCCGAACTGAGACTGAGCCGCCAGCATCCCCTGCAGCTCCGCCCGCGCCACCCGCCGGTTTACCTCCACCTGGGCCCGAAGCCGCTCCTGCGGATCCGAGCTGTCCTCCCACCGCCGGAGCTGGTCCCACTCCTGCGGCGTAAACAGGTCCGTCGCAAACGGCAGCGGTTCCGGGGCCTGGAGGGGAGACGCGGCGACTCCAGAAGCCGGTCCTTCGGCTCTCGATTCTGGACTCTCGACACTGGGCCCTCTGGAATCCGGTCTCTCGACTCTCGCTTCTAGACTCTCGACCCCTTCCTCCGTCTCCCGTCCTCCGTCCTCTTCATATCCGTCCGGCCAGCCGGAGGTGTCCGAGTCATCCGCCGGAAGCGGCGTCTCTGGGCCTCCTGCGGAGCCAGCCGATTGCAGTACGTCTTCGTCCATCGTCCTCCCTCTCTTCCGCCTGCGCCTGTTCTCGCTCCAGACGGGCCGCTTCCAGTTCCTGCTGCGGCAGCGTCAGAATGCGCTCATAGGCCCGGGCCTCCGCCTTGCGCGCAATGGACTGCTCGCCCTCCGGCAGCAGCACCGCCGCCTCCATCGCGGCGCGCCGGAGCTCATTGAGCATCGGCACGATCTCCTGCTGCCACACCTCCGAGCCCACCAGTCGCGCCCAGTTGATCTGCGGCCGCTCAATTTCCACTCTGGCTCACCCCTCCGCGTCTTCGGCCTGGCCCACGTCATAGATGGGCTCGCCCTCCGTCGCCGCAGTTACGGCATCGGCGGTCGGCGCTGCCTCCTGCACAGGCTCTTCCTGGCCATCCTCTGTGTCGACGGGGTTGTTACCCGTCTCCACGGCATCCTCTGACCCGCTCATCCTCTGGTGCTCCTTTCAGCTCACCCCGTTTCCGTTGATAGCGGGCACCGGCAGCGGCGCCGCCGCGAAGCCCTGCGGCCCCACCTGGACGGGCATCATATCATGCGGGTTGGGAGCCACCGAGACGCCGCTCCCCGGCCCTCCCCCCAGCGGGGGAAGGGTGGCCGAAGGCCGGGAGGGGGCCGGCTGCTGTGACTGCATCTGTTGCACCGCCTGCTGTGCCGCCTGGAGGAGCTGCTCCGCCGCCATATCGCCCTTCTGAGCTGCCTGCTGCAGGCCCGCCATGAGTGTGTGGAGCACCACAAACGGATCCACCGCGCCCGGTTCCGTGCCTATCCATCCCTCGATGTCGCGCTCCCCCATCTCTTCCAGGAGCCGGCGCATCATGTGGTACTCCATGCTGAGATCCCCGGCCTGCACCTTCCGCGCGTAGAGCGGGCTCTGCCGCACCTGCTGGATCTCCGCGATAGTCTTCTGCAGCCTGAGCTGCGGATTGGCCGCATCTGTATTCGCGTGAGCGATAAACCGGAAGCTGCGGTTCAGATCCGCCGGCGTCACCTCGATGCGCGCGTTCCCGCTCTTCAGCGACTCCCCATCCGGGTTCATGTGCTGCAGCCACAGGATGGTCAGCACCTGCCCCAGCCGCTCCATTCCCTCCTGGAACGTCTGGAGAAACAGGTCTCGCTTATTCACCGCGCCCTGCGCCACCACCGTCACCTGGGTCGCCGTGGGCGGCTCCTGCGCCTGCACATTGTCCGTCCCCTGGGCAGACATCAGCTCGTTGGCACGCATCCGCAGGTCCGCCTGCGTGCCCTTGGAGACCTCGATGCCGCCCTTGTCCCACTGCAGCACCTGGATCTCATCCGCGGACTGCATGTACGGCAGCTTCATCCCCGGCCCCGCCTGCCAGCCCGCCCGCTTCGCCAGCCACTTCTCGGGCACCTTCAGCACCGGCGAGGAGATCAGGTTCATGCAGTTGATGATAAAGCGCAGGTTCGCCGTGGCCTCCTCCTGCAGCGGCTCCAGGATGCTCGGCACGCACTTGCCCATCAGCCGGCCCGGCTTGCGGAGGATGTGGAACGGCACGTAGGTGCGGATGGGGTACGGGTAGGGGCCGGACCTAAACACGATGTCCGCGTCCGGGCACATCTCCCACATGAAGTCCTCATCCAGCAGATGCTCCGGCGTCTCCAGCTCCTTGTCATCGCCGAACAGCAGCGGGAACCGGCCCACCACGCGGTAGCACTCAAAGTAGCCGTTCTCCACGCTCTGGTCGTCCGTGCCGTCCCGCTCGTTCTCGTTCTGCCGCAGCGTCTCGGACGCGATCCAGGAGGGACCATGCCGCAGCAGCTCCAGCACGCGGTCCCTGTCATAGCCGCGGTGGCGCACCCCGTCCATCAGGTCCTCCGCCGTCAGGTACTGCCGCTCGATGATGCACAGCGCCCGGTCCAGGTCATCGCAGTCCACCGGATACACGTAGAAGTCCGTGGGGTTCACCGCGCGCAGGTCCGGCCCGTCATAGACCGGCACCGCCTGCACCCGCGGCTCCTGCCGGTACGTCTTGCCGGGGTCGATCTCCGCCTCCTCCACGTCCTGGCCGGTCTCCGGATCCACGTAGGCCAGGTACCTGCGCTTGGCCATGTCCCTGCGCCAGGAGGCGAACAGGATGGCGAAAGGGTACGTCGTGGCGTTCCAAACTACATCCCACAGCCGCTCCCGCAGCTTCCACTGCCGCGCCTTGGCCGTGAGGCCCTGCTCCAGCTTGGCGGCCGCCTCCTCATCGTCCGGACTCTGGGCCTCCACCAGCCAGTAGGGCTCGTTGCGGAGGGCGGCTTCCAGGTAGGCGGACAGAGCAATACGGTGCTCTTCCGTGATGGGGTCGTCAAGCTGGCAGGAGTTCTTCCAGGGACCCACGGCCAGCGGTTGGGAGAGGCCGTCCGCCTGCTCCGCGTAGCCGCGCAGCAGGTCATCCCGATCCGCGCAGACGGAGACCACGTGCCGCACGCGGTCCAGGAGCGTCTTCTCTACGCGCTCCTTGAGCTCCGGGTCCAGTTCGAGGGTAACAGATAGCGTCTCCACACCCTTACAACGGCAATGGACGCCTTTTAGGTGCAAGCGGCTGTGGGAGGATGAGGCGATGGGGCAATGAGGCGATGAGGCGAGGGGGCGACACGGCGAATCCGGTATGCGGCCCGCGCTGCACACGGGCGGCTGAACCTGGCAGCTACCGAGCTCTCGGGTTGGCTGCTAAACGCGCGAAACCCCGGCGTCTCTGCCGGCAGCCTCGCCGTTCTGGGAGCCTTGCCGGTCTGTCTTACCGGGGTCGTCGGGAACTAACTGAATTTATCTAGCTGCCGCGTGCCTGGTCTCGGATGCTATAAGGGCCGCTAGCTGCGCGGACGGGTCCCAGTTCATCGGTTGCGGAGTGCCGGGATCGAACCAGGGATAGCCGGACATTACCCACCTGCGGCGCAGCTCCGCATGACTTACTTCGTAGTCTGACCAGCCGAATTCAGTACCGCAGCAAGCGCAAATGCTGAAGTTCGCCGGGGGTCTTTCCAGCTCAGTATATCCACAGACAGGACAAGTGTGGTTCATACCTGCGCTCTGAAGTAGTTCTCGCCGCGGACATGCCCACGCTTCGGCTTGAAGTTATTGATTGATTATTGCCGGTGCTTTCGAGTGGACGCGGATGTGGACGCAACGCAGATATGCTTGCCGACGCGCTCACCTGCCAGATGGCCAAATGTCCTTGGCAAAGCACAGGTCGGGCGGCTTGGCGCGAGTTCGGGGTCTAATCCTGGCCGGTCAGCAGCTTCGTCTTCTCCAGGCGCTCTTTACGCGTGGAATGGACACCGTAGATGTATGAGACGCCTAGAACAGATGCAACGGCCGTCGCTATTGCCTCGGCAGCCGCCGGCTGATGCGCCCATGCGGCGACACCGGCAGAGATGAAGCCTGCGGTTCCTATCCACGCTGCGACGCCGAGCCCGAACATGGAGCGCCGGTGCGCCTGGTCGAGATTCCGGGACTCCATGTCCATCCGGTGGCGGGCTTGGTTCTCGGCCATAAGGATGATGCGTTCGGCCGCACCCGGGAGTATCTCGTCGTAGCCTGCAAGCTCCTCCACGGTGGGGAGAGGGGCAGATCTGGTGGCGACAGTGAAAGTCGCCTGGGCAACGGTGGGATTGGACGGAGGCGTCGCGGGGTCCGCGATCTCTTGTGGTCTACGCCGCCTGCTCGACATCGGAGTCGGCGTTAGCCCGCTCAGCCTTGACGATCGCCAGCGCGGCACGCAGGTCTTGGGCGATCGCCTTCCAGTCTGAAGCGAGGGCGAGATTGTCCGCCTGCTCAGGAGTGAGGGAGAGGTTGTACTCGTCGAGCGCTCCAGCGAGGTCCAGTGCTCGTGCCATGCCTTCAGCAAAGGAGGGCCGCGCAAACAGGCATGTAGAGTAGTCGTTCATAGCTCTATGGGCGCCGGTGTGAGACTGGCCGGCGCGCGCCTTATATTACCTTCCTTAGTCCCCGGATTGTTTCCTATGTGAAAAATGTACCACGCGGTTGTGCCGCTGTGCATGAGTCTCGCCTGCGGCGGCGCAGTCCGGAACGTTGCCGCACGGATCGACTCCGGGATGGTCTCCTGAGCAATGAGGACACGTCTCCAAAGTCTCTCCCCGGTGTCCAGGAGCGTCTTCTCTACGCGCTCCTTGAGCTCCGGGTCCAGTTCGAGGTTAACAGATAGCGTCTCCACACCCTTACAACGGCAAACCCGGCCCTTTAGGTGCAAGCGCGGTGTGGAGATACGGCGAAGGGGGCGATGGGGCGACGCGGCGAATTCCGGATTCCGGTCCTTGTCACCTTGTCACCCTGTCACCCCCTCACCCCCTCACCCCCTCACCCCCTCAGCTTTGCCCCGTACAGCATCACCGGCTCCTCCGGCTGCAGGTCCGCGTACGGCCCATTCTCCCCATGGCCGTGCTCGCACAGCATCAGATGCATGAGCCCTATGCTGCTCACGTGGTCGTCGTGGCACCGGCCCTCGCCGCCCGCCTTCCCGCCCGGCAGCTTCACGTAGTGGATCAGCTCCTCCACCGCCCGCCGGCCCCGTAGCTGGAGCGCCTCCAGCCCCTGCGCCGCCTCCCGGATTGCCTGCGCCAGCAGGTTGTCCACGTGCGGCTTGGTCTTGGTGGTTTTGGGGTAACCCGCCTCCAGCCGCTCGACGTGCGGGCTGTTCTCCCCGCGCGCCGCCGCGTGATAGTAGAGATTGGGATAGCCCACGTCGATCAGCTTGGCGAGCGTCGTGCCGCCGCAATTGTTGCGCTCCACACAGAGCCGCGCGTCATTATACTGGCGGCAGACGTAGTCGCACACCTCTCCAAAGGCGCTTGGCGTGCAGCGGCCCCAGAAGGAGGCGACGTGCTCCCACGTGTCCGCCCGTGCGATGTCCAGGGTGCAGTAGTCGTGGTCCCCATCGTCGTTGATGCCCTCCGCCACGTCCGCCCCCGCCACGCAGGGCACAGAAATGCTCATGCCGTTCCGGACCACCTCCGGCGGGTACTGGTACAGCTCCAGGGTTCCACACCAGTCCGGTCCGAAGGCCGCGCCCATGTCTATCACTTTGAGCGGTTGGTTCTCCGGCCGCTGCAGATGGTTCAGGAGCTTATAAAGGTACTGGCGATCGTAGTAAGGGTTGCCGGACGCCAGGAACGCCTCCGCGTCGTTCAGCGGGTACTCCTGCGTGAACTTGTCGCCCAGGTCCTTGAGCTTGGCGCGCCGCCATGCGAGCTGCGCGTTGTCCAGGCCGTACGCTTTCGCCAGCCGCTTCTCTTCCTCCGTCGGGACCAGATCCGCAGCCGGCAGCCGGTACTCGCTGTGGAGGTTCCAGCCAAAGAACCGCGGGCGGAAGCGGCTATCGCCCTGTTTCTGCCGCTGCCGCTCGTGGTAGTACTCGTTCAGGCCGTTGGCGGTGGTCTCCCGCCAGACGTTGCCCTCCATCGGCACCGCCTCCAGCACGCCCAGCTCCACCTCCTCCGGATCTTCGTAGAACGCGTACTCGCTCATAAGCGCGTTGTTGACCGTGCCGCCGCGGCCAACCGCGCCCGCGCCCGCCGTGCCCACGTATATGCCCGAATCGATATCCTGGAACTCGATCTCCCGCTTGTTGGAGTACTTCTTGGGCCTCTTGAGCTCCGCCGGCAGGTGCTGATAGAAGCGATGCACAATGCGGAACAGCCGCTCCGTGAGCTCCGCGTTGTGGGCGATGATGATGGTCTGCGTGTACGGCGTGTTAATGGTGTCCAGGAACAGCAGGCCGAGGATAAGAGTCGACATTCCGAACTGTCTCGCCTTCAGCACATCCTCCCGCGCCCCGCGCAGACCGTATCGGCCATTCCGCCAGTCGAAGTCCGCGTACTCTGCGGCCAGGAGGTCGAGATATCGCCTCTGGACCTCGTTGGGCTCAAAACGGACGAGCCGCTTATCCTTGGTCCGGATCCAGAGGTCCTTCAACTCGACCGCACGACTCGGAGCCCCTCCGTCCTCGCTCGGGAGTTTCGCGCCATCAGCCGCGCGCACCATGAGACTCCTCCCACGCGATCTCCTCCAGCAGCTCCTGGGCCAGCTCACGGGCGCGGTGCAGCCGGGTCTTGAGGGTCGCTTCCGTCACGCCGCGAAG
>CAYNFH010000106.1:0-8993 GCA_964396385.1 uncultured Chthonomonadaceae bacterium | reverse complement strand
GCTGAGCGGTTCGGTTGGAACAAGCGGCAATCCAAGCCGGGCCAGGTCCGCGATATCCCAGCCCTGGGCTACGCGTATCAGGATTTCGGCACACTCCCGCGGCAGCTTACCCAGCAGCCGGCGGAGCCGCGGGTCCTTCAGCTCATTCTGCCAATAATCATCTGCCTGACCGGGCTCCAGCAGCGGAAGCGAGTAGCGGTCGCGCCGGCTCTCCTCCGTGCGCCGGTCCTTATAGAGGTTAATGAGGATGGTATAGAGCCAGGCCATGGGCTCGGAGCCTTCCTGGTACTGATCGCGCCGCTCCCATGCGCGCAGCAGCGTGTCCTGGGTTAGCTCGTCGGCGTCTGGGTAGTTGCCGGTGAGCCGGCAGGCGTGCTCCAGGAGCCGGGAACGGTACTGCTCCAGGTCCTGCAGCGCCCTCGGACATGGGTCGTGAGTCGTGAGTCGTGAGTCGTGAGTCGTGAGAGCGGAAGACGGAGTCGAGAGTCGCGAGTCGAGAGTCGAGACGCCGGAATCCGGACTCGCCGCGACGCCGCCTCTTGGGGATTGAGAGTCTGTAACAGGGGTTCGGGCGCTGGACTTGCGTCCGGGCGCCAGGGTGGAAGCCATGAGAATCCTCCGCTAAATGGTTCATCCGGCAGGTCTATTGCACTTTCCGGAGTCCGCGCAGGCGGACTTGGCGTACTTGTTGCCTGCGACTTCAGTTGCCGGGGGAGAGTCGTGGGAGAGTCACTTCTAAGGACCGACGCCCGGACATTTCGTCAGCTCGTACGCCCGATGGATGATCTCCCCCAGCACCGCGAAGGGTAGCCGGCCCGTGTAGTCCGCCAGGGCCTGCAGCTCGTCCCACCGCCTGGGGGAGAGCCGTACCGCGTACGGTCCGTCGGCGTCGCAGAGCCCCGCAACCAGCTCCAGCCGCTCCTCAATCGAGTAGCGCCCCCGGATGGCCGCTACCATCCGCTCCACGGGGAGCACGTCGATAGTGACGGCGGGTTCCGAATCCAGCAGTGTTTCCGGCTCAATTTGACAACCAGTTGTCAAATTCAGACTCTCGGTCCTAATGGCTCCGGAAGGCAGAACCGGCAGCCCGTCCTCCACCGCAACAGACCCCGGCTCTCTGTCCGGAGCGGGTGCCTGGCGGGCGGCGATGCGCCTGCGCCTCATCTGGTTGATCTGACGCTGCCAATCCTCGGGCGGAATGTTCCCTGCCGCGACCTCGGCCAGCCACGCCAGCCGGCTCTCCTCCGGCTCCGGCGCCAGCTCCAGGTACACCTTCCAATTCACTTGCGCCAGGCGATGACCGAACGGGTACCGGGAGGCAACGTAGCCATAGCTGCGCACCGTGCGGTACGTGTACTCCGGCAGGGCCTCCGCCACCGATTCCGCCCTGTGTCCCCACCGGGCGCAGCCTAGGTGGTACCAGTCCCCGATGGCGAAGTTCAGGGCGAGGCGCGTCTGCTGATCCATCTGGGTGAGCGCACGTCCCGCGTCCTGCCATAGGCCGAAAGACTGGAGCCACGCCGCCCCCTCCTGCACCTCGATTCCCACCTCCGTGAGCTGCACTCCCGTCTCGCGGAGCAGATCCCCGATGCGAGTGAACGCCGCCAGCGCTCCTTCCGGCGCCTTCACCAGCTCCCCCTTACACTCGACTTCCATGCTTGCTTGTCTCCTCTACAACCGCGTACTGCCGCAATGCCCTCCGCCGCAGGCCCGGGTCCCCGGAGCCATCGCGCTCACCTCTTACCGAGGGTGTAGGCGATGCACATGGCCCAGTACCAGCCAACCGGCGCAAGGCACGAGAGCACGGCTGCCAGTAAGCAGCGTGCGCTTGGGCGTTCGCACCGCACCGGGCTGAACCCCGGCCCCATTGAAAGAAAACCCGGATTACGCCGGCTCCCCAGCCCGAAGGGGTTACCCTCTAATAGCACTGGGGTTTCAGCCCGGTGCGGGGTTTCGCGGCCGCCTGTCCAGAGAAGCATTGCCTCAACCCTCCGCTGCCTCGGGGAAGGGGTCGTAATCTTCCTCCGCGCCCGGCCGGATGCCACGGGAGTCCAGTTCCTGCCGGTAGAACGGCAGCCGATCCGCGCAGATCGCCCACTCCTGGTCCGTCAGCGCGCGCCGGCCGTCCACCGTCACCAGCAGTGCGTCCTTGTTCTTCCGGCGGTGGTACTCTGTGAGGAGCTTGCCCACCACATACCGGCTATAGCCCTCGTCTCGCGGGAAGCCGTGCTCCGACCACAGCGCGAAGAACCGGCCGCGGGGGCTGACCGCCTCGGATTGCTGAGCCTCCGCCGCCTGGTTCTGCCGGGCGATGATGTTGGCGGGGTGGTACCAGCAGCCTTGGCCATGCCCCTGCTCCCCGGTGTTGCAGCAGAGCGGGCACCGCCGTGTCGACCGGTGACTGCTCCTGGGCTCGCAGAGCCCTTCGAGACCCTGACTGACTTTCTGTGTAGTCACAGCGCACCTCCGATTGTCATGTTGCGTGACAGTATTATCGCGCTTCTCGACAGGTTTGTCAAGGGGTGTGCTCGCAAATTTCTGTTCCAGAGAGTAGACTTGTCACGCAGCGTGACAGGAGGCGTGTGGAGTGAGCGTCGTGGGTCAGCGGATCAAGTGGGCCAGAGAGCACAGGCCGAATGGCCAGCGGCCGTGGAATCAATCCGATCTGGCGCGGGCCCTGGGGGTCCGGCCCAACACCGTGAGCGGTTGGGAGTCCGGCAAGAGCCTCTTACGGGCGGAGATGCTGATCCGGATCGCGGACGTGCTGGGAGTGCGGCCGGGGCTGCTGCTGGGGGAGGAAGACACCCCGCCGCCTGACCCCGTGGCGGCAGTGAGGGAGGCGGCCCGCCAGGGCGCCAGGGAGGGCGCGCGCGAGGGCTATCAGGAAGTTATGGCCGCTCTGGACGCGGTCTTCGCGGAGCTGCGGGAGCGGCCGGAATTCCTTTCCCGCCTGCCGCAGCGGCATGATCCAGTGCCAGCGCGTGAAGGCTCCTAAGGCGGTCCCCATCCGTTTCCGGCTGTTCCGTCAGGATTCGGTCCGCCAGGTATGCAGCAATCTGATCGTCCACCACAAAGCCGAGGGGGCGCAGGTCACGGCGCCGGATGATAGCAACTAACACGTCTTCCATACCGAACCCTCCAGCGTATATGTAGACACCAGTGTACATGATTGTCTGACTGGTGTCAAGGGTACTGCGATGCTGGAGTCTGGTGCGGAGGCGGACAGCATCAAGGCTCGTCGCTTACCAATGGTCCTATTCCACGGTTAAGCTTTCCTTATCCTGTTAGGCTTCCGTGAATTCGGCGGCCCGTAGCGGGAGTTTTGCCGTTGAAGGCGGCTTTCTGGCGTGCGCCTGCACTCTACGGCCCCAGGCTAGACCCTGGGGCTGACTTGCCCGCGTCCAGGCGTCCGGGAAGGCGGGCGCTTTTCCGGTGCAGTCGGCTGCTTGCGGGCGGACGGGCCGGTCGCAGTATAATCAATTAGGTAAAGAGCGTCTGGTCGAAATGGATAGCCGCGGGCCGCGCTATCCATTCTCGTTTTTGTGGGGGGAGCAAGCGTTTGGAGCCGAACGAGTGCAGGCTCCGCGAAGCTCCCTTGGGGAACGGCAGCAATGGCAAACACGGTGGTAGTGGGCGCCCAGTGGGGCGACGAGGCAAAGGGCAAGATAGTCGACTATCTCGCCCAGCGGGCGGGCATGGTGGTCCGGTACGGCGGCGGGAGTAACGCCGGCCACACGGTGATGGTGGACGGGGAGCAGTACAAGTTCCACCTCGTGCCGTGCGGCATCCTGCACCCGGAGGCCATCTGCGTCATCGCGGACGGCGTGGTGATAGATCCCCAGGTGCTCATCCGGGAGATGGACGGTCTGGAGCAGCGCGGCCACTCCGTACAGAACCTGCGCATCTCCAACAACGCGCACGTGGTGATGCCCTACCACCGCCGCATCGATCAGCTAGAGGAGGAGCGGAGGGGCTCGGCCGCGCTCGGCACCACCGGCCGCGGCATTGGACCCGCCTACGCGGACAAAGCGGCGCGCGTGGGCATCCGCATCCACGAGTTGGTGGATCCCGCCCGCTTCGAGACGCGGCTCCGGGAGCAGGCCGCGGAGAAGAATCGGCTCTTCACTAAGCTGTACGAGGCGGAGCCCATGGACGTGGACGCCATGCTTCAGGAGTACTCCGCCTACGCGGACCGCATCCGCCCCTACGTGGCGGATACCACGCTGCTGGTGTCGCAGGCGGCGCGCAATGGCAAGGGCGTGGTGTTCGAGGGCGCCCAGGGCACGCTTCTGGACATCGACATGGGCACCTACCCCTTCGTCACCTCGTCCCACCCCATCGCCGGCGGGGCGTGCGTCGGCACCGGCATCGGGCCTACCTCTATCGACGCGGTGCTGGGCGTGGCCAAGAGCTACACCACGCGCGTCGGTGCCGGCGTCTTCCCCACGGAGCTGCACAACGGCACCGGCGACTACATCCGCGAACGTGGCAAGGAGTACGGCACCACCACCGGCCGGCCCCGCCGATGCGGCTGGCTGGACACCGTGATCCTGCGGTACTCCGCCCGCGTGAACGGGCTGACATACCTCTGCCTGGGGCTGCTGGACGTGCTGAGCGGGTTGGACACCCTGAAGGTGGGGGTAGGATACCGCATCGGAGAGGAGGTGACCCAGGAGCTGCCGGTGGACCTGACCAGCCGCACGGACGTAGAGCCCGTCTACGAGGAACTCCCTGGGTGGCATGAGGAGATCTCCGGCGCGCGCTCTATGGACGAGCTGCCGGCCAACTGCCTGGCCTACATCCGCCGCGTGGAGGAGCTGGTCGGCATCCCTATCGCCAGCGTCTCCGTCGGCCCCGCCCGAGACCAGACCATCCTCCGCCGCGAGATCCTGAACGGACTGGGGTAACGCGGGGCGCTCAGGCGTCCGGCGTTCACGTGTTCAGGAGGCATGCGGCAGCATCCGCTGTAGAGGCCCGGTGGGAACTCTATGGTGCGCTGTAGGGGCCGGGCGCCGTCCCGGCCCGCTTTTTGGAGTGCGGGAGCAAGCTCCCGCTTTCTCAGTACCGCTTTGCGGGAACGAATCAGAGAGCGCTGTAGGGGCCGGGCGCCGTCCCGGCCCGCTCTGTTCCGGTGCCGGGGCAGCCGCAACAGGTCGGGCTGTGCCGGTCTGCTGATATGTCCCAATAGAGCGGTCGCAGCATCAACCTGTCATGCTGAGCAAAGCGAAGGACCTGCTTAACGATTACTCAGCGTACGCTGTTACTTTGGAACCCGTGCCGTCCCAACCTGTCATCCCGAGCTCCGCGAGGGATCTGGCACATTGCCAGGCTGCACTCTGTAACTCCAGGGTGTCCAGCGGAGCAACCTGTCATCCCGAGCTCCGCGAGGGATCTGCTTTACGGGTTCGGCACGCCCTCTGTTGCATCAGAGTGCCGGAAGGCCCAAATTGTCATCCCGAGCTCCGCGAGGGATCTGCTTTTCGTGTCGGTTTGTACTCTGCAGTACGCCGTGCGCCTCGGGACTGAACCCGCCGGGCACTGAATTTCCCGGCTATGTAGAACCGTACTGGCGGACGGACGCGACAGAATCACTCCTCAGCAATGCAGAGTCTCGCCAAGCGTAGTCGTACCGCCCGCCCGAGAGCGCGGTTGGATGCTAGCCGGGCGGCTTCAGCCTCCGGTAGAGATCCGGCGCGTGGAAGAAGGTCATACCCTCATGGATGAGTGGGATGAGCGGGATTACACAGCCGACCTCCAGGGCTGCCGCGCTGAGCCTGCGCCCCCTGGACATCGGCTTCTACAACTACTCGGAGTGGCCGGACCCACCGCGGATGGAGCAGTCACAGGTTACGGGTTACAGGTTGCAAGTTGAGTAAATGGGTGTACGCCCGGATTCCGCCAGGTACACCCATTTACCCATTTACTCTCCGTTCACTTCAGTCTTTGTACGGGTCGAACTCGAACTCGCCGGCCATGGCGACGCCAACAGGGCGGAGGGTGTGCAGGATGCGGACGGTGCCCTCGTGGAAGCCGAGCACTTCGGGGAGTCTCCTGTAACAATGCGGCGACTCGTCCGTGCCGGCTCCGCGCAGCTCCACGCCCTGCTTCTTGATCCACGCCATCATCATGTCTCGCGAGATCTTGCCGGCCGTCTTCACCTGCTTCGTGCGGAAGTCGATCTTCCCCCGCGCCTCGGTCCGGCTCATTACGCGGCCGGCTCCGTGAACAGTGGAGTAGAGCGCGGCGGCGCTGCGCTCGGACTCCACGCCCTCAAGGATCACGGAGATGTCGCCCATGCTCCCGCCCACGAATCCCTTCTGCCCCGGGAACGCGGGCGTGGCGCCCTTGCGGACGACCCATAGCTCGCGGCCGTAGTGTGTTTCCCTGAAGGCGTAGTTATGGTGGTTGTGGACCTCCTCCAGGATTCGGGCGCCTAAGATGCGGGCCACACGCCCGCACACCCAGTCCCGGCCGGCATAGGCGTACTGGCCGGCCAGCCGCATACACTCCAGGTAGTCGCCGCCCAAGTCTGTATGGACGTTCAGGACCAGCGGGTCCACGTCCATGCCGTCCTTGGCGCCGCCCGCCTTAAGGAAGTGGGTGGCCGTCTTGTGGCCCAGGCCGCGGGAGCCAAAGTGGACGCCTATCCAGACGCGCTGCTGCTCGTCCACGAAAAGGTCCACGTAGTGGTTGCCGGAGCCGATGGTGCCGAGCTGGTTCTGCGCCATCTGCTTGAGCGACTTCATGGGGGTGAGCTTCCAGGCCGGGTCGTCAAAGAGCGGATCGTCCACGCGCTCCTCGTTGTTGCGGCCCACGCCGAATGAGAGCGCCTTCCAGACATCGTCCATGATGGTCTTGATGTTGCCCTTGACCTCCAGCGCGTCCGCATCCGTTAGGACCGCCTTGTTGCCGCACCCGATGTCATACCCGACCCCAGAAGGGCTGACATGGTCCTCGTAGGCGAGGACACCGCCGATGGGCACGGCGTAGCCCTTGTGCCCGTCGGCGCAGAGGGCGGCGCCGGCCACCGCCTCGTGGGAGGCGGAGCGCTCTATCTGCTTGATGGTCGCCTCATCGTGCAACCCGAATTTGACGATGTCTGTCGGCTTCATGGTCTTGCTCCTGCAGAGGACGGAGGACGGAGGACGGGGGACTGCCGGAATCCGACCGTCTCCCGTCTTCCGTCTTCCGTCCCCAAAAGTGAGGCGGAGATCGGTCAGTAAGGAGTACTGAAGACCTGTGGGCGTTTTACGACAGGTAGTGTGGTCCGCGATCGAGTACAGGGTTGGCGCGGACGGAGTACCGAGCAAACCGGCCCGCTAGGCTTGAGTAGTCGATATGCTTAACAAGCATATACAAGGGTCGATCTCCGCTCCTTGACGCCCTCCGCCCGAGAGCATCGGGCGCCAAGTCTTAGCGATCCTCAAACACCGCTGGGTCCAGCGCGATGTCCAGCTCCGTGGCGTTGCCGCCCCGGATGGCCCGCTTGAACGCCGCGGCAGTCCGGCCGGCCTCTTCCGCGCGGCGGAGGCACTCTTCCACCTCCACCACGCGGCGCGCGTACTCGTGCTCCTTGTCGCGCGCCATGGTATTGTGGATGCCCAGCATGTACGGGTTCTGGCCCTCTCCGGCCGCCGTCTTCCACTGGTTCTTCAGCCGGCCCGCCATGCTGCCCATCCGCACCGCCCGGTGGAGCGTCATCGAGCTGCCCAGCACGGTTACGGTCACGCGCAGGTTGTAGTCGGCCTGCGCTTCCTGGATGGCGGTGATCTTGCGCTCGAGGCGCTCGTAGGAGTCCATCAGGTCCCGGGGGTCCGGCTTGTCTTCGTTCTCGAACCGGAAGAGAGAGCCCTTGAACTGGCTATCCACGGTCTTGGCCTGCTCCTTGAGCTCCTCCAGCCGATCCATCAATTGGTATCCCGTAATCAACATGGCTGTCCTCCGGAAGGTGAGAGGTGAGAGGCCCGGATTCCCGTCCTGAACACCTGAACACCTGAACACCTGAACACCGAGGTCACCTTGCCTTTACGCGGCTACCGGGGTCCCGGTGCCGGGCGCCTCCTGGCAGAGGTAGCGGCGAATCGAATGCGGCAGGTCTATCTCCTCCAGGCTGGTCCAGGCGCGGATGTGCAGCAGCGCCTTCTCCAGATCCGGTCCGTAGTAGGCAGGATCTCCCGCCGCGGCAAACGACGTATTGCGGTTGGCGCTGTTAGGCAGCAGGTAGACCGCGAACTCCGGCCGCTCCTTCCTGCGCCGCGGAGGAATGTGCGGGCCCGTGAAGTCGTGGACCACCAGTTGCGCGCGGCCCGTCCTGCCATAGATCGTTGCTTTCATGATCGTCTCCCTTTCGTGACGGAGGACGGATGACGGGTGACGGACTTCGTATCTTTCCTTCGTCCACCGTCTTCCGTCGAGATAAATGCAAAGAGGCCCGATCCGGAACTGCTCCGGATCGGGCCTCCAATCGGCACTATGTGCGGACTGAAAAGCTACGAATCCGGCGCTCCTCTGCTGTTCCCGTTCCGGGACCGGTTCACGGTCCACAGCGCGCGCGTGGATAGGGATTCCCCGGCGGGGAACCCGATATTCGGTTGCTTTATGATGGTTACGGACAGATCGAGCATGGTTCTATTGTTGGCGCCCAGCGGGCGCGGCAAGGAGAATATTATAGGGCAATCTGGCCGCCTGTCAAGGGGCGGTGAAGAAATGATGGTGTGGGAGTGTGGGTGTGAGGGAGTGGCCGGATTCCGGCGTCCCCATACTCCCATACCCCCACACTCCCAAACTGGCGTGCCGCGCAGGGGCCGGATGGGTGTACGGAGAAGAGTCGTAGGGGCAGGTACGAGCCGGAGCCCAGGAGAGCAAGGTGAAGGTTGAAATATTCGCGCTATGTGACGCGGCTACGGAGTTCATGGGCAAGCTGAACCTGCTGGGCACGTTCGACAGCATCGCCGCGCGGGAGACGCCGGCCACGCACGCGGCCTGCGCCGTGG
>CAYNFH010000105.1:0-21487 GCA_964396385.1 uncultured Chthonomonadaceae bacterium | reverse complement strand
TCTACCCTCCCATCAACCCGCTTGCGCCCGCCAACGAGATGGACGAGCTTACGGGCGCTATCGCTGCTCGGCGGCACCGGGAGGGGAGCAACTTCGTGTTTGCGGACGGGCATTCCGGCTGGAAGCGCTTCTCCCAGACCTTCAGCCCGCCCGCGATAGACCTGCACACGCCGCTGCCATAGCCCGACAGGCCATCCATGAGGGGCCGGCCGGACTTCTTGCCGGAACTCGCCGGCCGGCCCCATCGATGGACGAGCCGCAACAGGTTCTCCCAGACCTTCAGCCTCAAGATCGAGGAGGAAAGGCGGCAACGGACCGCCTCAATCTACTGATCCCGGCCCCGTAGGCAGACGGCACCGGCGCGGACGTCGAAGATAGTGGCGCCCGCTATCATGTCCTCCGGGAAGGCGCGGAGAGTAGTGGAGGTGAGGAACGTCTGGCAGCGCCGGCGGATCCAGGCCAGCAGGTGGGTGCGGCGGATATCGTCCAGATCGCTCATCACGTCGTCCAGCAGCATGATGGGCGGCTCTCCCACGTACTCCTCCATCAGCCGATATTGCGCCAGCTTCAGGCTGAGCACCACCGTGCGCTGCTGGCCCAGCGACCCGAAGGAGCGTGCGTCCAGCCCGTTGATGAGGAACTGCACCTCGTCCCGTTGAGGGCCAATGAGCGTCACGCCCCGGCGGAGCTCCTCCGCGGAGGCGCGCTCCACCTCCGCTCGGAAAGCGTCCACCACCGCGGCGCCGTCTTCCGCCGGCAGCGGGACGCTGGGCAAGTACCGTATCTCCAGAGATTCTCGCTCTTCCGTTAGCTGCCGATGGATCTCATCCGCCAGCGGCGCCAGCCGGTCCAGAAAGAAGCGGCGCTTCTCGTACATCGGAGCCCCATAGCGGATAAGCTGCTCGCTCCACGCCTCCAGCCCGCTGTCCCGGTACGGCCGGTCCCGCAGGTCTCTCAGCAGCCGATTCCGCTGCTCCAGCGCCTTCTTATAGCTGGCGAGATCGTAGACGTACTTGGGGCTGATCTGGGAGATCTCCACGTTCAGGTAACGCCGGCGCACGGAGGGCTCGCCGCTTACGATGCCGAGGTCCAGCGCGGCAAAGAAGACCGCGTTGAGCTGGCCCAGCAGATCCAGCACGCGGGCTCGCTTCACGCCATTCACGCGGATGGTCTTCTTGTCTCCCTGGAGGACATCCACCTCCAGCTCCACGTCCGCTTCCCGCTCCCGCATCACCTCGGCAGTCACGGCCGCCATCTCCTGGCCGGCCTGGATCATCTCGGATTCCCGGGCGGCGCGCACGCTGCGGGTGGTCGCAAGCAGGTAGAGAGCCTCCAAAAGATTGCTCTTGCCCTGCGCGTTTTCGCCGACAAATAGGTTGAGACTCTCGCCGGGCTCCAGCTCCAGGTCGGCGTAGTTCCGGAACCGGCGCAGTTTTAGCGAGCGGACGTACATGGGCAGAGACGTGAGTCGTGAGTCGTGAGTCGTGAGTCGTGAGACCGGAGACCGGGGGACCGTTCGATGGACGGTTTATGCACGCTGAATTCTGGAATCACGATACGACTGATCAATCTTTGTTGTAGTAGTAGGGATGTGCAGGGTGTGCATAACTATACCCGGCGGGCCGTATGGCGCCGGGGTGCCGGTCCAACCGGTAACAACGGCTGCTAACAGCCATTGAAGAGGTATGTAGATCCGCTCCCGGCCGTGCTCATCCAGCGGTGCATGGCGCTTGCACAACCGTCGCACAACCTCGGCCATAATCTGCGGATGTGCATAACTGCGCACTTCCGCACGCTGCCCCGCGCCGAGTTATGCACAGAGTTGTGCGTAACTCGGGGACGGGTGGGAGTATCGGAATCCCAAGGTTAGCGGTGCGCCGTACGCAGCGCCCCCCGCCCCCAACTTTGGGGGAGGATGTTCACTCCCTTTGTTGGAGTGCAGATCCACTGTTGCGGCAGGGCACCGGGTCTCCGAGTGAGCAAGAAGCTCCCCCAGTATTGGGGGTCGGGGGGCGTTCAGTACGGAGTCTCGTCGTACCGGCTACCGCTCGAGGCGGGAGCGGGTCTCGTTGAGGGCGGACTGGAGGGCGGGGTCCGTCTGGAGGAGGCGCTCGATCTTGGCGATCCCTCGCTGGACCGTGGTGTGGTCCCGGCCGCCTATGGCATCGCCGATCTGGGCCAGGGAGGCTCCAGTCAGCTCGCGGCAGAGGAACATGGCCACCTGCCGGGCCATCACAAGCCCGGCGTCGCGGCGGGGACCGCGGATGGCGTCCACGGCGGTGCCGAACTGGGCCGCCGCGGCGCCCAGCACCATGTCGAAAGAGATGCCCTTGCGCATCTGGCTGGCGATGGGCTTCTCGATGAGGTATTCGCCCAGCACGCTCTCCGCCAGCCCGACAGAGATGGGGCAGCGCATGATGGAGCTGTAGGCCACCAGCTTGGTGAGCGCCCCTTCCAGCGACCGGATGCTGGACTGGATGGCGTTGGCAATGTAGTAGATGATCTCCGGCTCCAGCGACCACCCTTCCGCCCGGCAGCGGTGCTCCAGGATGGCCATGCGGGTCTCCAGCTCCGGCGTGGCAATGTCCGCCACCAGCCCCGCCTCAAACCGGGAGCGGAGCCGCTCGTCGATGGCCCTGAGCTCCCGCGGGCTCCGGTCCGAGCAGATGACTATCTGCTTGCCGGTCTGATAGAGCGCGTTGAAGGTGTGGAAGAACTCCTCCTTGGTCTGCTCCTTGCCCGCGATGAACTGGATATCGTCCACCAGCCAGATATCCACGCCTCGGTAGTGCCGCCGGAACTCCTCCGTCTTGCGCTCGCGTAGCGCGCTCACAAAGTGGTAAGTGAAGTTCTCCCCGTCCACAAAGGCGATGCGCGCACCGGGCCGCTTCTGCCGGATGGAATGGCCAACGGCGTGGAGGAGGTGGGTCTTGCCCAGACCCGGCCCGCCGTACACGAACAAGGGGTTGTACACGGAGCCGGGCGAGTCCGCCACAGCGGCGGCGCTGGCCTGGGCCAAGCGGTTGCTCTTGCCCACGATGAAGTTGCTGAACGTGTACTTCTCGTTGAGCGGCAAACACCCCATCGATTCCGGCAAGGGGACGCGTGCCGCGGGGGCGGAGGACCGGACGGCGGCGATGGCTTGCGTGGGCAGGGATTCCCCGGCAGGGGCCGGCTCGGCAGTCTTGTCGTCGAAGAGGGTCTGTTCGGCGGCGGCCAGTACGTGGAAGCGGACCTCCACGTCACAGCCCAGTTCGGAGGCGAGGGCAGCGGCGATGAGGGAGCGGTATCGCTTATCCAGCCACTCCCGGGCGAAGGGGGTGCTCACGCCCAGCGTTACCTCGGACCCTTGCAGGTGCAGCGGGCGGATGGGCCGGATATAGCTTTCGAAGGTAACCTTGTTGACCGTACCGGCCAACGCGCTTAACGCGCGACTCCAGGCCAATTGGAGCGCAGGCGACCGCCCGTCCTCACCCAGTTGTAGCTGCTCTCCAACCATCATACCGCCCCGCGAGAGTGGATGCCCGTCTGGAGTTTTATTGTGAGAGCCGTTCCGTGCCCGGGACCGTCTTGGGTACAGCAGCACAGAGCCAGATTATAACAGAACGCTCGGCCGGTTGACAACCGGATTCCGCGAGAATTCACAACATATTGTGTGTAGCAAACCGGGACAACTACTATATATGGGAAATGGTGGCAGTTGCTGCCGAATATGGCAGAATCTGCGTATCACCATGAGGAGGCTGTGTGAATCCACGCTCATCCTGCTGGTATTGCAAGTCTCGCGCCGATCGCCGCCTGAAATCGGTTTCTGCCATCTCGAACAGTTTTCAGGAATCGGCGGTCATTTCGTTGACTATGGTTGGGAGCGCGTGATATATTAGGTGGGAGTAACCGCCCGCCGGGTCCTGCAGCCTGCGTGCTCGTCTAGCGCCTGCCGCGCGGGGCAGGGCTCATTCCGGTAAGGGAGTAGAGGAAGTTGGCTCAGACCGAACAGCCGTCCAGCCAGAAACCGGCCGATTTCCGTCGCGCCGCTGAAGTAAGCAACCGTTGGCGCGCCGTTAAACTGACTCTGGGCACCACCGCCTGTGTCGCCGCCCTGGCCGCCGGGGTCGTGTTCGGCAAGCTCTACTGGGGCAGCGGTGACCTTATCCACGACGTCATCAACAAGGCGGTCATGGGCACGCTCACGACGGGAGACCCCGAGCATAACTGGCGGCCGGAGGTCCAGTTCCCCAACACCACCTCCATGAACGTGCTGGTGCTGGGATGCGACTACGACTACGATGACCGCGACCAGATCATCCGCACCTCTCCGGGCCGCAGCGACTCCATCCTCCTCTGCCGGGTGGACTTCCTCAAGAAGAGCATCAACGCGCTGACCATCCCGCGCGATTCCGCCGTCCACATCCCTGGCCACTCCGGGATCCGCAAAATCAATGCCGCGCACAGTCTCGGCCGCGCGCCGCTCACCATGGAGACCATCAAGGACGTCTTCGGGGTGCCGGTGGACGCCTGCGTGGAGCTGAACTTCGACGGCTTCCAGGAGCTGGTCAACGCCATCGGCGGCATCGACGTGGACGTGCCCAAGAAGCTTGACTACGACGACAACTGGGGCCACCTGCACATCCACCTGCGCCCCGGGTTCCAGCACCTGGACGGCTACCGCGCCATGGGCTTCGTGCGCATGCGCCACTCCGACAGCGACGAGATGCGCTCCAAGCGGCAGCATGAGTTCCTGGAGGCGCTCCGGACCAAGATCATGAACCCCATGACGTGGGGTAAGCTGCCCGGAGCGGTGGACAAGCTGAACGACAACATCAAGACCGTCAGCCTGACTCGGGACCAGATGTTCGCCCTGGTAAACTTCGCGCGCAGCCTACCCAAGCAGAACATCGACGTGGAGACGCTGCCCTCGTTCGAGGGGCCCAGCTTCGTGACCATCAACCCGCAGAAGAGCGCGGCCGTCATCCAGCGGATGTTCTTCCCGGACCAGCAGATGGCGCTGAACATCGACGCGCCGGACCCGAACCACGTCCGCTCATTTGACGCCGACGACTATACGCCTCCGGTGCGCCACCGCGAGCGCCGTCGCCACACCCAGCATTCCAGGCGCGAGCGCCGCCACACGGAGAGCACGGAGCCGTCGGATAGCAACAGCTCCACGTCTGCTCCGGTCGCGGAGCCCGCGTCCAGCAGCGAGCCGGCCCCCAGCAGCGAGCCCGCTCCCGCACCCGAGCCGTCCTCCCCACCCTCCGGCGATAGTGGTAGCGGCGGTACGGAAGCCCCTCCGTCCAGATCCGCGGGCTAACCTTTCCACCACTTCAGCGTGGCGTGGACGCGGTACCGCCCGGTCTCGACGCGCCAGTCGTTGTCGTTCGGCATGCTCAGGAACTGGCAGAGGTTCACCAGGTCCAGCAGCTTGGCCGTCCTCTTCCACTCGCGCGGGAGGAGCCCGCCGCGCTCGGCGAAGCCGCGGGCGAACGCCGGCTCGAACGCGGTCGGCAAGGAATCGCTGTGGCGGAGCATTCCGCCTATATCCAGCATCGGCGGACCGCAGAAGGCGAACTCCCAGTCCAGCACGCCGGCCACCTTCCACGCTCCTTGCACGAGGCGCATCAGGAGGTTCCAGGCGCGGTAGTCGGCGTGGACCAGCGAGCAGGTCTGCGGCACCGCTTCCAGGAGGTCTGCGCTGCCGACGATGAGCTCCCAGACCCGGCGGGCCGTCTCCTGGCCTAACCGCTCGCCTGCCGGGCCGCGGAACAGGAGCTCCTCCAGGTAGGGAGCGAACCAGCTCAAGCCTTCTCCCAGTGGCTGCGTCACCTCCAGGCCGGGACCGAAGAAGCCGGTCTGCGGGAATTGGTAGGACGAGATTCCCGCCAGCACACGGCCCGCCTCCACGCCCGCCGCATCGGCGTCCTCCTCGCTCGCCCGGGCCAGCAGATCCTCCAGCTTCACGCCCTCCACCCAGCGGGTTATCAGGTACGGCTGTTCCGCATCCGGATCGGCGAAAAGCACCTCCGGGACCGGCACGCGGCCGTGCACCAGCGCATGGACCTCCTGCTCCTTCCGGCAGGCAGCGGGATCGCGCGTGTAGACGCGCAGGACCAGCGGCTCGTCCAGCCCTTCCAGGCGCACCCGGTAGTTGGTATTGATGTAGCCGCCGGCCAGCGGCTCCGCGGCCGCGACCCGCCGGCCCTCTGCCGCCGGCGCCATCATACGGCCGATAGTCTCCCCATCCAGCGGAATGGGCTCGTGCCGCCGCGTTCTGGCGTCGGTCTCTGCTATCGGAGTGATCTGTTCGCGGCCGTCTGCTGACATGGAGGGAGTCTACTCTCTGTGGTTGGTGTTCGCACGCTCAAGGGCCCGCCGGGGGGTACAGTACCAGGTATTGCTCGCGCGCAGCTACGCTCGCGCGTCCACACGGGAGATTGAGTGTTATGTCCGTCCAACCGCCCCGCCCCCGAACGCCTGAACGCCTGAATGCCTTCACTCTGATCGAGCTGCTCGTGGTGATAGCCATCATTGCGCTGCTCGCCGCCATCCTGTTCCCGGTGTTCGCCCGGGCCCGAGGCGCGGCGCGGCAGGCGGCGTGCATGAGCAGCTCCAGGCAGATTGCGCTGGCGTTTATGATGTATATCCAGGACTACGATGAGCGGTGCCCACGGGCGGTCAACAACGCCTCGCCCTCCGCGAAGCTCGGGGTCAACCTGCTGCCGCGGCTCGCCGGCGACAACGCGCTGCTGGCTGCGGACCCGGGAGTGGGGCGCCCGGAGGGCTTCCTCTACGCGTACCTGCGCAGCATGCAAGTGTGGCGCTGCCCGCAGGACCCGGTGGCGTTCGACGGCCATACCCTGAACACGAACGGCTCCCTGGGGCTGGCCAACGCCACCAGCTACCACCTGAGCCTCTTCCTTACCGGTTCCCAGGTGGAGGGCGACCAGGAGATAACGAGCGGGGACGGTCTGGCCACGGCCGCCGTGGCGCGCATCTCACAGACCATCCTGGCGCGGGACGGGGACGCCAGCGACGGCACCAACGTGCTCAACAACACGGCCATTGGCGGGGCGCTGGTGGGGGAGCAGCTCTACACACGCCACAGCGACCACACGCAGGCGGTGCGGCACTACGGCAAGGGCAACTACGTGATGCTGGACGGGCACGTAAAGACGCTCGTTCCGGAGTGGGTGAGCCCCATCGACATGACCGACGACCCCCAGCATCCGTGCCCGGCCTGCTCGGACATGGCCGTGAATCCCAACGCCCAGGCGTTCTGGAACATCCTTCCGTAGCGATGCGCTGGGCCTCCTAAACAGCCGTCAGCAGGAGGTCCGCGAACACGAAGCCGTCCCGCTCCACCACCTCGCCCGGCTCGATGGCAACCGGGTGGCGGAACATGGGGCCGTCATAGGCGAAGGTGTGGAACTCGCCGCGCTCCCCGCACGGATCCACGTGCGGCAGAAGGTCCGCCAGGAGGGCCAAATCGTACTCTCGCCCGGCGAACCCTGGATCGAGCTGGCGAGGGTCCACACAGGTGAGGCGGGCGCGCAGCCCCTCCTGGATCATCTGGCGCGCAAGGAGGTGGGTGGGAACCTCCCAGATTGGGAACAGTGGAGTGAGGCCGGTGTGCTGGGCCATATTCTCTTCCCGATAGCGCCGGATGTCCTCCAGGAACAGGTCACCAAACGCTACCTGAGTAATATCCCAACGCTGTTGGGCCTCGCGCAGAGCAGTCTCCATCGCCGCCTCATACTCCGCGTTGGAGCAGGGCCACGGCAGCGGTGCCACCAGCAGCGGTACGTCCACCGCGTCCGCCTGCGCCTCCACCAGCTCTCTGCGCACCGCGTGCATAGCCACGCGATCAAAAGCCGCGTTGATCGTGGTCAGGAGCCCCACGACCTCGACATCTCCCGCCTGGCGCAGTACGTGTAGCGTCCAGGCTGAGTCCTTCCCGCTGCTCCAGGAGACCAGCACGCGGGGCTTGCTCAATCCGTGTTCCCCCTGGTGCCGGCAGGCTCTCCCGGCGCGGTATCGACCCGCATAACGCTACGCTCCGCAAGCGGATAGCTAAAGAGGTCCGGATGCAGGATGGCGGCCAGGATCTCCAGGCTGTCCACGATGCGAGGACCGGGCCGGCTGAAGTAGGCGGATCCGTCCACCACCCACACCCGGCGGTCCCGCACTGCCGGCAGATCGTCCCAACCCGGCTGGCGCCGCAGGATAGGAACGTCCTGAAGTGTCCGTTCCGGCTTGTATCCGCAGCAGGCCAGGACGAGCACTTCCGGCTGTGCCGCCACGATGGCCTCCCAGGTGACCCGCGTGGAGTCCTCCCCGCGTCTGCCCAGCGGGTCCACTCCGCCGGCCAGCTCCACCAGCTCGGGCGCCCAGTGGCCGCTGCAGAAGGGCGGATCTATCCATTCCATGAGGAAGCAGCGGGGCCTTGGCGTCGCATTCCTCGCCTTTTCCTGAACGGCACGGACGCGCGCCTGAAGCGCCTTGACCACCTCATCTGCGCGGGCCATCACCTCCAGCTCCGCTCCTACCGTTCGGATGTTTTCGAATATATCCGCGACGCAGGAGGGCTCCAGATTTACAACACGCGGCGAGCCTGGCAGCTTGCAGGCCAGCGCGGCGACGGAGCCGTAGTCCACCGCGCAGACGTCGCACAGGCGCTGGGTGAGAATGACATCGGGGCGCAGGGCGTGCAGGAGCGCTTCGTCCAAGGTGTAGAGCGGCTCGCCCGCAGCGAGTCTCTCCCGCACCCAGCGATCGACCTCTTCACTGGAGAGACCGGCTCCATGAATGGGGCAACGCGTCACACGGGGCTTCTGGTTGGCTTCCGAAGGATAGTCGCATTCGTGCGACACGCCCACCACCGAGTCCATGAGGCCCAGGGCGCCCATGATCTCGGTAGCCGCCGGCAGCAGTGAGACAACGCGCATCCTATCTCCTCTTCACACTGTGCGAGAAACTACGAGCGGAGATGGAGCAGCACAAAAAAACCATCCTCGTGGGATGGTGTGCTGAGAGCTCTGGCTCTTACGCCCGACGCGCTCTGATCCATCACACCCCTTTTCTCGCGAAGGGGACACGTGATGCGCCGCAGGCGGGCGATCGGGCTCGTTCCCAGAGCGGGAACACACCGTAGCGGGACTGCGCCGGCTTCTCACCGGACTTCTCCCGAACCGTCTCTTGTATGTGAGGCGGGTCCTGCGGCTCTTGATTATCCGATTCTCACGCCCAGTATAGCAGATAGGCGAGCTTACTTCAATTCGCTGCACCAGCGCCGCGCGCAGGAATCCTGCTCCTTCCTTGCAAAGCTGGCCGACCGGAACCCATAATAGGGATGGCAGCGTATCACAGGACAATGGCGCTCCCCATTGACGGCGTTGCGGACGGTGTATTATAGTAACCGTAGCCTGCGCATTGGCCGCGCCGGCGCCGCAGTACCTTCTCCCGCTTCCACGCGATGCGATGGCGCACTCGCCTAATCTGCCTCCTCTTCGGAGGACATGCGAGGTGCGCCAGTGCAGCCATTCTGCCGGCCCGGCCGGGCCGTCCAGCTTCACCTGTTCACGTCTCTTTACACGTCCATAGCTCTTGCCGCGAGTCCGGCGTGTCACGCCGCGCTCCAGGTTGAAGGGACTCCTCCGCACGCTGCACTATTTCGGCAGGTGTACGAGCGAATGCCGGCTTGCTGGCACACGGATCGATCCCTCATCGCCCGTGAACTGACTGCGGCGGAGATGGCGAGATGGATCGCGGAGAGGAGCCGGGGACGCCAGCGGATGGCAGGCGGTGATGGGTCCATAGTAGATGGATGCTATGAGCCGCCCGGGCTGGAGACCGGCGGTGTGTCCCGGATCACGCTGCTCCAGACGCTCCGCGGGGAGGAGGCGGAGCTCGTCTTTGCCCACGAGTACGGTCACTACGTGTGGGACCGCATGCTGAGCCTGCAGGATAGGGCGGATTACCGTCGGGCTTGGACAAAGGAGAAGCGCGCCAGACGGCTAGTGACGCGCTACGCCGGGGAGGACGAGGAAGAGGGCTTCGCGGAGGACTTCGCACACTATATCCTGAAGCTAGATGTGCTGCGCCGCCGCGCCCCGGAATCCTCAAGCTTCCTTGCAGCACTGGCTGCGCGGAACCCATAATAGGGGCAGCGGGACGCACAATCCTCCAAATGGCGGATGCACACTGCGTGGGGCAGGAACCCACAATAGCGGTGGCAACGTAATTCAAGCGGAACCGAAGCGCCCGACTCAAGAATTGCTATGATCCGACGGCTGAGCCTGATATTAGTGGCCCTTACACTCGCGGGCTCCACGTGCGCGGCAACGCCAGGCACGTGGCGCTGCGCGGACGGCACGCCCTGTGTCTATACGGCCGGCGTTGGATACCACTGCCCGCCGACCTGCTCCGCCATGCGTGCGGCGCGCGCCGCGGCGCATCCTGCCTGCGAGCGGTGCCGCGGCCGGCTGGGCGATGGGGCGGCCAAATCCTCCGCAGCGGCCACGCCGAAAGACTGCTGCTCCAACTCCCACCTCCAGGTACTCCATGCCTCGAAGAACGGGAGCCGGATGGCATGTGGCGGCTGCATGTGCCGGTTCGACCGCTCGTTGCATGGCCCAATGGCCGCGGTCACTGTTCTGCGTGTAATCCCGCTGGCCGACAGCGGATCCGCAGCAGCGCCTGCACCGGGCGCCTGCGTAATGTTCCCCGCTCAGCCGAGCCTTGCGGTTTTCACCACCGGGCCACCCGGGCCGCTTCAGTCTGGATTCTCCTCCCAAGCGCCCTCGCGCGCGCCTCCTTCCTCTAGCCTCATCTAGCTCAATCACCCACAACTCGTCTCAGTCTGGGCAGGTCGTAGCGTAACGGACGCACGACTCTGTCTCACAATGCCGTCCCTCACGGATGGCGCAACCTGCCAACGGAGGCAAAGAAGATGAAGCTGCACATGACAACGGCCGCGTGCGCAATGGCGCTGGCAGCCGCAGCGCCGGCTCTGGCACAGAGCGCGGCGCAGTACGATCCGATCATGGCGAAGCGCGCGGACCTGCGCGTACAGTTCATACGCGCACAGCAGGAGGCCGCCTCCGCCGAGACCGGAATCCGGCTCCATAAGAGCGCGGTAGCGTCCGGCGCCTTGCAGGACTTCCTGTCGCTGCTGCCCAAGCGGGCGGACCTGCGGGCCCGCGTCGCATCCATGGGCATGGACGCCGCCTATCAAGACTGGCTGGAGCGGCAGCGATAGCGCCCATCCAGCCGATGCCCTACCTATAAAGGAGGAGACATTGAGGCATCTCATCACGGGCCTCGCGGCCCTCACCCTCGGGGCAGGTGTACGAACATGATGGCAGGATGCTGGATGTGACTGGGCTAACCCACGCGGTAATCATGGCGCTGTGGATGGCCTTCGCCATGTTCTGGGAGATCCTGTGGCCGCTCATCCTGGGGTTTGCACTCTCCGCGGTGGTGCAAGCGGTGGTCTCCAAACAGGAGATGAGCCGGCTGCTGCCGGACGACTCGCCCCGGACCCTCACGCTCGCGTGTGCGCTGGGCGCGGCCTCCTCCTCCTGCTCCTATGCCGCCGTTGCGCTGACGCGCTCCCTCTTCCGCAAGGGCGCGAACTTCACCGCCGCCATGGCCTTCGAGCTCGCCTCCACCAACCTGGTGACCGAGCTCACCATCATCATGATCGTGCTGCTCGGCTGGCAGTTCGCAGTGGCGGAGTTTGCCGGCGCTCCGCTCATGGTAGCGCTCATGGCCCTGCTCTTCCGGGCGCTGCTCAAGCCAAGCATGGTCCGGGAGGCCAGGGAGCAGGCGGACAAGGGGCTCAAGGGCAGCATGGAAGGCCACGCCGAGATGGACATGTCCGTCACGCAGGGCACCCTGTGGCAGCGCATCCGCTCCCCGGAGGGCCTGACCGCCATCAGCCACTACTTTGTGATGGACTGGGTCTCCATCTGGCGGGACATCGCCGGAGGACTGCTCATTGCGGGAGCGCTCTCCGCGTGGGTGCCCAAGAGCTTCTGGCAAGCTTTCTTCCTCACCTCGCATCCGGTGTGGGCGAAAGTCTGGGGACCGGTGATAGGACCGCTGGTGGCGATTCTCTCGTTCGTCTGTTCCGTGGGCAACATCCCGCTCGCGGCCGTGCTATGGAACGGCGGCATCAGCTTCGGCGGGGTGCTGGCGTTCATCTACTCCGACCTGCTCGTGCTGCCCATCCTGAACATCTACCGCAAGTACTACGGCTGGAGGATGACGGCGTTCATCCTGGGCACGTTCTGGGTCTCCATGGCGGCGGCCGCCCTGGCGATCGAGTTTCTATTTCAGGCGCTGCATCTCATTCCAGCCACGCGGAGCGCGCGGGTCGTGGAGGCGTCCATCACCTTCAACTACACCACCGTGCTCAACATCCTGTTCCTGGCGCTGGCGGCCGTGCTGGTCGCCCGGTTTATGCGGACGGGCGGACCCCAGATGCTGGCGGAGATGGGATAGGGGATTTTCGATTTTGGATTTTCGATTTTCGATTGGGGATTCGACCATGCAATTGAATTGGGTGAAGGTGTTTAGATGGGCGGGACTGCTGGTGGCGATCCTGAGCCTGGCGTTGCCTGCCGCGGTCTCGGTGGCGTCGGTGAGTCGGCAGGCGGGGCCGTACCGGGTGGAGGTGGCGACTGATCCAGCCACTATCCCGGTGGGGCCGGCGCGGCTGCTCATCAAGGTGACGGATGCGAGTGGCAAGCCGGTGGAGGGGGCGACTGTCACCGGCCTCGCGCAGATGCCGGGGATGCCCATGGGTGAGCGGGACGAGACGGCAACGCCGCAGCCCGGCCAACCCGGCGTATACTCTGCCCCGGCCCGATTTGCGATGGCCGGCGCCTATAACGCGACGGTGAAGATCACCGGCCCGCAGGGCTCCGCGACCGCCGTGGTGCCCCTCAATACGGGCCAGAACACCGGCACATTCGGCGCCGGCGCCGCGCCCGCTCGCGGAGGGATGGCCATCCTCTACTGGGCGGCGGGGATTCTCTTCGTGCTCTTCGTGCTCTACCGCATGCGCAAGACGGGGCAGAAGGTGAACGCGCGCCGCATCCTCAACATCGGAACGCTTGTGGGCATCATTCTGCTGGTTGTTGTGTTCCTGGCCGCCCGCTGGGCGGTACAGAAGTATACGCAGCCGGGCCACATGAGCGTCATCGAGGCACAGGCGATGGACATGAGCCAGATGAAGCCGCCGGTCGGCGCCGTGCCGGTGGCGGCCATGGCCGCTACCAGGGAGCCCATCCAATCCACCGTCACCTACACCGGCTCCGCAACCGGGTATGTGGACGACGACGTCAATCCGCGCGTCACCGGGACCGTCGTCTGGATGGGCGTGTACCCCGGCGACCACGTGCGCGCCGGCCAGGTTGTAGCGCGCCTCGACACCAGCGAACTGGGCAGTCGCGTGAAAGAACAGGCCGCCAACGTGAATATGGCCGAGCACCAGACGGACATCGCACGGTTGCAAGCGCAGCAGGCCCGGAACCAGGCTGCCCAGGCGCAGGGGGGAGTCCAGGAGGCCCTCGGAGACGTAGCCAATGCCCGTGGTGAGATGAGCGCGGCCCAGCAGGACGTGAGCGCAGCGCAGCAGGAACGCGTAGGCGCACAAGCGGACCTGGAGACGGCCCAGTCCGCCGTGGGCGACGCACAGGCGCAGGTGGCCGCGGCGCAGGCCGACGTCACCTACTGGACGGCCCAGGTCCACCGCTCCGAGGCCCTGGTGAAGACCGGCGCAATCTCTGTGCAGGAGTACCAGCAGGACCGCAACCAGTTCGAGGCCGCCGGTGCCCGCCTGCGCCAGGCCCAGTCCAAGCTCCAGCAGGCGAACTCCGCCGTGCGCAGCGCCCAGGCGCGGGTGGCGAAGGCGGATGCCATGATCGCCGGCGCGCAGGCCAAGGTGCGGGCGGCGCAAGCCAAGGTGGCGGCGAGCCGGGCCAAGGCGGCACAGGCCCAGGATATGGCGCGCGCGCAGGCCGCGGCGGCGGCGGCCGCGGAGCACCAGATACTGCACAGCCAGGCAGGCGTGCAACAGGCCCAGGCACAGCTAAACACCGCGAGCGTAGTGGCAGGCTACACGGAGATCCGCGCAGACGTGGACGGAGTGGTCACGCAGCGGCTCATCAGCCCCGGCACGCTGGTGCAGCCGGGACAGGCCATCCTGCGCATCGCCCAGGTGCGGCCCATCCGGCTTCAGGCCAACGTGGCCGAGGCGGACCTGCCCAGCATCCGCGTGGGCGATCCTGTAACTGCACACACGATGCGGGCGCCTGGCAGGACCATTACGGCGCGCGTCACCTCCGTCTTCCCCTCCGCGGATCCGGTGGCGCGCACCTCCGTGGTGGAGGCGCTCTACCCCAACACCGACCGCCGGCTGGTCCCCGGCGACTACGTCTCGATGGACATATCGACCGGCCAGAACCGGGATGCGCTGGTGGTCCCCGCCTCCGCCATCGTCTACCAGCCCCAGGCCACCAGCCCGGTACTCGCCACCGCCCAGAGCCCGGCCGTTTGGGTCATAGAATCTGGCACCCCGGAGAAGTCCATCTACACATGCACCATGCATCCCCAGGTGAAACAGGAGAAGCCCGGCAAGTGCCCGATATGAGGGTGGGAGCTCACCCCGCAGGCTGCGGGGGGAAAGTGGCGCTCCCGCCTGGTTCCGGTTACCCTGGGTCTCGAGAACGACAAGTACGCGCAGATCACAAGCGGCCTCCAGCCAGGCCAGCAGGTGATCTACGCCGGTTATGAAGGTCTGAAGGACGGCGATCCCGTGGTCCCCACGGAGTGGGGTCCAGACGGACCCTTGAGCCTGCCTCCGGCCACAGGCGCGGCGGCAAAAGGCACCGTCTACACGTGCCTGACGCACCCGGAAGTCCGGTCCAACCAGCCGGGCAAGTGTCCCAAGTGCGGCATGGAGCTGGTACCGATGAAGAACACGGGCGGCGGAATGGCCAACATGCCCGGCATGGGAAAGTAAGATGAGAAACGGCGACGGGCAGGGACCCGACCGCGTACACCATCCTCTCTTCGAGCGGGGCGGCGCCCTCAACAACATCCCGCGGTGGTCTATCGAGCACCCGTATGTCGTACTCGCCTTCTACTTTGCGATGGTGGTGCTGGCGGCCCTTGCCATCGGCTTCTACATGCCCCGCCGCTTCGCCCCGTATGTCCAGAGCCCGGAGGTAGGCATCGTCTCCATGATGCCGGGGCTCTCGGCCGAGGAGATGGAGCTGTACGTGAGCAAGCCCATCGAGGAGCAGCTCATCAACGTCAAGAACCTGCACTACGTCCGGAGCACCTCGCAGGACGGCTTCTCCATTGTGATCCTGGAGTTCAACTACGGGACCGACATGCAGAAGGCGATCTTCGACGTGCAGGCGCTGATGAACGTGGTGCAGGCCAACCTGCCCAGCACCGGCGCCAATCTCAAGCCCTCCTGGGTTGTCCCCGTAGACCCGCTGAACCTGCCGGTGCTCAGCCTGTCGCTGACGGGCGATCCGCAGCAGGGCTGGACGATGCCCAGGCTCCGCGAGTTCGCGGACAACACGGTCATCAACCGGCTGAAGACCGTCCCCTCGGTCTACTCGGTGGTGGCTTTCGGCGGCTACCGCCGTCAGCTCCAGGTGATCGTGGACCGCAACAAGCTGGCGGCGTACCACCTATCCATCCTGGACGTGCGGAACGCCATCGATAGGTTCAACGTGAGCCGGCCCGGCGGCACCCTCACCTCGCCAGGGCAAGAGAGCATCGTGCGGGTGGACACGCGCGCCACCAGCGCCGAGACGGTAGCGAACTACCCGATAACGGCCGTAACACCCGGAGGCCAGGCGTCCGGAAGCACGGGAGGTACGGGGGGCATGGGTGGCGGCGCAGCCGCACCTGCCGCGGCGCCCTCAATCCTCAACCCTCAACCCTCCACCAGTTCCCCCCGCATCGTCTACGTGCGTGACGTGGCGCGCGTGGTCGACAGCTATTGGGAGCGCAGGAGCGCCTTCCACTTCCTGGACCATGAGAAGGGCACGGCCGGCACCGTGATCCCGTCCATCGAAGTGTCGGTCATTCAGGACCCCGGCGCAAGCTCCTACTACGTGGTACCCGCGGCCAACAAGGTCCTGGATCAGCTCACGCAGGAGTACCCGGGCATCCACTTCAAGCCGGCCTATGATAACGCCCGGTTCGTGAATATCCTGTTTGATAATGTTTGGGAGGAGCTGGCCATCGCCATTCTGCTCACCGGTATCACGGTCTTCTTCTTCCTGGGGGAGTGGCGCGGCACGCTCATCTCTCTCATCACGCTGCCGACCTCTCTGGCCATGGCCGTCCTGCTCATGGTGGCGTTCGGGATGACCTTCAACAGCGGGAGCCTCATCGGGCTTCTGCTCTCTATAGGGCGCCTGGTGGACGACTCTATCATCGACATCCATGCTGTGGAGCGGCATCTGCGCATGGGCAAGGACCCAAAGACGGCCACCATCGACGGCATCGCCGAGGTCCGGCTGGCGGTCCTCGCGGCCACGTTCATGCTGGTGCTGGCTCTGCTGCCGCTCATCTTCTCCGGCGGCATCACGCAACAGATGTTCGTGGAGCTGGTCTGGCCGCTCATCTTCGGCCTGCTCGCGTCGATGGTGGTTTCCTTTACGCTCACGGCGCTGCTGGCCGCACACTGGCTGCGGCACGAGGAGGAGCGGAACAGAGACCGGCGCCACCCCGTGCTGCGCTGGCTCTACGTGCCCGTAGACCCGGTGCAGCGGTTCCTGGAGCGGACGGAGAGCGCGTATACGCGCACCATACGGTGGGCGCTGAACAATCGCTTCTGGGTGGTGGCCGCGGCCGCGGCCATGGTGATCATCGGGTTCACGTTCTATAACTTCATCGGCTCGGAGATGATGCCGCTGGCGGACGTGGGGCAGGCGAACGGCTTCCTGGAGATGCAGCCGGGGACCTCGTTCGAGGCGACGGAGCGCGCGGTGGGGCAGCTTGAGCGGATCATGCTGAAGTACCCGGAGCTGGAGCGGGGCTCCGTCGAGATCGGCGCCGAGACGATCTTCGAGTCCTGGAGCCCCTACTTCACCGGCTACCAGATGCCCTCGGCCAACGCGGCCTCCATGATGCTCACCTTCAGCGACAAGGACCAGCGGAAGCGGACAATCTGGCAGATCATGGACGCCGTGCAGAAGGAGGCAATGGCCACCATCCCGGGCATCCGGCGGCTCCAGATCAAGGAGATGGGCTCGGACGTGATGGCTACCGCCGCGGCGCCCATCCACCTCATCATCTCCGGTCCGGACCTCCAGGTGCTGCACCAGCTTGGCGAGAAGACGCTGGACATCGCCAACCACACGTACGGGATGGTGCAGAACGCCACGACCTGGAGCATGGGCTTGCCGGACTACGAGGTTCGCGTGAACCCCCAGCGCGCGCAGGAGCTGGGCCTCTCTCCGGAGGACATCGGGCAGCAGGCGTACTACTCCCTGCGGGGAGGGCTCACCACGGAGTTCTACCGCCTGCCCAACATCCGCCAGGATACGATCCTGGTGCGGTACGAGCCGCAGGCCCGCGAGACGCCGCTGGACCTGGCATCGCTGTATATCACCGGCGCGGACGGCCGGGAGGTCCCGCTCAGGAGCATCGCCACCATCGAGCGCCGCAGCGCGCCCACGGTCATCGAGCACGATGGGTTGCGCCGCGTCATCGGCGTGGCCGGCTACTACCGCAAGTGGGGCCCGCCCTCCATGGACCTGGGGATGCAGGTGATGATGCGGGCCATGACCGACTTGAACTTCCCGCCGGGCTACAACATCGAGATGCGCGGCGACATGACCCAGATGATGGACAGCTTCCGGCGGCTGCTCAACGGGCTGGTGCTGGCGGTGATCTTCATGTACCTGGTGCTGGTGGCGCAGTTCCGCGGTTTCCTCCAGCCGCTCCAGATGATCGCCTCCCTGCCGCTGGAGCTGGCGGGCGTGTTCTTCGCGCTCTGGCTGGCCCACCAGGCGTTCTCCACGGTCTCTATCATGGCGGTCATCGTCCTGTCCGGCATGGACATCACCACGGCCATCCTGCTGATAGACATGATCGCCCGGTACCGTGACCGCGGCGTGCCGCGCGATGAGGCGGTGGCCGAGGCCGCGCCCCAGCGGCTCCGGCCCATCCTGATGACCTCCATGATCTCCATCATCGTCATGCTTCCGGTCTCGCTATTCCCAAAGACCGGGATGGACGCCTACTCTCCTCTGGGGACCACCATCCTCGGCGGCCTGACCGTGGGCACCATGCTGAGCCTGCTGGTCGTCCCGGTCATGCACACGTATGTGGACGACTTCATCCACTGGCTCAACCTCACCTTCCTGAATCGCGAGTGGCACTGGCCCGTCACGGAGCCGGTTGAGCCAGCTTCCGAGGGCTTGCCGGACGTGCAGTCGGGAGCTCCGCGAGATGCCGTCGCGCCCGGGCCAACCGGAGTGGGGCGCGCATGAAACAGATAGTGACATCAGGTCCGCGCTGGGCGCCGCGCATCGGGCCAGGCATCCTGCTGGCCATCTTGGCCGCACTCTTACTGTGGAGGGCCATGCCGGGCTATCGCAGCGGGCCGGGACCGCGCCCTCCGCAGCTTGATCTGCGCCCACGCGTGGGCCTCAGCGCGCCGGATCCGGAGTGGCTGGTGAAGGAGGGCAAGGAGATCGGACTGGACGCCGGGCAGATGCGGCAGATGCGCGACCTGGAGGCCCGCTGGCAGCGTGACACCCGCGGGATACGGGCGGAGCTGTCCAGGGCAACGAGCGACCTGGCAGCCCGTATGCGGAAGGCGGGGAGCGGCGCCACCCTGGAGCAGATGGAGCGGCAGGCAACGCCCATCTCCGACCTGACGCGCGAGCTGCTCCAGGCCCGCAGCGCCTGGTGGTCGCAGGCATCCGGGGTGATGACGGAGGAGCAGCGGAAGCGGGCCGAGCAGGCGTGGGCAAACCGCTTCAGCCGCCAAGGAGCCCACATGTAATGATCCGCGCCTTACTGCTCCTGTTCGTAGCGGTGCCGGCTGCTGCGGATGCGGTTCGGCAGGAGCCTCACCCTCCCGCCCCCACCTCCGGTCCGTCCTCCGTCCGCCGTCTTCCGTCATCATCGGTCCTCGGTCCGCTCCTGGCGGGGCGGCCGGCGCTGGACCAGGCGCTTTCGCTGGACCAAGCGGTGCAGATTGCGCTGCGGGAGAGCCCTGTGGTCCGGGGCGCGCGGGAGGAGGTGGAGGCCGCCATCGGGCGCCTCAACGCGGCGCGGGCGGAGACGCGGCCCTGGCTCAGCGTCAACGGCTTCGCGTCCGGCGGCAGCGAGAGCAATATCGTCGCCGGACCTGCCGCATCGCAGCCGCAGATGATTATGGGGCTGCCGCGCGGCGGGTTTGTGGACGGCAACCTGATGCTGATGTACCCGCTCTACACCGGCGGCCGGCTGGCGGCCATGATCCGGCAGGCGGCGGCTCTCCGCAACGCCTCGCAAGCGGATCTGGCCGCTCAGCGCCAGGAGGTCGCACTTATGACGCGCATGGCCTACCGGGAGGCGGTGGCGCGGCAGGCGCTGGTGGACGTGGCGCAGGCCCGGCTCAAGGAGAACCAGGAGCGCCTGCGCGTGGACCAGGAGAAGTACGGCCAGGGATCCGTTCCGCTGGTTACGGTGAGGCGGGACGAGGCGGAGACCGCGGCGGCGCAGCAGGAGGTGACCAACGCCGGCCGGGACGTGGAGCTCTCTCTGGTGCAGCTCAAGACCGTGATGGGCGTGAGCCCGGCGTCGCGCATCGAGCTCAGCAGCGTTAACGCTTACGAGCCGAGCGCGGACCTCCTGAAGCGGCTTCTGGGCGCGCAAGCACCGGCCGTTCAGGCGCCCGCGCCAAAGGACACTGCTGCCGCTCTGCCCGCCGACCTGGCCGCTCTGCTCCGGCTGGCGGAGCGGCAGCGGCCGGAGTTGCGGGCGGCACAGGAGCGTGTCCGCGGCGCGCAGGCGGAGAGCGCCAACGCGAGGAGCGGCACACAGCCCCAGGTGAATCTCTTTGCCATGGGCGATGCGATGAAAGCGAGAGGCATGGACCCGTTTACCGGCACGACCTTTGGACTTGCCGCCTCCTTGCCGCTTTACAATGGTGGTCTCCAGCGTGCGAAGGTTCAGACGGCCGATGCGGAGCGGCGCAAAGCGGAGCAGGAGCGGAGCCGCATCGCGCTGCAGGTGGCCCAGCAGGTCCAGTCCGCCTATCTCAACTTGAAGGCGGCGGAGCAGAACATCCGTACGGCGCGGACGGCGCAGACGGCGGCCGAGGAGGGCTACCGGGTGGCCCAGCAGCGGTTTGAGGCCGGTCGCAGCGTGCTGGTAGAGGTGCTGGACGCCCTGGCTGCCCGCACGCAGGCGGAGAGCAGCGTCGTCCAGGCGCTGTACCAGTACAACGTGGCGGAGGATCAGTTGCTCCGCGCTATCGGGTCGATGCCGTGATCCCCGTGGGAGTGCCCTTGTACTTGGACGCTCGCTCTTGCAATTAACCGCGAGCGATCTGGTTAGAGACGCCAGGCAAACTCGGGGTACGCAGAGCTGCAGACCTGCATCACCGCCCGGAGGAACACACCGCAATGAGCCCTACGTGGCGTAATGTCTCTCCATGGCAATCTTGATCTGCGGAATGAGCGACAGGAAGGTGACAGGCTTCACCACGAAGCCGCACGCCCCCGCCTCCTCCGCATTGTGGGCGAGGTCGTGATAGGCGGTAAGCATCACGACGCAGGTGTCAAACTCCGCCAGGATCTGTCGCGTCGCTTCCAGGCCGTCTATCTTGCCGGGCATCTTGACGTCCATCACGACCAACTTGGGGCGGGTCTTCAGCGCGAGCTCCACGCCTTCTTGGCCGCTCCCTGCCACCCCCACCACCTTCATTCCGGCCTGGGTAAGGGCCATACGGACCTGAAGTTGGGTCACCCCTTCGTCTTCGACAACAATGGCAGTCTTCCCAGCAAGCGAGGGAACAACTGCACTGCCATCAATGGCGGTGCCCGGAGTTGGATGCTCCGGGCTGCCATTAGAAGCCAGGAGCGCTGGATAGAACTGCATCAGCTCACCTCCGTCTATTCATTGATAGTGTCGGGCGATGGCAGCGGAATAGTCACGGAGACCTTCGCTCCGCCTCCGCGGACACTACTGAAGCTAACCTGACCGTGCAAGTCGGTGGATACCAGGGCGTTGACCAACATCAAGCCCGTGTTGGCGGATGCTGTCGGATCGAAGCCGTCAGGAAAGCCTGGACCCTCATCCTGTACTGAGAGGCTGGCAATCTCCTTTCCGGCAGAAATCCTCACCGTGACGGTGCCGGCGCCGTGCTTGACGGCGTTGCTTACGAGCTCATTGGTGACGAGTGCGAGAGCCGTGGCCTGCTTGCCGGTGACGACAACGTCCTCAACATCGGCATGCACTG
>CAYNFH010000104.1:0-21584 GCA_964396385.1 uncultured Chthonomonadaceae bacterium | reverse complement strand
CCCTGGTGGCGGACGCGGACCACTGTCTGGCGTTCTGGGTGCTGTGCATCGCCAACTTTGTCGCCGGGATCTTGATGCCGCTGCTCAGGACCGTCGGTTTTGAGCACGACGACCCGGAGGATGTCCCGCTCTTCCTCGCCCTCGTCATCCTCTTCGGACCCCTGGTGGGGATGATCGCCTATGGCTTCAAGTGGGTGGTAACGCAGGACTGGAACCCGGCGATCATCGGGATCTTCATCTCATCGTTCGTGCTGCGGATGGCCACGGAGGCGGGTCTGGGGAGCTTTCTGACCAGCTTCGTGCACATGATGCCGTTCCACGACTTCAGCCTGCCGACCATCATCGGCCAGGCGATGCCGATCGTCACCCTCGTCGGCTGGTACTGCGCCAGCGTCTTCCACAAACCGGACGAATAATGAGTTTTGCCTCCTTGCTAAGGAGGGGCTAGGGGGAGTTCAATTCCAACGCCGCGCGGAGGTCGGCGTCTGAGGGTTCCACGAGCACTTCCCCGTCCACGACTACCGTGGGGACCTTGCCGGATCCGCCGTTCACGCGCCGCATCTCTTCCTCCGCCCCCTCCACTTCCTCAATATCGATCTCCTCGAACGGCACACCCAGGCGTCGAAGCAGCCGCTTGGAACGGGAGCAATCGGGACACCAGCAGGTGGAGTAGACGAGGACGCGCATGGGACCAAGGATGAAGGATGAATAGGGGAATTCAGTTCCGGCTTTTTCGACCTTAAGCTACTATCGGTCAGCCCGATTCAGCACCAACCGCGGGCCCCGGATCATCCCTCATCCCTCTTCCCTCATCTTGTGGCGCCTGCCTGTGTGGAGGATTCAGTGGGCCGGACCACGGCCGTCGCGCCCAGGTCCCGCAGCCGGCGGCGCACCGCATCGGCCTTCCGCTCCGGCACATTGCGCATGACCGTGAGCGGCAGGTCCGCCATCTGCCGCCGCGCCTCCAGCAGGTTGCAGATGAGGATGGACTCCAGCGCCATCGCGACCTCATTGGGCTTGCGGCCGATGTCCGTCAGCACCACGTCGTAGTTCTGGAGCACGTCGTCACGGCCGGTGTCCTGCACCGCACCTGCCGGCCCCTCTGTGAGCCTGAGCGGCCGGTTGCAGCGGTCGCACGTGTACTGCTTCGCCTTTGCAGAGACCTTATGTACGGTCTTGCAGAACGCGCAGGTGATCATCTTAATGGGCACCTGCACGCCGTTCTCGTAGTAGACCCGGCGGTGGCAGCCCTCGCAGTCGAAGTCTACCGTGGGTGCCTTGAGGAACTCCATCGGATATTCGCAGTACGGGCAGTTCACCACGACCTTGGGCAGCGATCGAGAACTCAGCATCCGGACCACGGCGGCAACGATCATCCCGACGCCAACGAGTGCCACCGCTCCCGCCACAATCTGGAGGCCGAGGCGGGCCCTGTAGTCGGCGATGAAGTGGAAGAGGTAGATGAGGAACAGGCCGGCCATAAACACGATGGCCGCAATAATCAACTGCGTGACCGCGGAGGTGGACTCGGTCTCAATGACTTCTGAGCGGGTAGTCTCCGTCTGAGCCATGTTCTAATCCTCACCGAGAGGTAAGACCCAGCGCGCGATAATACGCAGACGGGAGCCCGCGCTGGCGCGTTTCCAGTATAGCCGCCGAGCGGAGTGAAGTCAAGAAAGGGATCCTTCCACGTTGAGCCTCTTGCCATGCTTCGCCGACTCGATGGCGCCGAACACCATGGCCAGGCTCTTGATGTTGTCGTGGCACTCCCCCATTGGTGTAGCACCTGTCTCCAGCGCGTGCAGAAAGTCGCGCAGCGATCCCGCTATCCCACCGGGCACTCCCTCCGCTACCTCCGCCGTGTGCTCCTCCGTGCGCGAAAGGAACCCGGCGCGCTCCGCCACTAATGCCGCAACGGGTGCGCCCTTCCCGTCCCACGTGGCCGTGCCGTGAGGCCCTACCGCCCGCCACTCCGCCTCCCAGGAGGTGTGCAGCCCCTCCGCGCACCAACTCCCTCGGTAGGTGTAGCGCAGGCCACGCGTCATCTCAAAAATGGCCGTCGCGCAGGCATCCCCACGGTACCAGCTCCAACTCGGGTTGAACTCCTCGCAGTAGACCGCCACCGGATCCGCGCCGCAGAGGTACCGCGCCGCGTCCAGCGTGTGGATTGCCATGTCCAGCAGCAATGGACTGGGCATCTCGTCGCGAAACCCGCCGAAGTGCGCGCCGATGTAGAAGTCGGAATTGAGGATGCCTAGAGGCCCGATGCGGGACTCGATGAGCTGCCGGTACGCGTGCAGGCGGGCGTCGTACCGGCGGCTCTGGCTCACCATGTACAGCTTGCCGGCCCGCTCAGAGGCCCGGACCATCTCCCGTGCGTGCTCCATGCTATCCGCCATCGGCTTCTCGCCCAGCACGGGGATGCCGGCCTTCAGGCTCTGCACCGTCACGTCCCGGTGTGCCTCCGGCACCGTCACGTCGACCACAAAGTCGGGCTTCGTCTCCTCCAGCGCCTGGGTCAGATCTTCGCCTGTAAAGAGGCCGCTCAGCTTCGTCTCTTCGGCGGCTTCCGCGGCGACTCCCGGCCGGATGTCCATCCAGCCCGCCACCTCCACGTCCGGGCAGTCTCGCAGGTTGCGTCCCCACGCCCGCCCCATGCCTCCGGCACCGACGATCAGCGCCCTGAACATCCGCCGTCCTCCTCAACGCCGTGCATTCGCCTCAGGTGTCCAAGTGTACCCGCCGGGAGCGCCCGCCCCTTCCAATGCTATAATCTCTCCACCGGACGGACAGGAGGAATCCCTATGGCGCTGACACGGGAGGACGTGAGGAAAGTCGCGCTGCTCAGCAGGTTGGAGCTGGAGGACGATGAGCTCGACCGCCAGACGCGCCACATTAACGACCTGATCACCCAGTTTGAGGCGCTCCAGCAGCTCGACGTCAACGACATCGAGCCCACCTCCCACAGCATCCCGCTCTCCAACGTGCTGCGGGAGGACGCGGTGCGCCCTTCCCTTCTACGGGAGGACGTGCTCCGCAACGCACCCGAGTCCCGGGACGGCTGCTTCGTCGTGCCGCGCATACTGGAAGGGTAGCGGTGGCGGAACTGTTTGAGCTGTCGGCGGTGGCGCTGCGGCGACTGATCGCCTCGCGGCAGGTCTCCGCCCGCGAAGTGACGGAAGCGATCCTGGCCCGTATCGACGCAGTCGAGGAGCGCGTCAAGGCGTACCTGACCTTCACCCGGGACACGGCCCTGGCTGAGGCGGATGCCGTGGACGCCGCGATCGCGCGCGGCGAGTCGCCCGGCCCGCTCGCCGGGATCCCGCTGGCGCTCAAGGACAACCTCTGCACGCGCGGCATCCGTACCACCTGCGGCTCCCGGATCCTGTCCAACTTCATGCCGCCATACAGCGCGAAGGTGGTTGAGCGGCTCGCCGCAGCGGGCGCAATTCTCGTCGGCAAGACCAATTGTGACGAGTTCGCCATGGGCTCGTCCACGGAGAACAGCGGGTACGGCTCCACTCACAACCCCTGGGACCTCTCGCGCGTGCCGGGCGGTTCCAGCGGGGGCTCGGCCGCGGCGGTGGCGGCCTCAGAAGCGACGGTAGCGCTGGGCTCCGACACCGGGGGCTCCATCCGCCAGCCGGCGGCTCTGTGCGGTGTAGTCGGCATGAAGCCTACGTACGGGCGTGTCAGCCGGTATGGACTGGTCGCTTACGCCTCGTCGCTCGACCAGATCGGCCCGCTCACCCGCACCGTGGAGGACTGTGCGCTCGTTCTCAATGCCATCGCCGGCCACGATGCGGCGGACTCCACGTGCGTGGACCTTCCGACGCCGGACTACACCGCCGCTTGCCGCGCAGACGTAAAGGGCCTCCGCATCGGCATGCCGCGGGAGTATTTTGGCCCGGGAGTGGATCCGCGGGTCGCGGAGCTGGCGCGCGCCGCCGCGGACCTCCTCTGCGGCCTGGGCGCCACGGCGGAGGATTGCAGCCTGCCCACCACGGAGCACGGCCTCGCCTGCTACTACATCATCGCCCCTGCGGAGGCGTCCAGCAACCTGGCGCGGTACGACGGCGTAAAGTACGGGCATCGCACGCGCGCACTGGCCGGGCACATCGGTTTGATGGAGAAGACCCGGGACGAAGGGTTCGGCGACGAGGTGAAGCAGCGGATTATGATCGGCACCTATGCCCTCTCGGCAGGCTATTACGACGCCTACTACAAGCGGGCGCAGCAGGTCCGCACGCTCGTCCGGCGGGAGTTCGACCGGGCCTTCGAGCAGTTTGACGTGCTGCTCACGCCAACCGCGCCAACCGTGGCCTTCCCGATCGGGGAGAAGAGCGACGACCCGCTGGCCATGAAGCTGACCGACGTCTGTACGCTGCCGGTCAACCTGGCGGGCGTGCCGGGGATATCGGTGCCGTGTGGATTCGTGGACGGTCTCCCCGTTGGGCTGCAGCTTATCGGAAGACCGTTCGACGAGGAGACGGTCCTGCGCGCCGCCTACACCTACGAGCAGGCGACCGACTGGCGCCACCAGCATCCGGCCTTATAGCTTTGCGGCCAATGCAATCTGTTTTCTCCGGTTCAGCAGAGGGGGCGAGATCCTCAAAGCCGATGTCGAGGATGCAACCTCGACAAAGGGATGTCAGAGATGATTGAATGGACGCAGAGAATCCAAGTGGATCCTGCGGTTTGCCACGGCAAGCCGTGCATAGCGGGCACCCGCATTATGGTTTCCGTGATACTGGATAACCTTGCGGAGGGACTCAGCGAGGCCGAGATTATCTCGGAGTATCCGCAGCTAACAAGCGACGATGTCCGGGCGTCAGTCGCCTACGCAGCCGCCCTCGCGCGCGAGGAAGAGCTGGTCCCCCTTCGGTGAATGCTGTTCGCGTGAAACTGGACGAGAACCTTGGCCGAACGCACCTGCAAACCGTCCGAAGCGCAGGATACGACGCCGACGCCACGGCAACGGAGGGGTTGAACGGACAGCCAGATTCTGTCGTCTGGCAGAGGGTGTGTGCCGACGAGCGCCTGTTCATCACGCTGGACCTAGACTTCTCGGACATTCGCCGCTTTGCTCCCGGGACGCACCCCGGCATCGTGTTGATTCGGTCGCATAGCCGAAGTGTCACGGCTATAGACAACGTACTTCGGCGCGTTCTTGCAGAGCACACGTTGGACAGTCTCGCCGGCTGTCTCGTAGTCGCTGATCCCGAGAAGACGCGCATTCGGCGTCCGCGGTCTGAATAGCACCTGGATGGACATTCGAGCGGCCACCCGCGATGACATGCTGGCGGTGATGGAGATATACAATGACGCTGTCCTCACCACGAGCGCGACGGCAGACTACGAGCCGCAGACACTGGAGCAGCGGCTGCAGTGGTACGACGAGCGCACCCGGGCGGGCTATCCCACGCTCGTCGCGGTGGTGGGTAGCGACGGGGTGGTTGGCTGGGCGAGCCTGAGTGCCTACAAGACCCGCTACGGTTATCGATTCACGTCGGAGGTTTCCGTTTACGTGGCGGCGGAGCACCGGGGCCGAGGAGTAGGCGGCGCCCTCTTGCCGCCCCTCATTGAGGCGGGACGCGCCATGGGGCTGCATGCCCTCGTGGCAGCCATCGACGCGCAGAATGAAGCGAGCCTTCGTCTCCACCGGGCGCACGGCTTCCAGGACCGTGGCGTCCTGCGGGAGGTGTTCACCAAGTTCGGACGCTGGTTTGACGTAGCGTACCTGGAGCTGCTGCTGTGACAGAGTATGAGGCAGTTATAGGGATGGAGGTGCACGCGGAGCTCTTAACGGAGAGCAAGATGTTCTGCGGGTGCCGCAATGCCTTCGGAGGTGAGCCCAATACTCGCTGCTGCCCCGTCTGCCTCGGCATGCCGGGCTCCCTGCCCGTGATGAACCGGCTCGCGGTGGAGCACGTAATCCGCACGGCCCTCGCCCTCAACTGCCACGTCAACGAAGACGCTCGTTTCGACCGCAAGAACTACTACTACCCAGACCTGCCCAAGGGATACCAGATCTCCGAGTACGACCGGCCCATTGGCGTGAAGGGGTGGCTGGACATCGAAGTAGACGGCAAGACCACACGCGTCCACATCCGCCGCGTCCATCTAGAGGAGGATACCGGCAAGCTCTTCCACGTGGCTAGCGGCGAGAGCGAGGTGGACTACAACCGCTCCGGCGTACCGCTCATGGAGATCGTGACGGAGTTTCCGCCAGACATGCACACGGCGGAGGAGGCCCGCGCCTATCTCACCAAGCTGCGCGCCATCCTCACCTACGTCGGCGTGTCGGACGGCAAGATGGAGGAAGGCAGCCTCCGCTGCGAGCCAAACCTCTCCGTCCGCGTCAAAGGCTCCCAGGAGTTCGGCACCAAGACGGAGATAAAGAACCTCAACTCCTTCCGCTCCGTCTATCGCGGGACCCAGTACGAGGTCGAGCGCCAGATTGCGCTCCTGGAGCGCGGCGTGCCGGTGGAGCAGGAGACGCGCGGATGGAACGAGCTCAAGGGGCAGACCTTCTCCCAGCGCTCCAAGGAGGTGGAGCAGGAGTACCGCTACTTTCCGGAGCCGGACCTGGTCCCGCTCCACATCACGGCGGACTGGATCGAGCGTATCCGGGACACCATGCCGGAGCTGCCGGATGCCACGCGCCGCCGATTTGTAGAGCAGTACGGCCTGCCGGAGTACGATGCGGACATACTCACCCAGACCCGCGCCTCCGCCCGCTTCTTTGAGGAGGCGGCTGGCCTGTCCGGCGATCCCAAGGCGGTCTCCAACTGGATGATGGGCGACTTTGCGCGCTTGCTCAACGTGTCCAACCAGGAGATTACGGAGAGCAAGGTCACCGCGGCCCACCTGGCCGGCATGCTCGGGCTGATGGCCGACGGCACCATCAGCGGCAAGATGGCCAAGTCGCTCTTCGAGCGGATGTTCGAGACCGGCGAGGACCCACGCAAGCTGGCCGAGGCGGAGGGTCCCCAGATCCGGGACGAGAGCGCCATTGCCGGCATCATCGACAGCGTCATCGCCGCTCAGCAGCCGGTTTGGGAGGCGCTCAGGGCCGGCGACGAGAAGAAGTTCGGCTTCCTGGTGGGCCAGATCATGAAGCAGAGCCAAGGCAAAGCGAACCCACAAGAGGTCAACCGCCTCCTCCGCACGCGACTGGAATCGGAACGAGCGGGGGTTGGTTGATGGCCAATGGTTAATGTTGGCCGCGGTTTCCACGCCATCGTCACCCGCTGCCGAGGCACCGTCCTCGCTGCGGCCGTGTTCCTGGGGCAGCCGGCCGGAGCACAGACGACGGCACAGCTCATCCATGCGCTCTCCTCGCCCAACGTGGCCGCCCGGGCGGACGCCGCGGAGGCCCTGGCCAGGCGCAAAGACAAAGCCGCGACGCCTGTCCTGCTCCGGGCACTGATCAGGGAGCCGGTTGCGAGCGTGCGCGCTCAGGTCGTGGCCGCGCTGGCCAACACACGGGACAGGGCCGCTGTACCCGCTCTCATCGCCGACTCTCGCGCGGCCAACCCGGGTGTACGGGCCGGGGCGATCCGCGCGCTGGGGATCCTTGGCGACCGGCGTGCCGTGCCCGCCGCGCTTCGCGCCCTGCGCGACTCGCGCCCGGAAGTCCGGCGGGATGCGGCGGAGGCGGCAGGCCTGTTGAGCGACCCGCGGGCGGTAACTCCGCTCATTGGCGCGCTCCGTGACCCGGACTGGCGTGTGCGTCTGAAGTCGGTCTACTCCCTGCAGGGCTTTGAGGACCGCCGCGCGGCCCAACCGATAGTGCGCTTGCTTGCGGACCCGCGGAGAGACGTGCAGCAGGCCGCGGCTACGGCCCTGGGTACGCTTGGAGACCGGAGCGTGGTTCCGGCGCTGATCCATATCGTCCAGACCACATCCGGGCCGGGGCGGTTCGGCCTGAAGTTCTTCGCCGCGGACGCCCTCGGCAGGCTGGGGGATCGACGCGCCATCCCGGTGCTGGAGCAGGGGCTGCGCGAGAAAGACCCGTTCGTGCGCGGCAGCGCCGCCTACTCGCTCGGACGACTGCGTGAAACCTCGGCGGTGCCGGCGCTGATCGCCGCGCTCGGAGACAAGCACGTCTTTGTAAGGTTTGAGGCGGCGCAGGCGCTCGGCGAGCTCCGCGACCGGCGGGCCACGGAGCCGCTGGGGCGCAGGCTCGTGGATGCCCGGGAGAATGAGGACGTGCAGGAGCAGGCCGCCAAGGCGCTGGGGAAGATCCGGGATCGGCGGGCCGTACCGGCCCTGATTGGCTCCTTCTCCAACCGGGACGAGGCGATTCCGAAGCAGGCCGCGCTGGCGCTGGGACGAATCGGCGACCGCCGCGCCATAGATCCGCTCAAGAAGCTGCTGCACCACCGCGAATCGGTCGTTCGCCAGGCGGCGGCGGCCGCCCTACAGATGATGGGCGTAGAAACTGGTACGATACACTAGTGAAGGATGAGGGATGAAGGATGAAGGATGAATCCGGAGTGTCGGAAGGGGGGCTGTGCCCGTTGAAATCCGGTGCATGGCGGCACTGGGCCGTCGCGGCCGTGATCCTCTGCTTGGGTCCAGGCGCTGCTCTGGCTCAGAAGACGGTGAAGCGCCCTGCCAGAGCTATGGGCACGGCGATTTCCGGTGCCGCCCAGGTCGACGCCATTTGCGATTCGATTCTGGACGACCTCAACATAGCCATCGACGCTCACTGGCACAAGGGTGAGTACAACCATATCGTGAACCTGTCCCGTATCGTAGTCGCCGGTCGGCCGCGGGACCCGGAGCCTTATCAGAACGCAGGCTGGCTACTCTGGAGCATGAACCGCGACCCGGAGGCTATCGCACTCTACCAGCAGGGCATTGAGGCCATGCCTCAGGAAGCCGTGATGTATGAAGAGCTCGGCGAGTACTACCTCACCCACAAGAAGGACTATCCGCAGGCCATCAAGTACCTTGAGGAGGCGCGGAAGCAGCGGGGGTCCGCCCTACTGGACCGCCACATGCTGGCCATTGCTTACGAGCGGGCGGGCCGCATGAACGATGCCCTGCGGCTCTGGACCGAGCTTGCCAAAGACCCGAACGACGGCGCGGCGCATTTCAACCTAGACCGCGTGCGCCGCAAGATGCAGCGGTCCGGTGCGCCTCACTAACAGGAGCTCTGCGTGTTTCGATTTCTGCCGCCGGTCAATCTGATGTTCATCCTCTGCGACCTGCTTCAGGTGGCAGCTATCATTATCCTCGCGGAGGTTATCGTGTCGTGGGCCGTTGCTTTTGGCTCCTTATCGCCGTATAAGCCCTGGGTGCGGACTCTCCACCGGATGACGGACCCGATGCTAGAGCCTATCCGCCGCGTGATCCCGCCTTCGCGCACCGGAGGACTGGACATCTCTCCCCTCATCGCCGTCGTCGCGATCCAGATTGTGCAGGGGATCCTGTTCAACCTTGCAGTGCGATAACGGAATGCGCGAACCATAGTTATAGTCATGAGCGACTCACCCACCCCACAGCGTGAAGCGCCGGCGACCTCCCGTAGGGTCTCCCCTGGCTGGAGCGCCCTGGCGTTGGTCTGCGTCGTTCTCATGGTTTTCGGCTCCCGCTACATATCTCCTCATGCCCGCCCGAGCCACGAACCGCCCGAGGCATCCCGCACCTGGATACTGGCTCAGATCAAGGCCCGAGCGCTCTTCGCGCGTGGACGCCTTGCCGCAGGACCGCGCGAGTCCGCTGCCGAACTTGCCGAGCGTGCTCGACTCGCTTCGGAGCTCCGCCGCGTCGGCGAGAGCACGACGAGCCCGCGAACGCTGCGGGAGGTCGCCCTGCTCCAGCACGGGCTAGGTCTGGAGACCTGGCAGTCCTCTATCGCCAGGCTGCCCGCCATCAGTGGCAGCACTAGCTGGCTCGTCGCGGAGCGGGAGCTGGGAATGTGGCAGGAGTCTCTCGGCTCGGAGCGTCTCACGCCGCGGGAGACTGCCGCGTTGCGCGAGCAGATAGGCGGCCTGGATCTCGGATGGTACCGCCACCTCGCGCTGGAGTCGATCTACCGAAATGGCGGCTTCCTCACGGAGGCGCATTTGGAGGCCAGGGCCGCCCGGCAGGCATCGGCCGGGCTCGTCCGGTTCCAGCAGATTGTGGAATACGTCTTCTTCGCGGGACTCACCATTCTCCTTGCGCTCGCCACGTTGTACTACCGAAAGCGGCAGCACCCGGAGTGGGAGATCCCAGCGTGGCTTAAGCCTCGCGTGCTGCCCCAGCTTGAGCGGCCGAAGAGTGCGGCCCTCTATGGGGTGTTCCTCTCCTACCTCGCGACCTATGCCGCCCTTCAGTTACTGGGACCCCGTCTGGTGCAGTGGCTCGCCCCTTCTCACCTGGATCGGACGGCATGGCTCGGCATCTCGCTCGGGCTCAGTCTTGTCTGGCTTCTCGTACCATTGCTCATGCTCCGGCACACGGGGATCACTCTGGCGGACCTCGGTTTCCGCACGCGCAGCCTGCCCGTAGACCTCCTTTGGGGTATCGGTGGTTATGCCGTGGCGGCACCACTTACCCAGGTCGCCGCTATCGTCTCTACGTGGCTCTTCCGGGGCGAATCCACGCCGCTCCATCCGGTGGTCACGGCCCTGGCCGGTAGCCAGAGCCCCCTGGCGCAGGCGCTCCTGTTTACACAATTAGCCATGCTCGCTCCTCTCACGGAGGAGACTCTGTTCCGCGGTGTGCTCTTCCGGTCACTGACGGGGCGCCTCGGGATCGTCGGTGCGCTGGTGGCGACGTCGACCCTTTTCGCCGTACTCCACCCGCAGCTTCCGCTGGGCTTCCTCGGTATCTTCGTGCTGGGCACTATCTTCAACACGCTGTACCTGCTCCGCGGCTCGCTGGCTCCCTGCATCTTTGCCCACGCGCTGAACAACGCGGCCGTGTTCCTTCAGTTCGCCCTGCTCGGGAATAGTTAACGTGGCGGATTCCGTAGCGCGCATCCAGGTCCGCGTCACTCCCCGCGCCGTCCGTTCCGAGCTCCTGCGCCGCGAAGGGAACACTCTGCACCTCCGAGTAGCCGCACCGCCGGTAGATGGCGCCGCAAACAGGGCGGTCACGGAGCTGGTCGCGGACGCAATAGATGTACCGAAGAGTGCCGTGAGAGTCGGCCGTGGCGCCGCGGGACGGGAGAAGGCATTGGAGGTGCGCGGCCTCGCGCAAAACGAGGTCTGGGCACGGCTCGATGCCCGCCTCAGCGCCGTTAGGTCCAGCCGTTGAGCCCGCCGTCGCAAGACCTCTACCTCGCAATGGCCGGCTCGCCCGTGGCCTGGGCGGTAATGGCGTTCCTGTTCGTGGCCGTGCTCGCGCCCCGTGCGATGAGACCGCTCAGCCGGCTGCTCGCAAACCTGATCGCCACGGAGATCCGCCGGCGGTTGGGGCTGGGGCCGCCGCCTCGCCCTGCCCCATGGAACCGCGCAAGCGCGGAGCCCAGCGTGGAAGTGCTTCCCCCTTCCGCCCCAAAGACCACGCTCCGCGCTGGTTCCGACGAATCTCTGGCTCGTGCCGCTGAGCGAGCCCGAGCGCCCGCAGCCGCCCCGTCGCCCGCTCGGCCTCTCCACCGGTCGTCGGCCTTCCCGCCGTGGGTGGTAGTACTGATTGTTTGCGCCCTGGCGGCTGTGCTATCATGGTTGCTGCTGCACTCACGGTGAGGAGGGCCGCATGGCAGACGTGAAGGTGTACGTAACGCTGAAGCCCAGCCTGCTGGACGCGCAGGGACGCGTAGTACAGAACGCCCTGCATGCCCTCGGCTACGACGAAGTGAAGGACGTCCGGATAGGCAAGCTGATAGAGATGGAGGTCGCCGGGCACGGTCCGGCGCTCGAGCAGAAGGTGAAGGAGATGTGCGACCGGCTCCTCGCAAACCCCGTGATTGAGAGCTATCGCTTTGAGGTGGGATCTTGAAGTTCGCGGTCGTCACGTTCCCAGGGTCAAACTGCGACCAGGACGCCTTCTGGGCGGTGAAGGAGGTTGTGGGCAAGCCCGTGGATTACGTCTGGCACACTGAGACCTCGCTCAGGTCATACGATTGCGTTATTCTCCCAGGCGGCTTCTGCTATGGCGATTATCTGCGCTGCGGGGCAATCGCCCGCTTCTCCCCCATCATGGACGCGGTGCGGGCTCACGCGGAGCGCGGCAAGCTGGTCATAGGCATCTGCAACGGCTTCCAAGTGCTCTGCGAAGCCCACCTGCTTCCGGGCGCACTGCTCCGCAATGCGGGCACCCGTTTCGTGTGCAAGCAGGTCCACCTCCGAGTGGAGAGCACAGAGACACCGTGGACGCGCGCGGCCAGGCAGGGTCAGGTGCTGCGCGTCCCGGTGGCGCACGGTGAAGGCTGCTACGTCGCCGACGAAGCAACCCTCGCGGAGCTGAAGGCTGCCAACCGCGTCCTCTTTCGCTATTGCGAGCCGGACGGCCGTATCACACCGGACAGCAATCCGAACGGCTCCATGGACAACATCGCGGGAATCGCCAACGAGCGTTTCAACGTCCTGGGTATGATGCCACATCCCGAGCGCGCTTCTGAGAAGATTCTCGGCTCGGCGGACGGCCGCGTCATTTTCGAGAGCGCGGTGCGCACGCTTATCGCCGCTTGAGCGCGTTTGACGCGTGGAAGACGCTGTGATATACTGTTGCGCAGTGTTTTGGCGCAACTAGAAGCGCGCGACCTACAAGCACTGGCGTCCGCTGGGATGTCAGTGCTTGTTTGCATATCCCCGCGGTCGACGCGTCCAAGGGAGACGTCATGTCCGTCGAAAACCCTATCCTCCTGACGCCGGAGGGTTTCGCGAAGATTGAAAAGGACCTGGAGCGCCTCCGCACCGTCGAGCGGCGGGAAGTGGCGGAGCGCATCCGGGAGTCCAAGCAGTTCGGCGAATTCACCGAGAACGCCGAGTACGAAGATGCGAAGATCGAGCAGGCCTTCGTGGAGGGCCGCATACAGGACCTTTATCGGATCGTGCAGATGGCGCACGTCCTCCAACCGGAGGATATACCCACGGACCACGTCGGCATCGGCTCCAAGGTAACCGTACGGGACCTGGAGATGGAAGACGACTGGGAGTTCACGCTTGTGGGCTCTGTGGAGTCGGATCCGGATAACGACCGTATCTCCGACGAGTCCCCCGTGGGGCAGGCGCTGCTCGGCAAGACGGTGGGAGACCGGGTGTCGGTCCGTATCCCGGATGGGGTCATCGAGTACGAGATAGTGGCGATCCGGAAGTAGACGCAGGGATGGAAGAGCAGGACATTCGGGCGCAGCGCGTCGCCAAGCTGCAGGCGCTGCGAGCCCGCGGGGAAGACCCCTTCAGCATTGAGCGGTACGACCGCACGGAGCGCGCGGCGGCCATCTCCCAGGACTTTGATCGGCTACAGGGGGGGCCAGTTCAAATCTGCGGGCGCCTGGTTGCCATCCGCATCATGGGTAAGGCTTCCTTCGCGCACCTCATGGACGAATCCGGCCGCGTGCAAATCTACGTGAAGCGCGACGCGGTAGGCGAAAAGCCGTACGAGGTATTCAAAGACCTGGATATCGGGGACATCCTGGGGGTGGAGGGCACCGTCTTCCGCACGCGGATGGGCGAGCCCACTGTGGAGGTCGCGGAGTACACACTCCTGGCGAAGGCTCTTCGGCCGCTTCCCATCGGCAAGGAGCGCGAGGGCGAGCACTTCTCGGGGCTGAGCGATGTAGAGCGGCGGTACCGAATGCGGTATGTCGACCTCATCGCGAATTCGGACGCCCGCGAAGTCCTGGTGAAGCGCAGCCTGATGGTACAGGCGATCCGCCGCTTCCTGGATGGCCGCGGCTTCCTGGAGGTGGAGACGCCGGTGCTGCAGGTGGAGGCGGGGGGCGCAGCGGCGCGGCCCTTCAAGACCCACCATAACGCCCTCGACTTTGACTTTAAGCTACGGATTTCGCTTGAACTGTACCTGAAGCGCCTCATCGTGGGCGGCTTTGAGAAGGTCTACGAGATCGGGCGAGTATTCCGCAACGAGGGAATCTCCACGCGCCACAACCCGGAGTTCACGCTCCTGGAGCTCTACCAGGCATACGTGGACCTGGAGGCCATGATGGACCTCGTGGAGGAGATGTACGTTGCCGCGTGTACAGCCGTGAACGGTTCGCCCGTCATCACCTACCGCCGTCCGACGCAGGATGGGACGGAAGACGCCGCCATAGATCTCTCCTGCCGGCCCTGGACGCGGCTTGGCATCCTGGACGGCATCGCCCGGTATGCCGGCATTGAGCCGGAGGAGCTTGCCGACCTGGTGAGCGCCAAGAGGGCCGCGGAGCGGGTCGGCATCCCCACGGAGCGCGAGAATACGGTTGGGGGGATCATCGAGAAGCTGCACGAGCGGTTCACGCAGCCGAATCTGGTCCAGCCGACCTTCATCACCGACTTTCCGCTGGAAACGTCCCCGCTGGCCAAGAAGCGGCCAGACAATCCGGATTTGACTCGGCGCTTCGAGGTGTACGTCGCCACACAGGAGTTGGGCAACGCCTTCTCGGAGATAAACGACCCGCTGGATCAGCGCGAGCGGTTCGAGGCCCAGATAGTCCAGCGCGCTGCCGGCAACGAGGAGGCCCATCCAATGGATGAGGACTTCCTGCGCGCACTGGAGTACGGTATGCCCCCCACCGGCGGCCTGGGGGTGGGGCTGGACCGGCTTGCCATGGTCCTCACCGGCGCGCACTCCATCCGGGACGTCATCCTGTTTCCGCTGATGCGACCGGAACGGATTGAATAGGTGTTGAGGTGTTCAGGAGTTTCGGAATCCGGACCTGAGCGCGTGAACGCCTTCAGCGGAGCTGGTTGTGACCGAAGAAGCCGATAGGCGGAGGATGGTCCTCGAACAGCTCGAGGCGCGCGAAGTCCGTGACCGCCGCGTGCTGGATGCCATGGGCCGCGTTCCCCGCCACCTCTTCGTCCCCGAGCCTCTCCGGGAGCATGCCTATGAGGACAGGCCGCAGGCCATCGGCGCCGACCAGACCATCTCACAGCCGCTCATGGTGGCCATGATGACGGAGCTCCTGCGGCTGCACGGCGACGAGACCGTCCTGGAGGTGGGTACGGGATCCGGCTACCAGGCCGCCATCCTGGCAGAACTTGCGCGCCGCGTGGTGAGCATGGAGCGGCACTCGCCGCTCGCGGAACGAGCGCGCTGTCTCCTCGAGTACCTCGGCTACCAGAACGTTGCGATCCTCGTCGGCGATGGAAGCCTGGGCCTGGCCGAAGAGGCGCCCTTCGACCGCATCCTCGTCACCGCCGCGGCGCCTTCCATCCCCCAGCCGCTCATTGATCAGCTCGCGCCGGGCGGACGCATGGTACTCCCGGTGGGGTCTGCGGAGATGCAGGACCTCACGCTCGTGGACAAGAGCCCGTCCGGGTCCGTCATGGTCGAGCAGTATGGCGCCTGCGTGTTCGTGCCGCTGGTCGGCTCCTGCGGTTGGCCCGGCTCGGCCCCGATTCCCCCGCCGGACTGAACCGTGGTTCGCCGCAATCCCCCACGCCGCCGGATCTGGCCCGCGCTGCTGGCCGGCGCGCTCTTCCTGGCAGCTTCCCTCTGCGTGGTATCCGGCCGCCCTCGGTGGGCCCCTGGTATAGGCCTCGTGGATGGCCTCGTCGTCGGGCTCGTGTTGGGCGGGACCGGCCTGGTCGCCGGGTATGACGACGCCTGGCAGGAGTTTTGGGAGACCACCGGCCTCACGGCGATTTTCGGCATCTTCGCGCTCTTCGTCTACCTCCTGCGCCGAGAGAGCCCGAGCGCTTTCTACTGGGTGGAGTGTGCCGCCTGGGCAGTAGGCTACCTGATGCTCCTCTTCGTACCGCCCCTGCAGTGGCTGGGCGCGGATGTTCTGCTCTTCCTGGGCACCTTCGTGGGCTGGTTCTTCTCCTCCCTCCTGCGACCGGAATACTACTGAACTGGTCTCGCTGCCCGCCCGTTTTCAGGAACCGGGCGGAGCGGCCGGGAGTCCTACCTTGGGCGGTTCCGCACGCCAGAATGGGAGGACGAGAATGGAAGCAACTCAACAAGCCGCCGCATCGCAAGGGGCCGGACAGCGCCAACAGCCCGGTCAGACGGGGGGAGTGAATCTTTCCGACCTCGAGCGGGTGGCCTGCGCTCTGGGAGGCGGAGCGTTGGCTCTGTACGGCCTCTCCCGCCGCAGCGTAGGAGGGGCGGCGCTCGCGGCGCTCGGGGGAGCGCTCGTCCTGCGAGGGGCCACGGGCCACTGCCCGGTCTACCGCGCGGTGGGAGCGACGTCCGCCCCACCGGGCCCGGGCATCCACGTCGAGGAGACGGTCACCATCAACCGCCCGCGCGAGGACCTGTTCCGGTTTTGGAGACAGCTCGATAACCTCCCGCGCTTCATGAAGCACCTCCTGAGCGTAGACGTGCTGGACGACACCCACTCTCGCTGGACCGCAACGGCCCCGGCCGGACAGACGGTGTCCTGGAACGCGGAGATCGTGGCGGAGAAGAAGAACGCCCTCCTTTCCTGGCGGTCCGTGGAGGGCAGCGACATTGAGAACCGGGGCTCCGTGCGCTTCGTCAAGGCCGCCGCCGAGCGTGGGACCGAGGTGTGGCTGACACTGGAGTATCATCCCCCCGCCGGCGCGCTGGGAGCAATCATCGCCAAGCTGTTCGGCGAGGAGCCGGAGCAGCAAGTCCGAGACGATCTGAAGCGGTTCAAGAGCCTGATGGAGACGGGAGAGATCCCCACGACAAAGGGCCAGCCGAGAGGAAGATGAGAGGTGAGAGATGTCTGAGAAGACGCGACGCAAGAAAGACGGGCACGATAAGAGCCACGAGCGCCAGGCCATGCGTTCCGGCGACGAGTTCCAGGAGCGCGCTGCGCACGAAGAGCGCGAAGAGCACGAGCGGCGGACGTCCAAGGACCAGCAGGACATTGTGCACTACAAGTCCGGCTCGAACAACGACCGTACGCAGGTGGGCCCGAGGTAGAGAAGGGGACGGATGACGGGGGACGGAAGACCGACGGAGTTCGGTCCGTCATCCGTCGTCCGTCTACCGTCTGTTCCGACTTAGCGCACGGGAGCTGAACTCATGAGAGCTGTCTGCTGGTACGGCAAGCATGACGTCCGCGTGGAGGAGGTGCCGGACCCCAGGATACTCAACCCGCGCGATGCTATTGTGCGGGTTACTTCCACCGCCATCTGCGGCTCCGACCTCCATCTCTACGATGGGGTCATCCCCACCATGATGGAGGGAGACATCCTCGGCCACGAGTTCATGGGCGAGGTAGTGGATGTCGGCGCCGATGTCCACAACTTATCGCCGGGCGACCGGGTGGTGGTGCCGTTCAACATTGCCTGCGGTCACTGCTTCTTCTGCCGCAGCCAGCTCTGGTCGCTATGTGACAACTCCAACCCGAACGCGTGGATGGCGGAGAAGCTGTACGGCCAATCCCCCTCTGGCCTGTTCGGTTACAGCCACATGATGGGGGGATACGCCGGTGGCCAGGCGGAGTACGTGCGGGTGCCGTTTGCGGACGTGGGGCCCATCCGCGTACCGGAAGAGCTCCAGGACGAGCAGGTGCTCTTCCTCTCGGACGTCTTCCCGACCGGGTATATGGCCGCGGAGAACTGCAACATCCAGCCGGGAGATACCGTCGCTGTGTTCGGCTGCGGACCGGTCGGCCAGTTCGCCATCCGGAGCGCCTTCCTGCTGGGGGCGGAGCGGGTCATCGCCATCGACCACATCCCAGAGCGGCTCGACATGGCGTTGGCGGGCGGAGCGGACATTCTGAGCTATGACGGAATCAACGTGATCGAGGCGCTCCAGCATATGACCGCCGGCCGCGGACCCGACGCCTGCATAGACGCGGTGGGAATGGAGGCCCACGGCACGTCGCCGGGAGCGCTCTACGACTGGGCCAAGATGTCCATGCGCATGGCCACGGACCGGCCCAACGTGCTGCGGCAGGCGATCCAGGCGTGCCGCAAAGGCGGGACGGTCTCCATTCCGGGGGTGTACGGCGGCTTCCTGGACAAGCTACCGTTTGGAGCTGCGTTCGCCAAAGGCCTAACGTTCAAGATGGGCCAGACCCACGTTCACCGCTATCTCGGACCTTTGCTGGACCTCATCACGCAGGGGCGTATCGACCCCAGCTTTGTGGTAACACACCGCGTGCCACTGGATCAGGCGCCACTCGCCTACGAGGAGTTCAAGCAAAAGCGCGAGGGGTGCATCAAGGTGGTAATGCACCCGAGTTGAAGGTTGAAGGTTGAAGGCCCGAGCCGTTGGGGGCTATCTCTGAAGCGAATAAGGACCAGGATAGTCGTGCTTTGCAGGGCTGACTTTCAACCTTCAACCTTCAACCTATATCGATGGCATGTAGCTCAAGGAGTCATCGAGCTGGCGCTTGCGCGCGGCGAGCTCCCCCAGGGTGCAGGAGTCCAGAATCTCCGACAGCCGAGCCTCCACGTCCTCTTCAAACTTGCGAATGACGTACCCGGCACCGGCCGCGCCCAGCTCCAGTGCGCCGTCCCCGGCGATCAGGAGCTGGGCGCCGACCACGGCCCGCACGACCTCTCCCACCGTGATACGACCCGGATTGCGCGCCAGAGTGTACCCTCCACCTGCCCCCCGGATACTCCGCACAATTCCTTCACGCTTGAGTACGGCGAGGATCTGGTCCAGGTAGGGACCGCGGATGCCCTGCCGCGCGGCTATCTCGCGGCTCTGGCAGGCAGTATCAGGCGGTTGGAGTGCGAGGTCTACGGCGGCTCGGAGGGCGTAGTCGAGCTTCGCGCTGAAGAGGGGCATAGGGTGCTTGATTAGAGCGGCGAGATAATCCTGACCAATTCAGTATACTTTCGCCGTCGAGCGAAGTCAAGAATCGTCAGGTGACGCCCTGACCGTGACTCTCGTGGCGGCAGAGCACGCCCGTTCGGCCAGCGCAAACTCCGCGCAGGTGGTACACTTTTGTCGTGGGATTTAGTTCGCGAGGCAGCACCCATGGGCGACCCTACTTCGCATCTGGAAGTCTTCGATAATCCGCATCCCGGCCGGAACTACCGCATCGTGCACACCACCGCGGAGTTCACCTCCGTTTGCCCCATCACAGGTCTTCCGGACTTCGGGACTATCACCATCGACTACGTGCCGGACCGGCTCTGCATCGAGCTAAAGTCGCTGAAGTACTATCTCTTCGGCTTCCGGCAGCAGGGTATCTTCTACGAGGACGTGGTCAACCGCATCCTGAACGACCTGCTTGCAGCCTGCCATCCCAGGCGGTTGACGGTCACCGGAGCGTTTTCCGTCAGGGGCGGAATCTCCTCGACCGTCACCGCTTCATTCCCCGACGACGCCGTGAAGTAGAGCTCACACGTGGAAGAGGACATCTTCGACATCACACTCATCGGCGCGGGGCCCGTGGGGCTGTTCGGCAGCTTCTACGCCGGCATGCGCGGGATGAGGACCAAGATAGTTGACAGCCTGCCGGAGCCAGGCGGGCAGCTCGCCGCCCTCTATCCTGAGAAGTACATCTACGACATGCCTGGATTTCCGAAAGTGCTGGCCCGGGACCTGGCCGTAGAGATGACTGAGCAGGGTATGAGATTCTCCCCCTCCCTTGCCCTCGGGCAGAGCGTCCGCACGCTGACCCGACGCGCCGACGGAATCCTCGAGCTTAGGACCGACCGCGAGACGCACCTTACGCGGACGGCGGTGATATGCGCGGGGGCGGGGGCATTCACGCCGAAGCGTCTGGACGTGGAGGGCATGCAGGAACTGGAGGGCCGCGGGGTCCACTACTTCGTCCAGAACAAGGCACAGTTCCAGGGCAAGCGGCTGCTCATTGTGGGAGGCGGAGACTCCGCGCTAGACTGGGCGATGAACCTGGAACCGCTGGCAAGCTCCATTACGCTTATCCACAGACGGGACGTGTTCCGGGCGCATGAGGAGAGCGTGGACTGGCTTTTCCACCGATCGACCGTCAACACACGGCTTTTCTGGGAGCTGCGGCGGCTCCTCGGGAACGGGCACCTGAACAGGGCGGTGATCTTCAACAACCGCACGGGCGAGGAGGACTCGGTGAGCGTGGACGCATGCCTGGTGAATATCGGGTTCAACGCGAGCCTCGGGCCGATCCGGGACTGGGGACTGGCGCTGCAGGCGAGCCAGATCGTGGTGAACTCCCGGATGGAGACCAACCTGCCGGGCGTCTACGCCGCGGGTGACGTTTGCACCTACGACGGCAAGCTAAAGCTGATCGCTACGGGGGTGGGCGAGGTCTGCATCGCGGTGAACTTCGCCAAGACGTTCATCGATCCGTCGGCCAAACTGTTTCCGGGTCATAGCAGCAATATGGCGCTGTAACGGTGGGGCGTTCAGGTGTTAAGGTGTTCGGGTGTTCAGGATGTCCCCGGAGGAGAGTACAGGATATGCGAGTTATTACATTGATTGCTTTGTGCGGCGGGATCCTGCTCGCGGGGGCGCCGCAGGGCTCGGCGGCGCCGCACCAGGACTCAAAGACACGCCACAGGCGCGTGCGGCACCATGGGCGACTACACGCTCCGGCCAGAACAGGCTCAGTGCGGACCCCTCGCGTTATCCGGCACCCCATCGTTACGCCGCCGCGCCTTCGCGGCGGCCTGATTCACACTCCTCCGCCGGAGATCATCCACCGCGCCCAGCAGAGGGAAGCTCCGCCGCGTCCGGCGCCTCCGGCCCCCCCGCCCGGCCGTGCGAGTACCGCGGTCGGGGCCATCGACCAGGCGACGAAGAACCGCATCGACCAGTGGATCCAGCAGAACCACCGGAACCCCTACGGGGACCCGCCGGGCACCATGTACGCAGGCGGCACTCCCCTTTTTGACGAGCGAACCGGCCGGTCGACAGACAAGTACGAGTACATCCTTCGGAAGCATCCCGAGCTGCGCAACGCACGATGAGGAGAGTACCGCGGGCGACCCGCGTTCAAGCGAAGGTCGTCAATAATGACTACTTCTCCCTGAGCGCCAACGGAGGCGTCGCGCGCCACCTGGTGCTGGAGATACTGCTGCACCGGCCCCGCTTCGTGGCGCGTGCCGTGGAGATTGGCCGGTGCTTTCTCTGCATGGCCTCCGAGGTGGACGTGACGGGGATGTGCCTCATCTGCCGGTCGTTCCTATCAGACGAGGAGCGGGAGGCCGCGCAGGCGTACTACGATGCGCCGCCGTAGCGGCTTCGGGCGCAGACGCTGAATGAGAGGATCTCTTCCGCGTGGCCGGCTCAGGGAGCGCAATACCGGGCCAGCTCCACACTGACACGGCGCTGCGCGTCCGCAAGCGCCTGCCCCGGCGTTTTGCGGTGAAGCTCCGCCTGCTCCACCGCGTTGTCCAGCACGTCGCGGCAGAAGCGGCTGGCCGCCAGTGGCGGGAAGAAGCGGGGATTGTGGCTGGCTCCGGCGATGTGATCCAGGATGTAGCCGAGCGCACGCTTTTTGCGAGAGCCGCGCGTGATCTCAGGTGAGCCCAGCAGCGAGCGGATGGCGGGCAGGTTGTTCATAGCCGCCGCGTACTCCTCCTGCTGTCGCGGCTCCT
>CAYNFH010000103.1:16310-21788 GCA_964396385.1 uncultured Chthonomonadaceae bacterium | reverse complement strand
AGCTCCGCGCACGCGATGGGTTCCGCCGCATCCAAAGACACAACTTCCGCTTGTTTGCCGCGTGTGAAGCGGTGGCACTGGCTCACCAGTATACGCTTGAACCAGCCGGGGAACGCTTCCGGCCTGCGGAGCTGGTCCAGGCTGCGCCAGGCGGTGATGAACGCCTCCTGCGCGGCGTCTTCCGCGAGCTGGAAGTCGCCCAGGATGGCGTAGGCGCAGCCGAACGCCAGGTCCTGGAAGCGGCGGACGATCTCGTTGAACGCCCGCTGCTTCTCTGCCTGCGCCGTGCGCGCAGCCGTGGCTTTGTCTATGAGCTCCCGAATGGCTTCCATTCTCTTGAACGTTAGCAAGAATCTGTAGACGTAGGGGCGGCCCTGTGTGGCCGCCCGTCGGCGGCGTTTCGGGCGGCCACACAGCGCCGCCCCTACACACATAACGAGCCAAGTACTGGCCAGAAGGATACTGAGACGGAAAGCAGCAATTCGATATGGCGCAGTCGCACTCCTCCGCCACAAGCACGGGGCGGGGAGTTCATGCATCTTTCATGCTGGTATCATGCTGCGTTCATGGCCTGCCTGTACAATTCCCACAGTCGTGGCGGTAGTACCTCGCCACGGGAGGATACCGGCGGACTGCCTCCCGCGTTCGGTATCCTCCCAACTCCTGTTGTGGAGAAGGGAACTGCCTCCGCATGGACCATCGTTGGCGTATAGAGCTGTTTGGCGGGCTCCGACTGCGGTGCGGTGACCTCGTAGTCACGCGCTTCGAGACTCGCAAAACGGCGGCGCTGCTCGCCTGCCTCGCGCTCTCGCTGGACTGTCCTCAGCCCCGAGACGTTCTCGCCGAGCTGCTCTGGCCGGACGAGGACCTCGAGGCGACGCGGGACCGCCTGCGCCATGCGCTTATGGCGCTCCGGCGTGTCCTCGAGCCTCCCGGCACGCCTCAAGGCTCCGTGCTAATAACAAACAAATCGGACATCCAGTTCAATGAGGACCTGGTCGACACGGACGTACGGGAGTTCGAGCGCCTCCTGGAATCCGCCGGCGCGGTTCCGGACGCTGAAAGTCGAATAGAACGCCTCCAGAAGGCTACAGCGCTGTATCGCGGCGATCTGATGCCCGGCTGCTACGAGGACTGTCTGGAGGCGGAGCGCTACCGACTGGCCGACCTCTATCGCGACGCATTGAGCCGCCTCTCGGTCTCGCTGGCGGAGGCTGGCGACATCGCTGGGGCCATCGAAGCCGCACGTCGCACCGTCGCCGCCGACCCACTGCGGGAGGATGCTCACTGCCACCTCATGAGCCTCTATTCCCAGGCGGGCCGCACATCCGAAGCACTGCGCCAGTATCGGGAACTGGAGCGTGTGCTCCGGCAGGAGCTGGATATCGTGCCCTCCGCCACGTCCCGATCCCTCGCCGGGCGCCTCCAGGCGGAGGCCGCAACGGCAGGGCTCCCGGCCGCGAGCTCCGGGGAAGCAGTTCCGGCCGGTCCGACGGCGTGCCTGGAACCGGAGGGGGGCGCGGTCCCGCTGGGATCGGCTTACTACATCGCTCGGCCGCAGGATGCGGAGTTCCACGGCGCCGTCGCACGAGGAGACAGCATCGTCCTGGTAAAGGGGGCCCGGCTTATCGGCAAAACCTCCCTGCTGGCGCGCGGTCTCCAGCAGGCCCGGCAGGGTGGGGCGCAGGTGGCGCTGGTGGATCTACAGAAGCTCACTCCCGAACAGCTCGAGTCGGCCGAGTCGCTCTTCCGCACGTTCGCGGATATGATCGTGGACCAGCTTGACCTTGACATCTCGCCAGAGGGCGTCTGGAATCCCAGTCGCGGCTGGAACGTGAACTTTGAGCGCTTCCTCCGACGCGAGGTATTGGGCCGAGTGTCGACCGCGCTCGTCTGGGGGCTGGATGAGGTGGACCGGCTCTTCGGCTGTCCGTATCGCGACGTGGTATTCGGCCTCTTCCGCTCCTGGCACAATGAGCGCTCCCTCAACCCCGATGGTCCCTGGGGAAAGCTCACACTGGCAATCGCGTACGCGACGGAGGCGCACCTCTTCATCACCGATCTGAACCAGTCCCCGTTCAACGTGGGCACGCGCGTCACGTTGGAAGACTTCACTGAGGCGGAGGTATCGGAGTTGAACCGCCGGTACGGCTCTCCGCTGCGCCAACCGGCCGACGTTGCCCGATACGTGGGACTCGTGGGCGGAAATCCGTACCTCGTGCGCCGCGGCCTGCACACCATGGTAACACGTAGCCTAGACCTGGACCGGCTCGAAGCCGAGGCGCTGGACGAAGAGGGGCTGTTTGGCGATCACCTCCGCCGTATGCTCAGCGCAGTGACGCACGATCACGGGCTTTGCGAAGCCGTTGGGGCGCTCCTGAGCGGAGGGCCCTGCCCCAGCCTGGACAGCTTCTATCGCCTGCGTAGCGCCGGCATTGTGACGGGCCGTTCACAGCACGAGGCGCTGTTCCGGTGCCGCGTGTACGAGTGGTACCTGGAGAGGCGGCTGAGATGATTTTCGATTATTGATTTTCGATTGGCTCAACGCCTGGATACTACATGTCCGCACCATCAACCATCAACCATCAACCATCTACCCCTTCCTTCTACATAACGGGAGGCACGCTCCCGCGTAACGCCGCCTGCTACGTGGAGCGCAAAGCGGACACGGACCTGCTGGAGGCGATGCGTCAAAGCCGCTTCAGCTACGTGCTCACCTCCCGGCAGATGGGCAAGAGCTCCCTCATGGTCCGCACGGCCGCCCGGCTCCGCGAGGATGGCATCGCCGTCGCGAACCTCGACCTCACCGCCGTGGGACAGAACCTGGGGGCAGAGCAGTGGTACGATGGCCTTCTGCATCTGCTGGCACGGAGTCTGGACCTGGAGGACGAGTTGGAGGACTTCTGGTTTGAGCACTCCCGCCTGAGCCCGCTCCAACGGTGGATGCAAGCCCTGCGAGAGGTGGCGCTCGCCAGTATACCCGGCGCCATTGTCATATTCGTGGACGAGATCGACGCCGTCCGCTCCCTTCCGTTCTCGGCCGACGAGTTCTTCGCGGCAATCCGTGAATGCTACAACCGGCGGTCCGAGGACCCAGAGTACCGCCGCCTCACCTTCTGCCTGCTCGGTGTCGCTACGCCTTCGGATCTGATACGGGACACGCGCACGACACCTTTCAACATCGGCGCCCGCATCGAGCTGACCGACTTCACATCGGAGGAGTCCGCGCCTCTGGCGAAAGGACTGGGCGTTCAGGCGTTCAGGCGTTCAGGGACTGAATCCGAGAGGATTGGGAGCGAATCCCAACGTCAAGAGCCGCTCAGTACGGCCGCCAATCACCTGGACGCCCGAACGCCTGAACGCCTTCTTCAGCGTATTCTCTACTGGACCGGGGGTCATCCCTACCTAACGCAGCGCCTCTGTCAGGCCGTCGCCGAATCTGGGATGCATCCCTCATCCCTCATCCCTCATCCCTTCGTCGACTCCCTCTGCTCGGAGCTCTTCCTCTCCCCCGGCGCTCGCGACCGGGACGACAATCTTATCTTCGTTCGAGACAGGCTGCTGCGCAGTGAAGTGGACCTGGCGAGTCTCCTGGACCTGTATTCGCGGATCCTTCACGGGAGGCGCGTGCCGTACGACGAAACGAACCCGCTGGCCAGCGTCCTACTGCTCTCCGGCGCCGTCCACGTGGTCAACGGCCAGCTCAGGGTGCGCAACCGCATCTATGACTGTGTCTTTGACCTTGCCTGGGTCAGAGAGAGCCTGCCGGACGCAGAGATCCGCCGCCAGCGGCGGGCCTATCGCCGCGGTCTCATGCGCGCGTCGCTCTGGGCGGGCGCCATCGTGGCCGCCATGGCGGCCCTGGTGGTCAAAGCAGTAGACGAGACCCGCACCGCCCGGGATGCCTCCGCTGAGGCCCGACTGTCCGCGACCCGACTGGAAGTGGCCAACGCCCGCACCGCACGGGAGCGCGACCGCGCCGATGCCCAACGCCAGGCGGCGATTGCGGCGGGGCAGAAGGCGCTCAACAGCGCGAAGGCGGAGCGGGATGCGGCAGCCAGGGCGGCCAACGCTCAGAGCAGGGCTCAGAACGCACTTAAGGAGCTGCGGGTTCAGCAGCAGAGCACGCTGCACCAGGCCGCCATCGCTCGTGCGGAGGCCGCGAAGGCCGTCGAAGCGCGCCGGGAAGCCGTGGCCAAGTTGCGAGAGTCCTATCTGGCTCAGGCCGATGCCATCCGGTGGAGCGGCCGGCCGGGACTGCGGCTCCGGAGCCTGGCTCTGCTTGCTCAAGCAGTGCGGCTGAATCCCTCCAGCGAGCTCCGGAGCTTGCTCCGAAACGAGGCCATCGCCGCCATGGCCCTCCCGATGGACATGATGCGTGGACCCTCCATGCGCTCGTGGAAGCCGGATACAATCGATATCGCGTTCGATAACCTCTTCCGCCGTTATGCCCGCGGCGACAAGTCGGGGGCGGTGTCTGTCCGAAGCCTGAAGGACGACCGGGAGCTGGTCCGCCTACCGGCCACCGGGAGCCTGGTGGAGGGCTTCTTCTCCAGTCTTTTCAGCCCGGATGGCAAACTGCTCGCCGTTCCGTATCGGAATGAAACTGTGCGCCTCTGGGACCTTGAGACGCGGAGCTGCCTTCTCACAGCGCCCGGCCGGGTCGCGGACTTCTCGCCCGATGGGCGCATCCTGGCGGTTCATGGACCCGACGGGGCAGTGCACCTCGCGGACACGCGGACGCTCAAAGAGCTCCGGTCAATTCCGATAGACGCGCCGCCGGAATTCATCCGCTTCGATCCTACGGGCGCTCGACTGGCGGTCTCGGACTTGCAGGGAGGCAAGGTCCAGATCCGTCAAGTGGAAACGGGCAAGCTGCTCTATACGATCTCCGGCCTGCAGAGCCCACGGGGTCTGGCCTGGAGCTCGGACGGCGATCTGCTCGCCGTGGCAACCGGCCGTGCCATAACCGTCTGGAACATACCGAGCCGCAGACAGCTCTCGGTTCTCAAGGGACATGAGAACGAGGTGCTTCGCGTGGCATTTCAGCGCTCCGGCTACCTGCTTGCCAGCGTGGGTTGGGATCATACTCTCCGCCTCTGGGATCCGTTTTCGGAACGATGCCTCACCTTCAGCGAGATCGCGATTCCGGGCCGGATCCGGTTCAGCCCGGACGATTCTCTTGTGGGACCGGTCGCCCTCGGCTCTGATGTTTGGAGCTGTCAGGTGATCCACGGGCGCGAGTGTGTGGCGCTCTACAGGCCCGACTTGCCGGACGCGGTGCTCTTCACGGTGAGGTTCGCTCCGGACGGCAGGCTCGTGGCCGCTGCCGGCGCGGAAGGGATTGATCTGTGGGACGCCGCGACAGGAAAGCGGCTTGAACACATCGCATCCGGCAATATGCGCAGCGCCGTCTTTTCACCGGACGGCCAAACTCTCTACGGATCCGGCCCGTCAGGCATGCGTCGCTGGTCCATA
>CAYNFH010000103.1:3774-16300 GCA_964396385.1 uncultured Chthonomonadaceae bacterium | reverse complement strand
AAAGGCGCCGGGTGCCTACGGTGTGCAGGTGGGTGATCCCCGTACGTACCGGTTTCCACCTCCCGTGGACTGGAGCGAATGCTGCCTCAGCAGAGACGGCTCGATCCTGGCCGTGGTACACGGACTCAGCCATGCCCACCTGATCGACTTGAGTGGTCACAACCACGACATCCAGCTTGGCGCCCAGCCGGGTATGAACTATGTAGCCCTGAGTCCGGACGGAGAGTGGGCTGCTACGGGGGCCTGGCAAACAACCGGCGCCAAAGTGTGGAACGCGCGAACCGGCAAGCTGGTAAAGGACCTTCCGACTCCGGATCACTCTTCCGTGAGGTTCTCCCCCGACGGGACCTGGCTGGTGACCAGCACCGAGGCGGAGTACCGGTTCTGGAGAATGGGCACGTGGGAGCCGGGGCCCCGGCTCCCCGGCGCCGGACGCTATCCCGTCCAGCCGGCCTTCTCTCCGGACGGTCGCACCGTAGCAGTTGCGGCCGCGACCGTGGTCCGGCTGCTTGCATACCCGTCCCTCAAGGAGTTGGCGACGCTGGAGCCGCCCAGCCCATCTGCCGTCGCGTCTCTCTGCTTCAGCCCGGACGGCGGCCGTCTGGCGGTTGCCTGCATGACACAACCCATCTACCTCTGGGACCTCCGGCTGGTACGTGAGCGACTACGGGCTATGGGGCTGGACTGGAACCTACCTGCGCCCCCGGCACGCGTCGCGCACATCCCCTCCGCCTTCGCTGGACGCGGGGCGAAGATTCCATGAAGGCAATGTCCATGGCTGCTCGTCCAGACCGCCTGTCGACGGAGATTGCCCACATCCTTTTCATGGATCTGGTAGGGTTTTCTCAACTCTGCATGGAGGATCAGGCCCGGGCCGTCCGGGAGCTCCGGCGCGTGGTCCACGACGCCCCGGAGTTCAGGCGCGCCTCGGCATGCGGTGAGCTGCTGTGCCTGGATACCGGCGACGGCATGGCGCTGGTCTTCTTCCGCGATCCGCTCGCGCCCGCGCAGTGCGGACTGGAGGTCGCCAGGGCGCTGCCCCGCTTCAAGGGGCTGCGGCTGCGCATGGGCATCCACAGCGGGCCGGTCTCCCGGGAGCAGGATATCAATGGGCGGGACAACGTTGCCGGCAGCGGCATCAATATGGCGCAGCGCGTTATGGACTGCGGCGATGCCGGCCATATCCTGGTCTCTCACAGCGGCGCGGAGTTCCTTGGACAGTTTGCAGGCTGGTCCGCGGCGCTGCACGACCTGGGTGAGTGCGAGGTTAAGCATGGAGTGCGCCTTCATCTCTACAATCTGGTCAGCGAGCAGTCCGGGAATCCCCTCCGGCCCTCACGCATGACCATCGCGCCAGCCATCTATACGGCCCCGGATGAGGGAACCAGTCCGGACATTTCCGAGGCCCTCGAGCCGGCGGGAGGCGCTGTGCCGCTCTCCTCCCGTTTCTACGTCGAGCGCCGAACAGACCACCTGTTTGATGCCGCCATCGCGCGCAGGGACAGCATTGTGCTGGTGAAGGGACCGCGACAGATCGGAAAGACGTCCCTCCTGGCGCGCGGTCTTCACCGTGCCCGCCAATCCGGCGCGGCCGTGGTCTCGACGGACCTCCAGAAGCTCACGTCAGCGCAGCTCTCGTCCGCCGACACGCTTTTCTTCCACCTGGCCGAGAGCATTGTGGATCAGCTTAACCTGGACCTGGATCTGGGATCCGTCTGGGACGGGCGCCGGAGCTGGAACGTGAACTTCGAGCGGTTCCTGCGCCGCGAGGCGCTGGAGAAGACCTCCGCATATCTGGTCTGGGCGTTGGACGAGGTGGACCGTCTGTTCTCCTGCCCCTTTGGCAGCGAGGTGTTCGGCCTCTTCCGCTCCTGGCACAACGAGCGCTCCCTCAATCCAGATGGACCGTGGCGGAGGCTTACTCTCGCCATCGCTTATGCTACCGAGGCGCACCTGTTCATCTCGGACCTCAACCAGTCGCCCTTCAATGTGGGCACGCGGCTCAGCCTGCCGGACTTCACGGAGGAGCAGGTCGAGGACCTGAACGGCCGGTACGGCGCGCCTTTGCATCGGCGTGGAGAGATAGAGCGATACATGAGCTTAGTGGGCGGCCATCCCTACCTGGTGCGCCGTGGGCTCGAGGAGATGGTGACACAGGGTCTCGATATCCGGGGGCTCGAAGCAGCCGCCTGCGGCGAAGACGGCCCGTTTGGAGACCACTTGCGCCGAATCGTGCTTCTCCTGGCGCAGGACCCCTCGCTGGCGGAGGCGCTGCGCGGGCTACTGAGGGGTCAATCCTCGGCCGATACCGCGAGCTTCTACCGCCTGCGTAGCGCGGGCGTCGTCGGGGGTGAAGGTCCGCGCGAGGCGCACGTCCGCTGCCGGCTCTACCGGGAGTACCTGGAGCGCCATCTGCTCTAATGCGCAAGGCGACCACGTCGACGGTCAGGCAGGGGGATTACGATGGTACGAAGGCTCGCCTTTCAAATCGCCGGGCACTTCCTTCTAGCGTCATCCACTGGTGCCCTGGTAGTCTTGGCAAGCTGCGGAGGACCGGCGCAAGTGGGAAACTGCCCGCGTGGATTCCAGGGCGACCTGTCGGGCGGATTGCAGTTAACGTGTTCCTTGAGCTCAAGTGAAGCCGGGACGTGGAACGGTACTTGGACCAACAATTCAACGGGCCAGAGTGTCGGTGCAATCTCCCTCACGATCACTCCAACGAGCGCGAGTTTCGGCGCAGTCACGAATGGCCAGGTAACGTTGGCGGCGAGCGGCCAGACGGTTTCGCTGTTCCCGTCCTCTACTCCCGGCACATTTCAGGTGTCGCTGGACGACACCCAAACGGGTGGTCACGATTCGTTGTCCGCGAACATTGCGTTTGACTCGTCGAACCGCATGATAGCCACGGGCGGGTCACTGGTCCTGGGCAGCCAACCTCCACTTTCTATATCCTTCACTCTCACAAGGGAGTGAGGATGCCCGTGGCGCTGGGTATGTACCCAGTAATCATAGCGTGAGATCGTTGTCACAAATATGGCGCGACGGCGCCACATTGCGGGAGGAGTCGTGAGTCGTGAGTCGGGAGATTCGGATTCCGGGGAGGCCGGAGTGAGATCGTTGTCTCAAATTCGCTGATTCAGGCGATGGGGAGGAGCGGCGGCACCGGATTATGGATGCGGTTGGCCATCGGAGTGTGTGCGGGAATGGGTAGAGGTTGCGCAATAAGCGCAGAAAGCGCAATAAGGGGGTCGCAGCCCCCGTATCAAGCTCAAGAGGGGCAGGAATCTCATGTTGCGCGGTAAGCGCGGAAAGCGCGGTAAGGGTGCAGATCTCGCCCATGGCGGGCTTAACGCGTATGGGGCGGTGCCGCTACTGGAGATACTCGGAGGACGAAAGATCATAATGGACAGGCAGGATTCGGGGATTACCCGCGCAAGGACTGCGCTTGAAGGTCTCTCGGTTGGAGACTCGTTTGGGGAGCGGTTCTTTGTTGTACCGGACCTGGTGGAGGGGCTCATTAATAGCCGGACGGTCCCGACCGGGGACCGGGAATTCGCGGTGGAGGGGGACACCACTCCGGTGTGGCCCTACACCGACGATACCAACATGGCGCTCTCCATCGTAGCCTGCCTGGAGCAGTTCGGCGCCATAGACCAGGACTGGCTGGCGCGGGACTTCGCGCGACGGTACGACCCGATGCGCGGCTACGGTCCCGCCATGCACCGGGTACTCGCCCGCATCGGCTACGGCGCGGACTGGCGGGAGGAAGCTGGCTCTCTGTTCGGTGGGCAGGGCTCCTTCGGCAACGGCGCGGCGATGCGGGTCGCGCCGCTTGGCGCGTACTTCGCGGACGACCTTGATGCGGTGATGGAACACGCCGCCCGCTCCGCCGAGGTAACGCACGCGCACCCAGAGGCCGTCGCCGGAGCCATCGGCGTAGCCGTAGGGGCAGCCCTTGCGTGCAACTTTCGCGGAGCCGAGCCGGTGCCCCGTGGCATTGAGTTCCTGGACCTGGTGCAGCCCCACATGCCGGACAGCCTGGTACGTGACGGAATCCGCCGCGCCATGAACTTGGCGGATGGCTGCTCCGTGGATCTGGCAGTCACCGCGCTGGGCAATGGCTCCGGAATCTCCGCCCAGGACACGGTTCCATTCACGCTCTGGTGCGCCGCCCAGCATCTGGACAGCTTCGAGGAGGCGCTCTGGCTCACCGTCAGCGGTCTCGGCGACCGCGACACCACCTGCGCCATCGTAGGCGGAATTGTGGCCTGCGCCACCTGCACCGGAGGGATTCCCTCTGCCTGGATCAGCGCGAGGGAGCCATTGCCTCCCGGCTTCTCGGCGTAAGCTGGCGCGAGGAGAGAGGGAGAGCCCACTCGGGATGCGGCCCGTTTCGAGTGGGCTCTTCTGTGAGGTCACCAATCCACGCTGTCTATGTATAGCGTGCCGCTCCAGGTGCTGCCGAGAGTGAACTCGACGCCGAGCTTATCGAGGGGCGTCGCGGCCGTGGACGGCACCTGCAGCGTGATGGTGTTCCAGCCCGGCTGCAGATTCCCTACCGGCTGGTAGTTGCTGTGCCATGCATAGCCGCCTGCGCTGCCCTCCACGATAAACGGATTCACCGCCGTGACGGCGCTGCTGGAGGGCAGCCATACGTGGAACGTGATGGTGGAGCCCGCCGGCGTCGGCGGATACGGGACGTACGCCTGCACCTTTCCCGCCGGGGCCGACGTCAGGTTGACGGCCAGTCCATACTCCTCATGGTACGCGTTGTCAGCCGTCTGGGCGACGGCGATGCCCGTCCCCTGCCAGGTCCAGCCCTGCGCCCCAGTCTCAAAGTTGTACTGCGAGTAGTCGAAATCCGCGGCATATGGGACCGTGGGAGGGTCCAGCACGGGTGTGCCGGCGAGGTACCGCTGCTCTGCGGGGTTCGTTCCACCGGGCAGATCGGCCCCCGTACAAGGCAGGCCGAGACCCTGGAAGTACGAGTACGGAGACGCTCGGTAGAACGACCGGTCCAGCACATCGCCAGCGTTTCCTGAGCCAACTATCATCTGCCCGTTCACGTAGTTGTCCGCTACCAGCTCCGTCGCTGGGTCGAGGGTGCTGTCCTCCGTCACCGCCCCGCTGACGACCTCGTTGCCCACGACGTTCTGGCCGTTGGAGCCATTCTTCAAGTCGATGTCGTGGATCTGGGTTCGGTTGGCGCCGTAGTCCATCGCCTCTACGCGGTTGCGGTAGATGGTGTTGTCCACGCCCGCTGGTCCCCACGCATCGGCGCACTCTATGCGCTGGCAGACGTTGCCCTCCACCAAGTTCGCGTGGATAAACTCGCCGTGCATGGAGATGTCGGCCGGGTACTCGCTGCCGTCAGACTCGTAGCCATCGCGCACGTAGTTAAATCCCAGTACGTTGCCACTGGCTCCGCCTCCTAGACTCAACCCGTGCCGCATGCGGACGCAGGCATTGTCCTCTACCATGCTGCTCGTGGTGTGCAAATACAGCAGGATGCCGTAGCCGCGGTCCGCGCTGAAGTTGGTAGCATCGTGTACGTAGCTATCCCGCACCGTGCACTGCGCGCACTCTTCCAGCCGCAAGGTATGGTGATAGCAATGCATGCCCTCCACGCCCCGCACCCACGACTGGACGGTTTGCCGCATCGTGATAAGATTATCCGCTGTGGTGCTGAGCGAGTCCTGCCGGTCTATGCTCAGGTACTCGACACCGCTACTGGCGGTCACATGGAGTCGCCGCACTACGGGAGTTGCCGCGGAGTCGTACGAAAGATGGAGCGGCTCTTCCAGAACCAGACTGCTTCCGCTCACGCCGGTCACCTGCGTGATCTGGCCTCTAGCCGCGGAGGGCCACGTCGACGTGTCTCCGCTGACCCCGGTGTTGTCCTCCTGGATCTCGACCCAGTTGCCTGCCTGGAAAGAAGACGCATCTGCCACCGACAGGACTGTGGACCCCTTCGTATAGCCGCCCGTAAGCTGCACGAAGGGCCCGTTTTCAGAGCTCCAGATCACGGCGTTATGGTACGGGCCCACATAGATGGCACTGCCCGACGAGCTCAGGTTGACTAGGAAATGGGTCTGCCCGGCGCCGGCCCCTCGCAACACTACTCTGGAAGGAATGGTCAGAAAGCTCCGGAGCATGTACGTTCCCGGTGGGACCAGCAGGACGCCGGGCGGAGTGATGGCGTTCAGTTGCGCCTGTATGGTCGGCTGGTCGTCGGTTACACCATCCGCGTGGGCGCCTGTAAGCGTGGTCACATTGGTCTGAACATTGGGCACGCCACCAGGAATTCCGGCCCGCCAGGCAATCATCCGGCTTGACGGAATGACCGAACTGCCGGCGACGCTACCCAAGAGCATAAGCAAGGCGGCTACGCCGGCATCCTTGCACCCATGGCACACCTTCACGGGTCTTGAGTGTCTGGTTAGAAAGAGCGTGAACACTGTCTTGGCCTCCTTTCACTGAGCGGCCGCCGGGCGATCACTGGCGTCGCGCCGGGGCAACCTTATGTGCGTATGACGGCAGATGCCAGGCCCGCCACTGGAATCCGGACGGAAACCGGACAGCAGCAGGACGGTAAGCCGCTGGCGCCTAATCCAGCATGAGAGGCCAATCGCGCCTGACTATCCGTAGAACCTGACGCCGAACCAGGAGACGCTGACATGTTGCGTCTGACCCTCTTCGGACCGTTCCAAGCGACGCTGAACGGCGCCCCCATTGCCGGGATTAAGTCGCGGGACGCGGATCGGCTTCTTGCGCTGCTCGCCCTGCACTACGCCCGGCATGGAGAGCCTATCTCGCGGCTTGGCGCCGCCAAGCTGTTATGGCCGGAGGATCCGCGCTCTCCTCCGCAGTTGCGTGAAAGTCTGCGTAAGACCGCCGATGTCCTCACCGGAGCCCTTGGATCAGCCGCCGGCCAGATCAGCGACTTCGGGCGTGACGAGCTCTGTCTGGCGCTTTTCCCGGAGCATGCCGACGTCACCGCGTTTGACCTCTATCTGCGATGCAAGACCGAGCAAGGGTTCCGGCAGGCGGTTGCGCTCTACAACGGGCCGGTGCTGTCAGGCTGGGATGACGGGTGGATTCGCCCTTACAGGAGTCACTATGCCGATGCCTGCATCGCGGCTTTAGGGAGGCTGCTCGTCGTCTGTGATGACGTCCGACGTTCGGCATGGCGCGCCCGGTACCTCAAGATGCTGCGCGAGGAGGCCGCTCGCTCAATCGACGACCGGGACTGGTCGCGCGCGGAAAAGCATCTGCAGGTCCTCAAGGCCCTGCAGCGAGATGACGAGTCCCTTTGGGGCGACTTGCTGGACGTCCTCATTCGGGGCAATCAGCGCATCAGTGCAGACAAGCTCTACGCGGAGTGCGTGGAGTTCTTCCAGGAGCAACGTCTCAACGTCCCGCGGCGCGTGCGCGAACTGCACCGTGCCATGCACGCCGCGCCAACCCGGGGCTTCCCGGCGGAGATCTCCCACTTCATCGGGCGGGAGCGCGAGGCAAGGGACCTGCAACTTCTGATATCGGCCAGCCGCCTGGTGACCCTCGTGGGGTCCGCAAAGGTAGGAAAGACCCGGCTCGCGGTTCGCGTGGCGAAGGAGGCGGAGAGGCAGTTTCCGGACGGCGCGTGGTTCGTAGATTTGACCGATGCCAGGGAGCCGGACCTCGTTCGCCGCATTGCGCATACGTTGGAGATCAATGACCGCCCTGCCGTTTCCCTGGACGGGGTGACGGATTCTATCCGTTATTGGCATGCGCTGGTGGTGCTGGATGGTTGCGAAGCCCATCAGGAGGCATGCGCAACCCTTTCTGAGCGGTTGCTGCGGACCTGTCCGCACCTCGTCCTGCTCTGCACCACCAGGCACCGGCTCGGCGTCGTTGGAGAGCGGCAGTTCCGCCTAACAGGCATGGACCTCCAGGACGGGGTGCGACTGTACGAGGAGGGCGTGCAGCGAGCGTCCGATGCGCTTGCCGGAATTAGCCCTCTCCGGGCCATTTCACACTGCATTTGTCTCTGCCTGGCCGGAATTCCGTACGCCCTAAGCTTGGCCGCGGAGACCGCCCAAACGCTGCCGCCTGGAGAGCTGGCGAGCCAGCTAGACCGCTACGTGGAGGCACGTGACGGCGCGGCCAAGCGCCCCGCGCCGCTCGACCGCTTCTGGCGCGAGGTTCAAGTGGAGTACGAGCTCCTCTCTGCAACAGAGCAAGCGGTCCTCCGCCGACTTTCCGTGTTCCGTGGAGATTGGGACCTCTCTGCTGCTCGTGAAGTGTGCGCCGGCCCCGCCTGGGAGCGGCTCGGAACCACCATGGAGTCCGCGGATGTTGCCGCGATGGTGGCGGCGCTCGCAGACCGCAGCCTGGTAGCTTATGACGCGACGACGGTTGGAAGGTATTCCCTGGCCAATCCGATTCGCGCGTTGGCGCGCGACTGGCTGTGTGAGCTTGGGGAGGCTGCAGCGGCTCGTCACGCGCACCTGACTTACTACCTGGCTCTGGCTGAGAGCGAAGAAGCTGCCGGCGGCCAGAACGAAGCGGAGTGGCTGGCGCGACTGGACCGAGAGTGGACCAACGTGCAGGAAGCGCTGGAATGGTCAGAGGCACAGCCCGGGCAGGCGGAACTGTTTCTCCGCCTGGTGGTTGCGCTTGGCCCCTTCTGGTCGCTCCGAGGTCGCCTGGCGGAAGGGCGGCGCTGGCTGGATCGCGCTCTGTCTCTAGAAAGAGACCGGCGGGAGAACCTGATCGGAAAGGCGCTTCGGACCGCGGGCATCCTTGCGCGCAGCCAGGGAGATTGTGATGGCGCCGCCGCCTACCTGACTGCGGCAGTTGCGCTGTATCGCGAGATGGACAGCGCTCTGGAAGCCGCGGGCGCTCTGGCGCACCTCGCTTTAGTAAGAATGGACGAGGGAGGGATGACGGAGGCGGAGGCGGTCCTTCAAGAGGCGCAACGGCTCTCAGGCGATAGCGACTCACCCGTCCGGGCCGAGATTCTACAGAACCTCGGCAACCTGTGTTATCGCCAGGGAGCAACCAACGCCGCCCGGTCGTACTACGAAATGGCGCTTCAAATCCGCCGAAACACCGGAGACCTCCCGGGACAACCGCAGACGCTCTGCGATCTGGCTCTCGTGCAGTTGCGGTCCGGCCATCATGAGGCTGCGCGCGCGCACGTGCAGGAAGCTTTATCAGTGGCCCTAGAGGTCGGGGATCGTCGCCGGGTCGCTATCGCGCGAAACGTTCTCGGGATGATCGCGCTGAACACGGCAGACTTGGAAGCCGCTCGCAGTGAGTATATGCTCAGCCTCGCTGCCGCGCGGGAGATAGGGGACCGCCGGGGCGAAGCCGATGCGCTCAACAGCCTCGCACTGGTTCGCCTTCAGATGGGCCATTGGCGGACCGCCCAGGTCCTGGCCGGCCGGAGCCTTGCAGGATTTTCAGAGATACACAACAAACGGGGAACGGCGCTCGCGATGGCCACTCTCGGCAGGATTGCGGTGCAGGCCGGCGACGTTGACCGCGCGCGCGGTCACTACCAGGAGTGCCTCTTAGAGTACGAGATGCTCGGCGACTCCGCCAGCGCAAACCGGATGCGAGAGGAGCTGAACGCCTTGCCACTCAGTAACGACTGACGATTGCCTCGTGCCGCCTCCTGCTGTCACCCGTCCTCCGTCCTCCGTCTCATCCGCCAGAAGGACTGGCAGCGGGGGAGGAACTCGCAGGAGTCGCAAGCCTCGATGCGGACCGGCTCTACGGCCTCGAAGTCGCGGCTGATTATCTCCTCGCCGAGGATGAGGATGTCCTGGCCGAAGCGCTCCGCCTCTTCGTTCGTCATCCCGGAGGAGGCCTGCACGCCGGAGCGGAGGCAGTAGATGGTGGCGATGACGCGCGTGCCGGGGTGGTTGCGGCGCAAGATGAGCTGGTAGATGTTCATGGCTAGGCTGCCGGCCACGTCCTCGGGCGTCACCTCCATGCGCCCGCTCTTGTAGTCCACCACCTCCAGCGTTCCGTCGGCGTGCCGGTCCACGCGGTCTACACGCCCGGAGAGGATGAAGGGGCCCATGTCGGTGCGGATCCCTTTCTCCGTGAGGATGGTCTCCACGCCCTGAGCGAGGCGTCCCGCAGCCGCCCGGTGGTACGCCTCTACCATGCCGCGCCCCGCCTCCTGGTACGCCTGCTCCTGATCCGGTGTCTCGTAGCCCGCGCCTATCCAGCGGTCCTCGTAGTGTCGGACCAGGTCGTCCGCGCTGGGGACGCCGCCCTCCCGGTGGAAATGCTGGAGCACCTGGTGCAGCGTGGACCCGAAGCTGTACTCCGGCCGCGCCCGCACGTAGAACCGCCCGATCTTGTCCACATACAGGTAGCGGTACTTCATGGCGCACTCCAGGTACGCGCCAATGCGGGTAGGACTCATAATGGGCTTGCGCGGCTTGGGCATGCGGGGGACGGCTAGTTGCGGGAGAAGTAGGGGCGGGTTTCGGCGGCCGTGACGCGCTCGGCGCGCTTCACGTTCACCTTGGCGAGGTTCTGAATGCGCACGATCTCGTGGCGCAGGATGTCGCGCTGCTGGTTCAGCCGAAGCACCGTATCCGTCATCTCCAGCATGGCCTGGCGACGCGCCGCGTCTAGCTGGACCACCGCCGAGATGACGAAGGAGAACTCCTCCGGGTCATCCGGCAGCTCGTAGTCCGGCATCTCCACGCCCGCGTGGTCCGTGAGCGTGTGGAAGTAGGTGTGGAAGAGGTCCGCCACCTCCGTAACCAGCGGCCCGGTCTCCCCAGGGTCGGAGGCTTCGTCGCGGAGGGGCTCGGTTACGCCCACCATGTACGGCTCCGCGCCAGTCGCCCGGTCCAGGATGCGGAACCGATCCGTGCCCTCGGTCAGGATGTACATCTTCCCTTCGGGCAGCGCCTGGATGGCGACCATGCGCGCGAGTGTGCCCACTTCGTACGGAGTGGCGGGCGGGCCTACCTCGCTGCCTTGACGGATCAGCACCACGCCGAACGGCTTCTCCTCGCCCAGACACCACTCGATCATCTGTTTGTACCGCTCCTCAAAGATGTGCAGCCGGAGCGGCATGCGGGGGAAGAGGACGGTATGCAGCGGAAACAGCGGCAGCGAGTTGTAGCTCATGGTCCACGCTCCCAAACCACACGCGACAGCAGCGGCCCGGCTGTGACCATGCGCGCGGCGTGTACCGGATTGTTAACCGCGGCGGGGGCGAGTTCCTCCCCCAGCGGAAGGGTGTTGGATGTTCAGGCGTTCAGGTGTTCAATGCCCGATTCCGAAACACCTGAACACCTGAATACCTATTCCGCGATGGCGAGCCCGTCCACGTACGCCCGCAGACTCTGGTCCGCATCGGCGGCCTCCTTGCGGAGACGGTTGGATTCGGCGCGGAGGCTCTCGATGCGCGTCTCCTGCGAGTCCAGCTCGTTCACGTACCGCTTGTAGAGGGAGGAAGCCTTGTCCAGCGCCGTCATGTTCTTACGGATCCGGTCCTGGTCCGCGCTGATGCTCTTCACCTCCTGGTCGCGCTCCGCCGCCTGGGACTGCAGCTCCTCCACCTGGCGGCGGCGACGCAGCACCTCCTGGAGCGCCTCCCGCAGGGCGGGGGAGATATCCTTCCGGTTGGCGTATACACCCAGGCTGTTGATGTCGGCGTCAATGATGCCGATGGTCTGGGAGATGGGCCGCTCGGTGATCACGACCAGCTTCTCCGACTTGGCCGGCGGCACGGTCACAGCGAACCGGTACAGGCTCGCGGTCCGCTCCGTTGCCTTAGCGGGCTCGACCAGCTTCCAGTCCGGGACGAACGGGTGCTCCACGAGCACGGTCTTGGGCTTCTCCGCCTTGGACTTGAGCGTGTAGGTGGTCTCCTGCCGCTCCCGGCGCAGCACGGTCAGCACGCCGCGCTTGAGGCTGAGTGAAGTCTCGAACATCCGGCTGGAGGGGCCCTGCCGCTCTCCCTCCACGGACAGGTCCACGGCATACGTTACGAGTCGGTTGTCTCCCGGCGGGATATCCTCCATCTTAGCGTCGCCCGCGTAGGTGCCGCCGTCGAAGAGCGTGATGGGACCGCCCTTGAGGTGGAGCGAGGTGGTGTTGATGATCCGGACGGCGTTGAGCGGGAACCGCGGGTCTGATTCCGGGTTGTATAGACTCACCTTCTCGCTTTCCACGTCCTGCGCCACGACCGGAATCATAGCCGCCTGCTGGCGAGGGAGCGTTACGGGAGTGGTGATGTTGTACTGGAACAGCTCGCCCGCACTCTGTCCGGCTGCCTGTGCAGCGACGGACTGGCGAACGATGTCGGAGTTGTCCAGGCTTGGCGGTGTCTCCGGCGCGGCCGGTGCGTTGGCGGGCGGGCCCATGGGACCGGCGGGACCGGGCAATGCTCCGCCCATGCCACCGGCTCCCATCATACCGGTTGCGCCACGTTGGTTCACATTATCCGACCGAAAGCCCGTGAATGCGCCACCCTGGATTGTCGGCATTCGAGCGATCTCTTGCCTCA
>CAYNFH010000103.1:0-3764 GCA_964396385.1 uncultured Chthonomonadaceae bacterium | reverse complement strand
CAGATCCTCCTGAAGATTCCCGGCATGCGTCTGCGGATAGGGGGAAGCCACGACGTCCGGCGCGACCACCGGGCGTGGGATGTAGAGCGGCTGGTACAGGTCCTGGATGAAGGAGACCGGCCGGCCGGAAACCAGGGAGAGGCGCACGTTCTGCCAGTCGTCGTCAGAGGTGTTCTCGACCAGCGCCCAGCCCTGGAGGTACGGCTTGCCGGCCTCCTGCCCGCCGCCCATCACCAGCCGGTAGCTCATTTTCCAGAGCGGGGCTTCCGTCACATAGCCCACGCTATCCGGCCGACGGCCGGTCCCGTGGAAGTGGAGGGTCACCTGCCGGCGCTGGTCGTCAGAGCCGGAGGCCAGGAGGCGCAGCGCCTCCCGGAACTCGCGGTCCAGCCTGTCGTCCAGCAGCTTCACGTTCACCTGGGAGTCCAGCCGCACGGAGGTCAGCCCGGTGTCGGTCAGCAGGTTCAGGAACGGAACCGTGATGGGCTTGCCATCCGCGCCGGCCACCTGGCGCTCCTCCACGCCCACGATCTGCCCTGTCACGGGACCTTTGCCGGCATCGACGCTCACCTGCGCGCCGCGCAGCCGGTTCAGGATCTGCTCCTGCGTCAGGTTCTGCGTCACGTCGATGGCGAATGCCTGCAGAGTGTGGGTGATGGGATCGCGGGCCGCATAGGTGGCGGGCTGTACCTGCCCGCCCTGATCCAGCAGCACCATGGACTTGAGGATGTCGTTGATCTGCGCGGTCCGGAACGACAGAGGTACGTCGGTGTCGCCGTCCAGCTCGCCCCCGCGCTCGGTGTAGGAGACGCCGCTGGTAAAGAGGGTGACGCTGCGGACCGGCAGCGGGCTAGGCGCGGAAGGTCCCTGGCCGTACACGGGCGCCGCAATGAGCAGGGCAAGAAAGAGGGTGGAAAGCATCTTCATCGGATGGGCTCCTTGAAATACGATAGTGGTTGCTGAAGCTTAGGCGAATTGCAGCCGGCAAGGGGTACATACAGTACAGCACACCATTCCTGGGCGACCGGCTTGGCATCCAGTTGATATGTTGCGGCGAAGGACTTTCCGGTTCATCCTGGAGTCCGAGGACAAGCTGGTTCTCTCAGGAGAGTCCCGACACTATATGGAGTCCGCCGATTGGCTCGTTCCTGGCGTCACGTTCTCTCAGGTCGGCGGTCTGCCCACCTGGATCCAGGACGCGCAGTACCCTCCGTGCCCAGAGTGCAATAACATGATGCCGTTCGTAGGACAACTAAGCAATGAGGACATAGAAGAGTACTCCGAGGGCATCTATTACGCGTTCGCATGCCGGACATACGGTATTGGAGCTGTGAACTACCAGCAGTCCTAGACGACCACTTTGGAGAGGGGAGCAGCGCGTCCAGAGCCCAGTGGCCGCAGGCTCTATGCTGCTCCCCTGGACGCTGCGTAGGAGCTCACGGTGCCTAGAAACCGGCGATGAGGGTTCACGCCGCTCGCCGGTACTCCTCCTGGCCCCCGCCCATGCGCGCGCCGGTCTCCAGCCCGAACCGGCGCAGCCGCATGGCGAGCGCGAGGTTCAAGCAGCCGAACACCACCGCATAGGCTCCAATCATCCACGCCCAGGCCACGAGCCCGGCGCCCGGGGCCGCGAACAGCAGGACGCCCAGCAGGATGGACGCTACGCCGGTGAGGCCGAGCATCCACTCGCCTGCCATCACGCGCCGCAGCCGGAGCGCCGCCGCGATCTCCAGCACCCCTGTTATTACCGCCCAGGCGCCGATGAGGTAGACCAGCGCGATGGCCGTAATCCCTGGCCACACAAACGCGATGATCCCGGCCGCTATGCCGAGGATTCCCTCGAACAGCAGCGCGCCCCAGTGCTCTCCGCGCTCACCAGAGCGGATGGCCGCAACGATGGCGAAGATGCCGTCTACCAGGACGTAGGCCCCGTAGAGCAACACCAGGGCCGCCACCGTCAGTCCGGGCAGCAGGAACGCGGCCAATCCAAACAGGATGGCGACAACGCCTCGCAGGGCGATCGCCCACCAGTTACGCGTCATCGAAAGTCCCATCTCTCTCACCTCCGAAAGAAAGGACTCCCGCACCAGACGCCCTAGTTCCAGCCGCAATTTTGAAAATCGGTAATTCAAAATCGAAAATCGAGAAAAACGCTACCCCAGCGGCTTAGATGCGGGCGTCATGGCGAGCAGCATCTGCCGCACCCGCTCCTCCAGGAGAGCGGTCACTCGCGCCACGGTCTCGCGCTTCCCTTGACGGTAGGCCGGCATCTCTGCCATCAGGTCGATGGGCTCGCCGGCCTTCACCCTTGCCCTGCGCCGCCCGCGGATGTGGCACCGGCCGAGCACCTCGATCTCCAGCCGGCCCAGCACGTCCAGGAAGCGCTCGGCGCTGGGAAGCTGCTGGACGTAGCCTTCCCGTACCGCCAGAAAGTTCTTCAGCCGCGACCAGTCCGCGTAGAGCGGGCGGACGGTCTCGGCACGGCGCTCGCGCTCCGCCCGGTCCTCCTCCGACTCCTCCGCCCCCGCCGGGCCATAGATGACGTCGTCGTACGCATTACCCAGGAGCTGCACCGCATGGGGGACGGGGGTGCGGGCAGGAAGATCGACGCCCAGGCCCTGGGCGAGCTTGGCGACCAGCACCTCCCGGAGCCGATCGATGCGGGAGTTCAGTGTGGCGTCAGCCGGGGCCTCAATGCCGTGCTCGTGCTCCAGCCGCTCCATCACCGCGGCGGCGATGGCCCTGAGCCGGTCGTAGTGTGAATGCGAATTGGGCGACAGGCGGAGAGCTGCTTCGAGCCGCCCGAGCGACGCCTCGATCTCGTCCGCCATGGGATGGGTGTACAGGTATTTCACGGCCATGGGCACCACCAGCAGCGGCCCGTGGATGCCCCGCTTGTCCATCTCCTCCGCCGCCCAGAATCCCATCTGGGCCACTCCCTGCTGGAAGGGAAGGAGCAGATCGTTGAGACCGTATGTCTGGCCTTCGGGGAACACCACGATACGCGCGCCGTCCACCAGCAGTTTCTGAGTCATCTGCATCGCGGCGCGGTCGCGGCGTCCGCGCTGGATGGAGTATCCACCGCCGTGCTGGAGCACCCATGTGAGGGCGCGGCCCTGGAGGGCCATAGTGTCCCACGCCACCAGTGAATAGGTGGTGATTCCGGCGACGGAGAGCGCGTGGAAGAGGACGGCCGGCTCGGCCAGGGACGGGTGGTTCGCGGCGAAGACGGCACGTGTGTGCCGGAGCTGCCGGAGCCGGTGGAGGTCCTCCGGCGCGATCTCCACCTCTTCCACGTTGAAGAGATGGCGCAACACGGCGGGCGCGATGCCGCGCAGGAGGGAAATGAGCCACCCCGTGGGGAGCGGCGGATAGAAGGGCTTGGTGGAAGGCATAGGGTTCGGGGTTCAGGGTTCGGGGTGGAGGTTTTCAGGCCGACCACTCTCTACCGCAGACTTGACTACGCCCTAATTCTCCACCGCCCCGGAATATCCACCCGGCAAAAAGGGCCGCATTCACTCGAACGCGGCCCTCCGGATCCTGAACCCCGAACCCTACTTGCTCGAGAACCGGGTGAGGTTGCGGCGCGCGTTCGGCACGTTCGGGTCCAGCGAAAGGGCCTTCCGGTAGTTGGACATAGCCTGCTGCACCAGCCCTTTCTTCTCATAGGCTACGCCCAGGTTATTGTAGGCGTACGCATAGTGGGGATCCGCGGCGATGGCCCGCTTGTAGTACTGGACGGCCTGATCCACCCTGCCCCGCTT
>CAYNFH010000102.1:0-21842 GCA_964396385.1 uncultured Chthonomonadaceae bacterium | reverse complement strand
GGCCTCCATACGGTGGTGGACCTGGGAGCGTGGTGGAAGGAGCAGAATGGCCTTCCGCTGCCTCTAGGCGTGAACGCCATCCGCAAGGACCTGCCCCCGGAGGTGCAACGCGCCGCGTCACAGGCGCTCAAGGCCAGCATCGTATACGGGCTGGAGCACCGGCAGGACGCGCTCCGGCATGCTATGCAGTTCGCGCGGGACATGGAGCAGTCTACGGCGGACGTGTTTGTGGGGATGTACGTGAACGACTGGACGGTGGACCTGGGCGAAGCCGGCAAGCGCAGCATCCACCTGTTCCTGCAGCGAGGGGCGGAGCGCGGCCTCGTGCCGGATGTGGGAGAGGTGGAGTTTGTGGATTAGGGGTTGGGTGTTCGGGTGTTCAGGTGTTTAGGTGTTTAGGTATTTCGGACCCCGGATCCTGAACATCTGAACCCTATCCATTCTCCCCGAACAGCGACTCAAAGCGGTCCGCCAGGTGGTGCTCCAGCGCGGAGAAAGAGAGGTCGAAGGCCATGGTCCAGAGCATGACGAGGGCCTCGTCCTTGGGGAAGTCCAGCACGCGGGCAAAGAAGTCCTTAAGGATCTCCTCGTAGGTAGTCTTGGGCTCGTTGATGACAATCGGCGCCCTGAGCGTGCCGTGGAAGACGTCCTGGTGCATGCGGTCCAGGAAGTCGCGCACGTTCGCCGGGGTGGCGTTCTCCAGGTTATTGCCGAACTCCCGTTTGATCGCCCGGCGGAACTCCTCTATCTTCAACCTTCAATCCTACTTGGAAAACAGTACGCGCGCCTCTTCGTAGAGCTCCGGCGGGACCGTCTTGAGCGTGGCGACGGCCTTCTCTAGCTCCACATCCACGATGCGGTTGTTCTTGATGGAGGCCATACGGCCGAACTTCTTCTCGTGGACCAGTTCCGCAGCCTTGATTCCGAGTCGCGAGGCCAGCACGCGGTCGAACTCGGACGGCGGCCCACCGCGCTGGATGTGGCCGAGCACGGCGAAGCGAGTCTCGATGCCTGTCCGGTTCTCTATCTCCCTCGCCAGGTAGGCCCCTACACCGCGCTCGCTCAGGATAACGTGGCCAAAGGAATCGACCGCCATGTTGCTGTCGTCCTCATGCGGGATGTTGGCGCCTTCGGAGGCGACCACGATGGAGTACATCTTGCCGCGGGCACGGACCTCCTTTAGGTGGGCGCACATCGCGTCCATGTCGAGCGGGACCTCCGGCAGCAGGATCCAGTCGGCGCCGCCGGCGATTCCGGCGTAGAGCGCCACCCAGCCAGCATGGCGGCCCATCACCTCCACCACCATCACGCGGTTGTGGGAGCGGGCCGTATCGCGCAGGCGGTCCACAGACTCCGTGGCCACGGAGACGGCGCTGTCGAAGCCGAACGTGTAGTCGGTCTCGTTCAGGTCGTTATCCATGGTCTTGGGCACACCCACGGTATTGATGCCCTTCTGGTAGAGCTTCCAGGCCACGCCGAGAGTGTCTTCGCCGCCCAGTGCGACCACGGCGTCCAGTTTGAACTTGCGGATGTTGTTAAGGACCTTCTCCAGGTCCTCCTCCCGGCCAGGCTTGAAGGGGTTGGTGCGCGAGGAGCCCAGCATGGTGCCGCCCTGGGCAATAATGTCCTCCACGTCTTCCAAGCCAAGCGGCCGGGAGACCCCGTCCACCAGACCCTTCCAGCCGTTGAGGAAACCGATACACTCATATTTGTAGTCCAGCGCCCGCATCACAAACCCACGGATGGCCGGATTAAGGCCGGGACAGTCGCCCCCGCCCGTTAATATGCCAATGCGCATCGTATGCTCCTGTAAGTGCTTGACGGATGACGGGAGACGGAGGACCGACGGATTCCGGAGCCGTCTTCCGTCCACCGTCTACCGTCAGGCTTCGGGCTCGATCAGTCCGTAGTCTCCGCCTCGGCGGCGGTAGAGCAGGTTGACCGCTCCGGTCTCCTGGTTGTGGAAGAGGAAAAAGTCGTGGTCCGTCAGCTCCATCTGCTGAGCTGCCTCTTCCGGGGACATCGGTTTCATTTGGAAGCGTTTGCGCCGCCCGATGCGCGGGGCAAACGGTGGCTCACCGTCCTCGCTCTCCGCGGGCGGGACCTCGAGGGCCTCCGCGACCACCTCTTTGATGGGGCCGGGGCGCTGGTGGCCGTGACGCAGGCGGGTCTTGTAGCGCTTGACCTGCGTCTCCATTTTGGAGACGACGCTGTCCACGGCCGCCAGCATGTCGTTGGAGCGATCCTCGCTGCGGAGAAAGACGCCGTCCCCGACCACACTCAACTCGATGATGTACTGCCCGCGCTCTAGCGCCTGCTCCATCTCCACGCTCTGGATGCGGTGGAAGTACTTGGAGAGCTTGGTCACCTTCTTCTGAGCGTACTGCTTCAGGTTCGGCGGTACTCCCCCGTTGCGGCCTCGGATCTCTACCTGCATATTAGGACCTCAAGTCTGTCACGCGTTCGCCTGCCCGGACATCGCCTCGAAGAACGTTGATCAGCGCCGGCAGGCGGTGCATGTTGCTCTTGCGCAGCCGCACTCCCACCTGTGTCGGCTCCCACCGCTCCCAGCACTCCGTGCGGAACTCCCACAGGCCTACCAGCCGGCCGTCTTCGCGGCGGTAGCACCGGTTCACAAATGCAGGTCCCCTGGACGTGGCGATGACGGCCAGTGCGATCACCACAAGGGCCGGGAGGTAGACCAGCAGCACAAAGAAGGCGGCGACCTTGAGAGCCAGGGCGGCGACTTCACCCGCGCTGCGGAGCATCCACGAGACGGTCACGTTGTTGTGCTTACTCCTGTCGGTTTCTTCCTGTTGCACTAGATTCCCCTGACGCAGTGACAATCCGAGCGGGTGGGCCCGTTCAGACGGCAATGGTGGCGACAGCCCAGCAGGCGATACCTTCGCGGCGGCCGACAAATCCCATTCTCTCGGAGGTCGTAGCTTTGATGTTTACTTGCGTCGGGGCAATACGGAGGCCGTCGGCGATGACGGCGGCAATTTGGTCCCTGTAGGGCCCGATCCGGGGCTCTTCGGCCAGCAGCGCTACATCCACGTTTATGATACGGTATCCGGCCGATTCCAGTCGGGCTCGAACCTCCCGGACGAACTCAATGCTGGGACGGTCCTTATGGGCCGCATCCGTATCCGGAAAGAGGGCTCCGATGTCTCCCATTCCGGCGGCTCCCAGGAGCGCGTCACACACCGCGTGGAGTAGCGCATCCGCATCCGAGTGGCCGGCCAGTCCACGGGCATGCGGTATTTGAACGCCGCCCAGCCAAAGGGGCCTGCCCTCCACAAACGGATGTACGTCGTATCCAAAGCCGGTCCTCACCTCCCCCAGCCCCCTCCTTCGCAAGGAGGGGGTGGAACTCCCCTCCCCTTGAGAAGGGGAGGAGTTGGGAGAGGGGTGTCCTCCCAGCCGGTCCAGGTCGCCGGAGCGGGTTATCTTGATATTGGTCTCCTCGCCGGGCACAATGGCCACGGGGAAGCCCGCTGATTCAAGGATACCCGCTTCGTCCGTCATGTTGGCAACCCGGTTCCCCAGGGCGGTATAGGCGGCCCGGAGGCTCTCCAGCCGGGCTCCCTGTGGCGTCTGGACGGCATAGAGCCCTTCTCGCGGGACCGTCTCCAGGATGGTTCCTTCCGGATCGGCGCGCTTGATGGTGTCGCTCAGCGGCAGGCCGGGAACGGCCGCCCCCACTCGTCGCGTAGCCTCGATTACCCTGGTAATCAGTGCAGGGGAAACCGCCGGTCGTGCAGCGTCGTGCACCAGTACTAGCTCACAGGCTTCCGGCAGCGCCATCAGTCCGTTGCCGACCGACTCCTGGCGCGTGGAGCCTCCAGCCACCACGGCAGCGACCTTGCCAAGGCCCGCGGCCTCATCCCGCAGCCGGTCCAGCTCCTCCACCGCACCTACCAGGACGATGGCATCGATCTCCGGGTGTGAGTGGAGGGCGGAGAGGGTCCAACTCAGGACCGTCCGCCCTCCCAGGTCTGCCCAGATTTTGTTGTGCGGGCTACCGAACCTTGTTCCTCGGCCCGCCGCCGGAACGACTGCGGCCGTTCTCGTGCCCATCGTCCCCTTCGCCTTCATGGCCCTTGATGCGCGCGAAGATCATTTTGCCGGCCACGGTCTGAAGCACGCTCGTGACGATCACATCCAGGTTGTCGCCGATGCGCCTGCGGCCGTCCTCCACCACAATCATGGTGCCGTCATCCAGGTAGGCCACCCCCTGGTTCTGTTCCTTGCCCTCTTTGATGATGGTGACGGGCATCTCTTCGCCCGGCAACACCACCGGCTTGAGCGCATTGGCCAGCTCGTTGACATTGAGCACCGTCACGCCCTGGAGCGCCGCCACCTTGTTCAGGTTGAAGTCGTTGGTCACGATGGTGCCCCCCAGCGCCTTCGCCAGCTTCACCAGCTTCGTGTCCACCTCATCCGGTACGCGCTCGTGCGGCAACCGGTTGTCGTAGCTACGGACGATGAGCGGAAACTCCTTCTGCATAGCGTTGAGGATGTCCAGCCCGCGTCGCCCGCGCGCCCGTTTGAGCGAGTCGGAGGAGTCGGCGATATGCTGGAGCTCGTCCAGTACGAAGCCCGGCACGTAGATAGGGCCCTCGATGAACCCGGTGCGGCAGACGTCGGCGATCCGGCCGTCGATGATAACGTTGGTGTCCAGGATCTTGGAGTGCTCCATCGGATCCTCGGGCTCTGCCTCGGCCCCCGCTAGCGGCGCGCCGATGAACCGGAACTCGTCCTTCATGCCCCAGACGGCGCGGATGCCCAGATAGATAAATGCCACGCCCAGCAGGATGCCCACCGGAATACCGAAGACCGGTATCCGGGAAAGGGGAAGGTAGAAGACCAGCGTGACCACGACGCCGATGAAGGTGCCGGACGCCACGGCTATCTTGTCCTTGGCGGACATCCGCTCGATAGTGTTGCCCGCGTTCACCAGGGACTGGGCGATCATCGGCCCGAGGACGGTGCCCAGAAGGAGACCAATCACTCCGAGCGAAGCGGCGAACACGTTGCGGTAGAGCGGCGACCGCATCATGTCCATGAAGGTGGCGAGCACCAGATTGCCTGGCTGCTCCGGCAGAATCGAGCGGATGCTCAATCCGATGGTCAGGAAGAGACTGGCGAGTATGAGTGCGAAGATAAGGCTGAAAAGCTGCTTGAAATTGCGAATGCTCACTGTACGGTATTCACCTCCTCTCCTTCTATACGTTGGTCAACCTCGGAACGGCGTGGAAGGGTACAGGAAATGTTGGGTGTTCCGGTCAGAAAACGGCGGTCCGGAGGCCGATATCCGAAGTCCGCCAGCCCCTGAACGCCCGCTCCCTACTTGGCTGCGAGCACCTTCAGCTTGATGCGGCCGACCACGCCGGCCACATTGTACATCTCCGTCACTTCGCCCTGGGAGAACTTGATGTGAGTGGCGTCCACGAAGGCCCCGGGCATGGTGGCGTCGAAGGGCACCCATTTGCCGAGCCAGCACTCGTCCCAGGCGTGGTAGAAGAACCGGCCCTCCGCGTAGACGATCCCGGCGACCACGCGCGTGGGGATGCCGGCTGCGCGCGCCACCCCGGCGAACAGCGTAGCGTAGTCGCGGCAGACCCCCTTCGGGTTGTGATACAGGGCCACACAGGACTGAGGCACCGCGATGGTATAGTCCGGCTTCATCGTGTCGTGGACCCAGTTGTGGATGGCGAGAGCGACCTTGTAGGAGTTGTTATTGCCGGCGCGGAGCTTGTGGGCGATGGCCTGGATCTGCGGGTCGTCCGTCTCCAGGAAGGCGGCGCGCTTAAGGTAGGGTACGCCGCGCGCGTCCTTCACCGGCAGCGCGGGCGCGTTGTCCGCGTCGAACGTGGCGGCGGTCACAGTAATTCGGTACGCCCCGGGCTTGCTGGCGACGGGCCCGCCCCGCTGGCGGTTGTCGGAGAGGATGTGGGATTGGTCCGAGATGCCCGTGACCTCCACCGAGAGCGACTTGAGCTGCCGCGGCTTCTGGATAGGCTTGTCCACGGAGATGGCGGTGGCCACGGCCAGGTCGGATGGCAGGTAAGCGCTTTTTACCGGCTCCGGCGCGCCGCCGGCTATCTGGAACGCGGGTGGGCTGCTCGCCAGGTTCTGGGCGACCTCCGATGACTCTGTATACATCGCCATACCGAGGGGCAGCTCGCCCTTGAGCACGTCGCCGTCCTGCGTCTCCCAGGAGGTCATCTCGCCCATCGGCGTAGAGGCCACGATGCGCAGCGCCTCGTAGCTCTTACCCGCGAGTTTGACGGTCTCCTTGGCGCGGACGTCCAGGTCCAGCTTCTCCAGCGACACCGTTACGGGGTTGAGATAGTAGAACGTGTCCTTGTGGCCCACGGGGACTGACTGCATGACGGTGGTGTCGCCGGTGAGCTTGGCGCCCTTGGGCACGGGAACCTCCCGGATGGTGGTGCCGCCGCCGGACTTGAGTGCGCAGAGGATCTTTCCGGGCTGGTAGTCCGCCGTGAGATCCATGGCGGAGCCGTTGGAGCTTATGTGGTAGTCCTGATGCAGCGGCGTGTAGCTAGAGTCCGTGAAGAGCGTAAAAGTAACGTCCTGCGAGACGCTGTTGCCGAACAGCTCGATATGGGTGACGCTCTTAGAGGTGATTTTGAGCGCCGGGCTGTCGCGGTAGGTGGAGCGCTCCGTATGGAGGCTGCTGTACCCTATCTTCTTGCCGTTGAAGTAGATGCCCAGCCAGCTCTCCCGGGGCAGCGTTTCCGCGCGCAGGGCGGCACTGAGCGTGCAGGCGAGCAAGACAAGGGAACCCAGGGCGAGGCGGCGAACGAGCGCTGGCTTCAACGGAAAACCTCCAGGGGTGCGCTCCGTAAGGCGGGCGGTGCGCGGGTTGTATTACAGGTAAAACGAGCATGATATTATACCATCCGGCACCCAGGGAACCCCGAATTGGCTCACGGCAAGGTCCAAGTGCAGGCCAGTTATGTCTACTAATTGGCGCAATCCGGTGTGGACAGCTTCGGAGATTCGGGGGCTCTGTTCCAGCAAGCTGGGGCAGGAAGGACCGCGTTAGGCAGCCATTGGGAGGAGATGCGGCGGCCACACAGGGTCGCCCCTACACAGGGAAGGACCGCGTTAGGCGGCCATAGGAAGGGTCATCTGCTCGCGCATCATGCGGACGAAGGCGCGGGCCATCTCCGGGTCAAACTGCGTGCCTGCGCCCTCCGCGATGCGGTGGAGCGCCACCTCCACCGAAAGCCCCTTGCGGTACGGCCGGTCGCTGGTGATGGCGTCGAAGGCATCCGCCACGGCCAGAACGCGGGCCATGAGCGGAATCTCCTCCCCGGTCAGGCCGTCCGGATAGCCCATTCCGTCCCAGCGCTCGTGGTGGCTGCGTACGCCTGGGAGGGTGCGATGGAGCTGCGGCGCTTTGCGGATGATCACCTCTCCCAGCACCGGATGCGTCTCGATGACGGCGCGCTCGTCGTCGTTCAGCTCCCGCGGTTTCTGAAGGATAGCGTCCGGCACCCCGATCTTCCCCACGTCGTGCAGCGTCCCCGTGACGTGGATGAGGTCGACGGTCTCCGGCGGCAGGCCCACGTACTCTGCCAGGGCGGAGGCATAGTCCGCCACACGGTGCGAGTGGCCCTTGGTGTAGGGGTCCTTCGCGTCGATGGCTGCCGCGAGCGCCTGGATGGTGGAGAGGCTGCCTTCCTTGAGGAATCGGTGGACCTGGTACGGGTCGGCGTCACCATCCGCTCCGGGCAGGCTGTCGAACCGGCAGACGCGGTTGCGGCCCAGCTCCTTGGCCTGCGAGACGGCCAGCTCCACGGCTAGCAGCAGGCCTTCCACTTTGCGCGTGTGCTTGCCGTACTCCGCGCAGCCTATGCTGAGAGTGAGCCCGGTCTCCGGGTCCTCCGCGTCTACCGAGCCGGACTGTGCTGCGACGCGGATGCGCTCGGCCAGCTCCGCCGCCTGCTCCACGTTGTGGCGCGGGAGCAGGATGGCGATCTCATCGCCGCCGTAGCGCGATGCGTGAGCGCCATCCGGAAGAAGCTCTCGTACTAGTGTGGAGATGCGCAGCAGCGCGGCGTCACCTGTGCCGTGGCCGAACTTGCGGTTGAAGTCGTGGAATCGGTCCACGTCCATGAGCAGCAGAGAGAATGGAATGCCGGCCGCCGAGCAGTGGGAGCTCTCCTGCTCCAGCCGCTCCTGGAACCGGCGGTGGTTGTCCATGTCCGTGAGCGGGTCCGTATCGAGGAGGGCCAGGAGCCGCTCCTGGGCGCTGCGGACCGCCTGCGTCATCTCATTGAAGACGCTCTGGAGGAGGCCGACCTCGTCCGAACGGGTCACCTTGATGGGGTCCGGCCAGGTGCCGTCCTTGAGGGTCCGGGCCGCCTCTACCACGCTCTCCAGCGGCTTGGTTATTCCCTGCGCAGTAATGGCGCCGCCCACGAGCGCGAGCACCAGCGCGATACCCACCGCACAGATGAGCAGGGCGCGCACCCACAGGTAGAGGCCCATCGCCTCCATGTACGGCTTGAGCACCACGAAGCCTTCCCCGGCCTCCGCTACGGTGCTGGGCAGGGGCGAGTAGAGGGCGTAGTACCGGGTCCCCGCGATGGTCATCGGATACGGGTCGCCCTCGGGCGTGAGCAAGTAGTCCGGCAGGTCCAGCGAGGCGCCCACCACGCGACCTCCATTGAGGAAGGCGACCTCCGTGCCGAGGGCGTCCTTCAGCTCCTGGGCCACGTGGGAGTCGATGCGGTGATATGCGATGAGCGTGCCGATGACCTGTCCTGACTCTCGGTGGCGCACCGGCACGGATACGGCGAGCATAAGCCGACCGCTCCGGGTAACCACGCCGCTCCATTGAGCCCCCCTGCGTGCAGCCCTGCGTTCTCCCTGCGGCATCAGCGGCGGCGGGAAGGATGGATCGATGCGCACGGAGGCCAGGCGGCGGCCGCTGTGCGTGAGCAGGGTGGCTCCGTCGGCGTGCATCTGGCGGATGCAGTCCCGAAGCTCCGTAAGGGCGGGACGAGAGACTTCCTCCACGAGACCCTGCTGGATGGGCTGCTGGCGGGCCAGCAGGCGGCACTGGTCCTGCAGGGCGTTGCTGCGCTCGCGGATGAGCTGGGAGAGCATGACGCCGGTAGCGCGGACCTCACCGTGGACGCCCATCTGGAGCTGATGGCTCAGCAGGGTGGCGATGACGAGCAGTACGAAGCCCGCCACGGCGGCGACGGTCGCGGCTATAAGAAGCTGGATTCGATTGCGCAAGGACAGGTTCATTCAGCGGGCGGATGATATCGCCGTGCCGGAGATGCCGGTGGCGTGGACCTGCACAGCGGGGTGCCGCAAATCGGATGGCCCGAATGCACATTCCATAAAGCGGCATTTTCGTACCAAATCTGTAGCAGGGAAAAGTACCGGGAGACACAGAAACGGCCCGGCTATCTCGCCGGGCCATGGAGAGCGGTGGAGATTTTATTGCGGGCGGGCACGCTTTGCGCTGTGTTGCTGAGGTGAGGGGTGAGGGGGTCGTATGTGGGCCGCACCCGCGCCGGGCTGAAACCCCGGCGCTACTGAAAGAGAACCCGGCTGACGCCGGCTCCGGAGCCCGGAGGGGTTTTCTTCTAATAGCGCCGGGGCTTCAGCCCGGCGATGTATTGGATCCCTGCAGCTCCTACGCTGGCGCAAACTGCTTGTAGTCCGGCGTGGTGCTGCGGGTCTTGGGATCGAACGTGAACGTGGTGCTGTTCCGGTAGGCCAGCTCACCCAGCGTGATGATCACCTGTCCGCGTACCGCCAGGTCGATGTTGCAGTTGGGCTCGGTGTTGTTGCGGATGCTGTCCAGCCAGTTCTTGTGGTGCACCTCAATGGGCTCCCCGTTGCCGTTGAGCTTCACCGTATCCGCGTCCACTTCGTCCGAGTAGTTGCGCTCCGGCAAAATCTGCGCGCTGTCCCCGGACCAGATGATAGTGGCCTTGTTGCCACGTATCATCGGCCGCATTCCCTGCTCGTTGATGCAGTCGGACATGATGATCAGGGAGTGCTCGCCGAAATCCACCGTGATATAGGTGAAGTCCGGCACCTCGCGGTCCGGCTTCTTGGTGTCTGGGTTCACCTTCTGCACGTAGAGGCCGCCGCCGGAAGAGACGCGCTGCGCGAAGCCTTCCGTCCCCGTGAGCGGTATGTTCATCGCGATCATCATCGGGTAGAGGCGGTGCGGCATGAGGTCGCCCACCAGGCCGGAGCCGTACTCCCAGTACTTCCTCCAGCGGAAGAAGCGGTCGGGATCCCAGGCCGCCGGCTCGGTGCCCTTGCGGAACGTGTCCCAATCGATGTGCTTCTCGCCGGAAGCGTCCGGACCGGACTCGCTGTAAGGCGGCTTGCTAGGATCGTCGCCGTAGCTGTTCCACTCGCCCACGCGGTTGTCGCCGCGATTGTAGCTATGCTGCCCCATGATGAGGTGGCCGATCTTGCCGGACTTCACGATATCCGCCAGGCTGCGGTACATCGGATCGGAGCAGCCCTGAGATCCCACCTGCAGCTTGCGGCCGGTCTTCTTCACCGTGTCATACAGCGCGAACGCCTCGTCCAGGGTTTTGCACATCGGCTTCTCGACGTAGACGTGCTTGCCGGCCTCCATCGCCGCGATGGCGACCGGCGCGTGCCAGTTGTCCGAAGTGGCGATGACCACCGCGTCGATGTCCTTCCGCTCCAGCATCTTGCGGTGGTCGCCGTACCAGCTACTCTCCGGGATGCCGGTAATCTCATCGGCGGCATGGTGCAGGCGCAGGCCGTAAAGGTCGCAGAGGGCCACCTGCTGCGTGTTGTTCTCGTCCTTCTTCTCCTTCAGAAGCCGGACGTGCGCGCCGAAGCCCTGGACGCCCAGTCCCACGTGGGCGATATTGACACGGTCATTGGCGCCCAGGACGCGGGCCGGCGCGATGGAGTAGACCGAGCTCCTGGCTACTCCGGTGGCGGCGGCTGAGACCGCGGCCGTAGCCGCGACGTTGCGCAGGAATTCGCGGCGCGTGGTGCGCCCGGAATCCGGTGTGTTATTCATCAGATTGATGCTCCTCTCATTACAACGTAAACAGCTCCTTATCCAGAACTATGCGGCTGCCGCCCAGCGCGGCCTCGTTCGCCTTCAGCGCCACCACAGTGGCCCGGTAGCCCTCCGCCGCGCCGGGCGCCAGCGGCGGCCTGGGGTCGTCCTTGCTGGGCTCCTTGACGGGAACGGGCTTGCCAGCGCGCACGGAGCCCAGGAAGACACCGATCGCCTGGTACAGCGGTGTCTGCGTGGCGTCCAGCGCCGCCTTCGCTGGATCCTTCCCCAGAGCTAACTGTTTGGTGGCGTCCGCCACCAGCGCGATGCCGGTCCGCATCGCCAGCCCGGTGCCGTTCTCCGGGTGGCCTATCTGCATCACATCCTTGCGCGCGAAGACTTCCCAGCCAAGCTGCCCGCTCTGCGCCTCCTTAAACATCCAAGCGCGCTCGCCGCGCAGCATCACTGTGGCGTCCGTGCCGAAGAAGAGGTCGTAAGTGTCGTCGAACGAGCCCGTGATGGTGGCGTCGTACAGGTAGCGGACGCCGTTGGGGTACTCAATGACGGCCTGCACGGTATCCGGCACGTCCCGGCCGTCGTCGGTATACTTGATAAGCGAGCTATAGCCCGTAACGGCGGTGGGCAGATGCCGGTAGTACCAGGAAGCGATGTCCAATTGGTGGATGCCCACCTCGCCCAGGAGGCCGGAGGAGGTCGCGCGTTTGAGCCGCCAGTTCAGCTCGGCCTCGCGCGCGGCACTGGGCCAGGCGGTACGCCAGCTTGTGTCCTTGTGCCACTGGGCGCGCCCACCTGCCATCTTACCCAGCGCCTCGCTCTTCATAAACTGGTAGACGTGCGCGGCCTGCAGGTTGCAGCGCTGCTGGAGGCCGGGCTGGAAGATGGTCTTGCCGGCCAGCGCGGCCTGGGCAATGGCCTTGGCCTCCGCGATGTCGTTGGCGAGCGGCGCCTCGCAGTAGACGTGCTTGCCCGCGGCGACGGCATCCAGCGCGATCTGCTTGTGCAGGTGCGTGGGCGTAGCGATGAACACGGCCTGAATGGTCTTATCGTCCAGCACCTTGCGGTAGTCCGGCTGGAAGGCTGCCTTAGGGGCGATGGCCTGCGCCTTCTTGAGGAAGTTGGGCGCGGTAAAGGTATCGCAGATGGCGACGACGGGCGCGCCCGCGCCGTAGCGTGCCAGGTCGCCGAGGATCTCCTTGCCGCGCGCGCCCAGGCCGATGACGGCGCAGTTGACGGGCGAGCCGGTGGGAGCCGCTTGCCTGGCGGCGTCCGCGGTGACCGCGGTGACCGCTGCCCGCGCTGGGAGCTGCAGCTCCTCCGCCAGCAGCGCCAGGCCGACCGACGATGCGGTGAGCCCGCGCAGGAAGTCACGGCGGTTGATAGGGTTGGAATCAGCCATGGATGGTCCTGTATGTAAAGGATGTGGTGGCGTCGGGGCGAGGAAGCGGCGCTTCTCCGCGAGGACCGCCGAGCGGGTTGTACGGGGGAGGATCTGCCCCTATTAGTATACTAGACGCGGAGGCGAATCAGGTGCTATACTCCTTCGCCTCGCGCGTGTCTGGAAACGCGCAACGTCACGCCGCGTCGACTCGGTATTACTACATATCTCTCCCCAGGAGCACCCTTTTTGAATCGCAATCGTAGATACGTTCCGTCCGTCACCCGTCACCCGTCACCTGTCATCCGCAGTCCGTGGTCTGTGGGCCGTGGGCCGTGGGCCCTTGCCGCGCTCATGCTGCTGGCCTCACTTACCGGATGCGGAGGGGGCAAGAAAGCCATCGCCACGGTGAACGGCGAGACCATTCCGGAAGACGAATTCCTCAAACACGCACAGACGGTAGACGCCGTGGAGCTGTCGCCCGCTCTTCAGCCCGGCGCGCCGGTCCCGCCCAGAGCTGGAGAGTTCGCGCTCAAGAATATGATAGACGAGGCGCTGCTCATGCAGTACGCCAAGGAGAAGCACGTTGTCCCAACGGAGGCCGAGATCAGCAGCTACATGGCCTTCGTCAAGAAGTATCCGCAGAATCCGAACCTGACCATGGTTGCCCAGGACCCGTTCCGCTCGGACACGGATCTTCGGAACCAGATCAAGCAGATATTGGTCTACCGGAAGCTGCTGGTGCAGATGGCCAATATTCAGCCGGCGGACCTCCAGAGGCAGTACGACATTCTCAAGAACCAGCTTCAGGACCCGGCGAAGTACCATCTGCGCATCATCGTAGTCCGTGACAAGAACAAGGCGCAGCAGATACTGGACCGGCTGAATCACAACGTGCCGTTTGAGACGGAGGCGCTCAAGGAGTCGGAAGACAAGAGGACGGCCGCCCAGAATGGCGACGCCGGAACCATCCCCGAGCCGGTGCTGCAGCAGAGGATGAAGAGCCTGTATGACGCCGTCAAGAACATGAAGCCCGGCGACTACACCAAAGCGCCGGTGCCGCTGCAGGCCGCATCCGGGCCAACCACTCCGGGATCTTCCGGCATCATAACGGAGTACGTCCTGGCACAGCTTGTGGGCAAGACCCCGGCCCGCACACCTACGCTGGACGAGGTCAAGCCTATCCTGGAGATCCAGGCCGTGCAGCAGAAGGACTTCGGAGCTGCGCAGCGGCTTGCCAACGCCATGACCGAGGTCCGGCAGAAGGCCAAGATCGAGATCGCGGACGCACAGTATCAGACGCAGTATCAGTCGCTAATCAACCAGATCAAGGCGCCGGCCGCCCCGCCGGCATCCGTTGCGCCCGCTCCGGGCGGTCCCGGAGGTCCGGCTCCGTCCGCGCCCGCACCCACTCCGCCCGCTTCCGGGGCACCGCGCGCATCAGCGCCAGGTGGGACCCCACCGGCCGCGACCAAGAAGTAGTCTTGGAGTGCTGCGGCCTGACGCCGCAGTCTCTCAACCGCTTTCGAAAACAGGTCGAGAAGCGCTGTAGTGGCCGGGCGCGGTCCCGGCCCGCCGCACTCCAATTAGTGGCACATTCATGATCACGGTAATAGGTCTGGGGCCGGCGGATGCCGGCGGACTTTCGGTGGCCGCGCGCGATGCACTGCGCGCGGCCACCCATTTGCTGCTGCGTACGGAGCGGCACCCAGCGGCACAGGAGCTGCGTACTGAAGGTATCGCCTTCGAGAGCCTGGACTCCCTGTACGAGACGGCGGAGAGCTTCGAGGCGCTCTATCCGGCCCTTGCCCGGCGCGTGCTGGATGCGGCGCGGCAGGGCGACGCGGCCTATGCCGTGCCGGGCCACCCGTTGGTGGGGGAAGAGTCCGTGCGGCTCCTCCTGGACCAGGCGCGGGCGGAGGGGATTCCCGTCCGGATTGTCGGCTCCGCCTCCTTCATAGAGCCCGCGCTCGCCCTGCTCGGCCGCTCCCTGGGCGACGGACTGCTCCTGCTGGACGCGCTGTCCCTCATCCCCGCCTCCCTCCAGCCGGACGTGGACCTGCTGCTCTACCAGGTGTACGACTCCGCATCCGCCTCCTCCGCCAAGCTCGCCCTTATGCGCCGGTACCCGGACGACCATACGGTCACCGTTGTCCGCGCGGCCGGGGCGGCCGGGCAGGAGGCGAAGGAGGAGCTGCCGCTGCACCGCCTGGACCGGGCGCAGGTGGACCACCTCACCTCCGTCTTTGTCCCCGCGCTGACGGCGGAGCGCCGCAAGAAGACGTTTGAAGACCTGGTGGAGGTGATGGCGCGGTTGAGGGGCGAGGGGGGCTGTCCGTGGGACCGAGAGCAGGACCACCGCACACTCCGCCGCTACATGATCGAGGAATGCTACGAGGCCGTGGAGGCCATCGACGCGGACGATATGGACGCGCTGGAGGAGGAGTTGGGAGACGTGCTGCTCCAGGTGGTCTTCCACGCCCAGCTTGAGGCGGAGGCCGGCATATTCGACATTGGCGACATCATCGACCGCATCGTGGACAAGCTCATCCGCCGGCACCCCCACGTTTTCGGCGACACCGCCGTCGCGGACTCGGATGAGGTGCTGCGCAACTGGGAAAAGATCAAGAAGGCGGAGAAGGAGCCAGGCTGGCGCGAGTCCATCCTGGACGGTGTTCCGAGCGGGCTGCCGGCCCTGATGCGCGCCATGGAAATCAGCAAGCGTGCGGTGAAGGTGGGATTCGAGTGGGAGCGGTTTGAGGATGTGCTCGCCAAGCTGGACGAGGAGGTCCGGGAGCTCAAGGAGGCGCTGTCTGCCGATCAGAGCGACCGCATCGCTGACGAGATAGGGGACCTGCTCTTTACCATCGTCAACATCGCCCGCTGGAAAAAGCTGGACCCGGAGGAATCCCTCCGGGCCATGCTTCTCCGGTTCAGCGCGCGCTTCCGCTACATCGAGCAGGCCGCCCGCGCCCAGAACCGCTCTCTGGACCAGCTCACCCTCGCGGAGATGGATGAGCTGTGGAATCAAGCGAAGGACATGAAGGGGTGAGGGAGTGAGGGGGTGACCGGAACCTGCAAAGCGGACTCTTCGGCTCTACGAGAACCGTGAGTTCAGAGCGATTCCGTGGCAGCGCCCGCGCATCACCCCTTCACCCCCTCACCCTTTCACCCCTTCACTGTACTTTCAGCAGCTCCACCTCAAAGATAAGGGTGGCGTTGGGCGGGATGGGACCGCCCGGGGTGCCGGCGGCGCCGTAGCCCAGGTTCGGCGGGATGGTGAGCCTGCGCTTGCCGCCCACCTTCATGGTCATGACGCCCTCGTCCCAGCCCTTGATCACGTGGCCCTGACCGATCGGGAACTGGAACGGCTGTCCGCCGTGGTCCTTGTTGGAATCAAACTTGGTGCCGTTGGTGAGCCAGCCGGTGTAGTTGACCGAGACGAGCTGGCCCGGCTTGGGGCTCGGACCCTTACCGACCACGAGGTCCTGGTACTTGAGGCCGGACTTGGTGGTCACAGTCTTCCCGTGCGACGCGGCCGGCTTTTTGGGAGCCGGCTTTCTCCTTCCCTGTGGTGCCGCCAGTGACGGGGCGGCCAGCGCCGTCCCTAGCACCGCCGCGGCTGCAAGTGCGTGTAGTTTCATAGAGTCAGTTCCTTTCTGAACACCGAATTACCGGGGCACGGGTACTCCCACCGGCCGGTACGCTTCTTCCTCGGTCTTGCGCGGCACGTGCGGGCCACCGGTAGTGATGGCGCCCGGCTGGCGAGCCATCCCGGAGACGGTGACGAAGCGATACCCCTGCTGCCGCAGGTTATGGATCAGATCTGGCAGGATCTGGAGGGTCTGCGCGATCCCGTCGTGGAGCAGCAGGATAGCCCCCGGCTCGATGCTGCGCAGCGCTCGCTGCTCGATGACAATGGCGCCCGGCTGCGTGAAGTCGCCGGGATCATCGGTCCAGAGCACCATTACGTCGCCCAGCCGCCCGGCGGCTTCTACCACCTGCTGATCGTACTCCCCTCCCGGCGGGCGGTAGAGGCGCACCGAGGATCCGATGGCGCGAGTGATGGCGGCATCGCCTTCACGCAGCTCCGCCTCCACCAGGGCCGGCGGGAGGCCCGGCAGGCGGAGGTGGTCATAGGTGTGATTGCCTATCTCATGGCCCTCCGCGGCGGCCCTGCGGACCAGGTCCGGGTACTTGTCTACCATCTTGCCGACCACGAAGAAGGTGGCCTTAACGTTCTCCCGTTTGAGCAGGTCCAGGAGCTGCTCCGTGCGGTAGCCGTGGGGACCGTCGTCAAAGGTGAGAGCGATCTCCTTGCGGGCAGGGTTCCCTCGAACCAGCCGGGCGACGGAGATGCCCCGCTCCAGGAGCTGTTCCGCTTGCGCCTGCGCCTGGCAGGATTTCATCTCGCGAGGAGTCAGGCTCGCCAGCGCGGTCACCCCACAGGCGAGCAGAAGAGAGGATAGTCCAAGTACTGCGGTTTTCGGCATGCAAACCCTCCTCCGGTCGATCAGGTCGTCTGATGGCGCCCGCCGTCCGGAGCGGGATTGCGGCCCTGGGTAAGTAGTCAGTAGCCAGTAGTCAGTAGGCCGGAATCCGGTGCCATTCCAACTGGCTATAACTGCTTCACGTCCTGTGATCTACCAGGATCAAGAACGTCTGCCAGGGGCCGGTGTGACTGTTTGTGTGGATTGCTGTCTGTAAGAAGTGGGATTGAAATGCGGATTCTAGCAGTAATTGTACCTTAACGGGCATACGCAACCGCATCGTCCGGGCAGTTGCGGGCGGCCACACAGGACCACCCCTACATCAATAGACGTTATCGTCCGCTGCTCCGTCCCCTTCTCCTCCGCCAGCCATCTCCTCCTCCATGGCCGCCTCAAAGTCCTCGTCCAGGTCTTCGTCCATGGCCTTGCCCATCTCGCGCACCCACTTGCGCATGGCGCGCGGGTCGTTCTCGATGTCGCCGAAGGTGTTTTCGTCGGCCAGGCTGTCCAGCGTCTCGTCTTCGGAGCGGAGGCGGGCGAACCGGGAGACCTGCTTGGTGAGGGCAGTCCCGCCGCACCGGGGGCACTCCGGCGGCCTGGCATTCGCCACCACGCCCACTAAGGCGCTAAATCGCCGCCCGCACGCGTCACACTTGTACTCAAAGATCGGCATATGTACATATTAGCGCAACAGGGCGGTCCACGACGCGGGTGAGGATAATGACGAGCGGAAGCTCACCGGATCCCGTGAGGCGGCGAGTAATCTCCTCCGGCTCCATGGGCACGCCCCGGCGCTTCACCGCCGCGACCCGGCCGCCCAGCGCCCGCACCCGCTCCTGCAGCCGGCGCAGGTTGAACGGCAGCCACTCCAGGATGCGATAACCCGTGCCGAACAGGGAAGCCGGGGGCGTGTCCGTGGTGAGATACGCGATCTGGGGATCGATCTGCGCCCCGGCAACACGCTCCGCGACCTCCGCAATGAGGTGCGCGCGTACTACGGCCGCGTCCGGCTCAAACAGCCAGCCGCGCGGCTCTGAAAGGGATGGCGGGGGAGCGGCCGGATCCGCACAGAGGGAGACGCCGGCGGGAAGGAGGGTGGCGGAGCGGGCGCCACCCGGTCCGATCGCGCCGAACCAGACCAGCGCCTCTTTGCACTCGCCGCGGTCCGACACGAATTCCAGCCGTCCGCCGAGCGACTCCAGCACGGGGTCCTCCAGGGCGGGGGAGAGCTTGACCGCCAGGTCCGGAACGGCCTGCCGGACCGATTCCACAAAAGAGAGCGGGGGCTGGTACTCCCGGGGGTCGTTTACGCGCCGGCCACCCACGCGGCGGGACGGGTCGAGGAAGGCGGCAGGCGGCAGGCGGTGGGCGGCAGCCAGCACATGCCTCGATCCGGCTGTAGGGGCCGGGCGCCGTCCCGGCCCGTCCGGTTCCAATATCCGTCCGTCCTCCGTCCCCCGTCCTCCGTCCTTCAGCCCCCACAGCCGCAGCCGCGTTGCGTCCGCGCAGGCGACGTGGACGGAGTCTCCCACACCGTACACCTCCGCGTTGGCGGCGGCGCACGCCGCGGCGGCCGGGCTCATGTCAAACGCCAGTACGCGCCCGCGCCCTCCGAGCTGCGCTGTATCGCCGCCGATGCCGCAGCAGAGGTCCAGGACTGCCGCGCCGTCCGGAAAGCGCCCGGCGCGCCAGGCAGCGATGGTCTCCCCGGAGGACTGCTCGAACCCCTCCGGCGTGAAGAACATCCGGTCCGCTCGAGAGAACTTGGCCGTGGCGCGGGCGCGCAGCGCCAGCAGCTCCACGGCCGCCGCGGCCAGCGCAGGAGGATGCCGCTTGCGCAGCAGGGTCAGGCGGGTGAGGGTATCTGGGGGCAGAGCCGCCGCCTCCCGCAGCAGCTCCTCTCCGGCAGAAGAGCGGAGCGCGGCGATGAGGGGCGGGGTGAGCATGGAGTAATTGGGTAAACGGGTAAATGAGTGTACCTTATCCGCTCGCCCGCCGCCGTCCAGGAACAGTTGCGCGATGGTCTCGATGCCGTCAATCTCGACACTGTTAGCCCCGGCTGGCCACGAAACCGCGTCGGCATCGAGGTCGGACCATTTATTAAGGGCATCCTGAAAGATGGACGCGTTCGAGTCGTAGAACCAGATCGTCGAGGCGGGCGCGACGAGAGCCGCGAGAGCGGGCGTGTACTGTCCCGGCTTGAGCACCCCGTTGCTGTTGCCATCAGCCCAATTACCCGGAGGCGTTGGTGGATTAGGATAGTCGTCGTTCGAAGACTCTCCAACCGGATCGCTCCGCTTCCCGTTCAACACGTAGGAGACAGTGGCGGGAGAGACGCCCACCGCGTCCGCGACGTCCCGCATGGTCACCGATGTCCGGAGTATGGGCCGGCTGGTTACGCGCTTAACCATGTCGGGCCACTATAACAGGCGCCGGCCATGCTGTCTATAATGGGAACAGCGCAATCTCCGGCGACGTACGTTATTGCCAGGGTAGAATGAGCTATTGAGTGAACGTTTAATAAGCAGGAGTTCTTAATGGCCGACGGGCCGCAGACAGTAGAGAAGAGGGTGCCGGCAGGGCCGCCGCAGGACGGCCTCGCTCCGTCGTCCAACGGCGGGCCGCCGACGGACGAGCCGGCCACCCCGGCGGCGCCGAAGAAGGCACGGCCGTGGCTGAAGCCGCTCATCTTTATCATCACGCTCATCATGCTGGCGGTCGGAGTCTCGTACGGCCTGCGGGCCTACCGGTACTCCCAGACCCACACCTCCACGGATGACGCCTACCTCACCTCGGACGTAGTGCCCATCACGCCCCAGGTGGCCGGCCAGGTACAGCGCGTGCTCGTGAGCGAGAACCAGCTCGTAAAGGTAGGGCAGCTCCTGGTGGTGCTGGATGACTCCACTTACCGGGCCGACGTCGAGCAGGCGCGGGCCAACCGGGCGGTTGCCGAAGCGACGGCGCGCGGCGCCGGCACCAGCGTGAGTTTGACCCGGCAGACCGGCACGGCCCAGATCGAGCAGGCGCAGGGCGGCGTGGCGCAGGCCCAGAGCGGCATTGCCGGAGCGGAGGCGGATGTGGCGCGTGCAGAGGCCGGGGTGGCGAACTCCCGCGCCGCGGCGCAGGGCGCCAGGGCCAACGTACAGACGGCGCAGGCCGCCGTGACGGCCGCTATCGCGGCGCGGCAGCGGGCGGTGGAGGCGGTCACCAGCGCGCGGGCGCAGGTAGCCACGGCGCGAGCCGCGCTGCGCGCCGCCCAGGCCGGGGTGACTGCGGCCCAAGCCAACGCGGAGAAGGCGAACCGGGACCAGGCGCGCTACGCCGCGCTGTTCAAGCAGGAGGCCGTGAGCGCGCAGCAGCTCGACGTGGCAACGGCGGCGGCGACAGCGGCGCAGGCCCAGGTGGAAACAGCCCAGCAGCAGGTGGCCCAGGCCCAGGAGACCATTACGGCGCGGCAGGCGGACCTGACCTCCGCCCAGCAGCAGGTGCAGTGGTCGGACGCCGCTATCGCGCAGACACGCGCGCAGCTCGCAGCCGCCCAGGATGCCGCCCGAGCGTCGGAGGCCACTATCCGCAGTAGTCAGGCGCAGGTGCTTGCGACCCGGCAGGGGGTGGCGCAAGCCCGCGCTAAGCGGGAACAGGCGCTGGGACAGCTCAATCAGGCGCGGACCGCCCCGACCCAGGTGAACGTGAGCCAGGCGAGCCAAAACACGGCGCAGGCCAGAATCCTCCAGGCGCAAGCGGCGCTGGACACCGCCCTCATCGCCCTGCGCCGCACCCGAATCTATGCCCCGGTGGCGGGCCGAGTGAGCAAGAAGACGGTGGAGCAGGGGCAGCAGGTGGCCGTAGGACAGACGCTGATGTCCATCGTGCCGAACAGCGAAGTATGGGTGGAGGCGAACTTCAAGGAGACGCAGATCCGGGACGTCCATCCGGGTCAGCGGGCGGAGATCCAGGTGGATACGTTCCCGGGCCGAGTCTTCAAGGGGCACGTAGACTCCATCGCGCCCGGCACCGGCGCAACCTTCTCGCTGCTGCCGCCGGACAACGCCACCGGCAACTTCACCAAGGTGGTGCAGCGCGTGGCCGTCAAGATCGTCTTCGACCCTGACCAGCCGGACCTGGACCGGCTGCGCGCCGGCCTGTCCGTCAATGCGACCGTAGTACTTCGCTAGGGATTACCTCCACCCCCACTCGCCGGTCTCTACGCTCCAGTCGACGCCGAAGAAGCCGGTGGCGCGGATGCCCGCGATGCCCTGGGTGAGCGCGTCCGTGCCTATCACCGTGCAGTCTGGGTATCCTACGCCGCTCAGGAAGTAGGGGAGACGGTCCGTGAGGCGCATCCCCGGCAACCCGGTGCCGGACACGACGCCCACCAGCGCGTGGTCGCTGCCCGGCCGGGGCCGCAGGAACAGGCAGGCCAGGTCCGATCCGAGCAGCGGTCTCCCACCGATCACCACGTGGTCGCGCGTTGTCTGGACCGGGCTGCCGCTCAGGAGCGGCTTCCACGCGCCGTTGGTGTCCGCGTTGCCGTACAGGATGACGCTCCGGTCCTGGTCTTCCGTAGGGTGGAAGGCGGTGTCCGGCAGCACGTCCACGGAGCCGTTGCCGCGCACCCAGAAGGTCTCCGCGTCGTACCGCGCCTTACTCAGCGCCCACGCGTTCTCTTCCGCGGTGCCGCGCGTGCCGTAGACGAATACCATCCGGCTGCCGAACGCCTGCTTGAACGGCCCGTACCGGGCCGGCCCTTTGAGCGACGCGGCTGGCGTCAGCGACTGCACCCATCTCTCGTCCTGCTTCACGAGCCAGATAGGCCCGGAGGAAGGCATGGTGGCCTGCAGGGCATCAGAAGGGGAGAAGGGGAGAAGGGGAGAAGGGGAAACTCCGGATCCCTGAGTCG
>CAYNFH010000101.1:0-22108 GCA_964396385.1 uncultured Chthonomonadaceae bacterium | reverse complement strand
CTCAAGGCCACCCGGCCCGCCCGCGACGAGAGGGTCGCCAGCACCGTCGCCCTGTTCAACCAGGCGCTGGAGACGCTGGTGGACAAGCTCAAGCAGGATCGGTATGTCCTGGCCGCCATCCTCTGGGGCAGCATGTCCCACGACGAGGTGTGGGAGAAGAGCGACATCGACCTCCTCATCATCTCCACGGAGGAGAAGAAGCCGGTGAAGGAATTCTGTCTGGTGGAGAACGGCATCAACGTCCACGCCGTGATGATGTCGCGCAACAAGTACCGTGCCCTGCTGGAGGGGCAGATCCAGAGCTCGTTCACACACTCCATGTTCGCCAAGAGTACGCTGCTCTTCACCCACGACGAGACCATCCGCGGCTGGTACGAGAACGTGGGCTACGTGGGCTCCAAAGACCGCGAGTGGCAGCTTCTCAGGGTATCGGGCGGCGTCATCTATAACCTGGCGAAGGCGGAGAAGTGGTTCTATGTGAAGCGGGACCTCCCGTACAGCTTTCTCTGGATCATGTACTGCGTGAACAGCCTGGCGCAAATCGAGACGCTGCTGCACAACGAGGTCACCGCGCGGGAAGTCATCCACCAGGCGCTCCGACACAACCCGGTCATCTTCAACGCGCTGTATACAGACCTGATCCGGGGCCCGAAAGACGAGAAGCAGATCGGCGACGCGCTACGGCTGATCGACTGCTACATGGAGGACCGGATTCCCATCCTCTTCCGGCCGGTGCTGGACTTCCTGGCGGAGGCCCACGGGGCGCGCTCCACCACGGATCTGGACGACTTCTTCGCCAAGCGCACACAGTCCCGCAGCCTGGCCGCAGTCTATGAGTGGCTGGCCGATAAGGGCGTGCTCCAGAAGGTCTCCGCGCCCACGCGGCTCACCGAGAAGAGCCGTGTAGTGCTGGACGAGGCCGCATTCTACTACGACCCGGAGGAGGCGAAGTGAGAAGCACGATATCCGTCAAGGGGGCGCGGGAGCATAACCTGCGGAACGTGGACGTGGAGGTCCCGCGCGACAAGCTGATCGTGGTGACCGGGCTGAGCGGCTCGGGCAAGTCCTCCCTGGCGTTCGACACCATCTACGCGGAGGGGCAGCGACGCTTCCTGGAATCCCTGCCCGCGTTCACCAAGAAGTTCGTCTCGCAGCTCAAGAAGCCGGACGTGGACTTCGTGTTCGGATTGTCCCCGGTGGTTAGCATTGAGCAGAAGACGCTGAGCAAGAACCCGCGCTCCACCGTCGGCACCATGACCGACATCTACGACTATTTCCGGCTCCTGTACGGCACGGTTGGGGTTGCCCACTGCCCCGGCTGCGGGCGCGAAGTGCCGATTCGTTCTGCCCAGCAGATCGCCGAGCACATCGTGTCGCTGCCGCAGGGAACGCTCGTGGAGCTGGACGCCCCGGTCCGCAAGATCTACGGCGAGGACTGGGCTTACCTCCTGGCGGACGTCCGGCAGAAGGGCTGCCGCCGAGTACGCATCGACGGCTGCCTCGAGGACATCTCGGAAGAGATCGACCTGGATGAAGGCTCCGACTACCAGGTGGAAGCGGTCATCGACAAGCTGGTGGTCAAGCGCGAGATCCAGAAGAGCCTCCTCGCGGCCATCGAGCACGGTCTGCGCGTGGGAGAAGGGTTCCTCCACGTGCGGATTCTCTCGGATGAGGAGCGGTTCCCGCGCTTCTACGAGGACTTCGCCTGTCCCGAACACCACGTGGTCATGGGCGAGCTGCTGCCCTTCTACTTCGCCTTCAACGAGGCGGACAGCGCCTGCGTCACGTGCTCCGGACTCGGTACCAACATGCACGTGCACCCGGACCTGCTGGTGCCGGATAAGTCTCGAAGCGTTAAGGGCGGTTGCTTCATCCCGGAGGCGTTCAAGTACGACAAGAACAACTGGAGCGGCCGGCTCATGTATAGCCTGGCGCACCACTACGGCTTTAGCCTGGACACAGCATTCGCGGAGCTCCCAAAACAGGCGGCGGACCTGGTCCTGTACGGTACGCGCGGCGAGCGGTTCCCGCTGGTCCTCCCGCCCGGAGCTACGGAGGGCGACAAGCACGCCGGCAAGCAGTTCCGGTTTGACGGCATTATTACGGACATCGAGCGGCGGTACCGGCACTACCGGCGAGAAGGGGTCGCTAACACCTGGATGGAGGACTATCTCAAGAAGGTGATGGTGGAGCACACCTGCCCGGACTGCCAGGGGACCAAGCTCAAGCCGCAGCGGCTGCTGGTGACGGTGGGCGGCCGGAACATCCACGAGATGGGCATGCTGCCGCTGGACGAGCTTCGCCCATTCCTCGGCGGACTATCCGATTTCCGCCGCTCCCAGCAGGCCGGGGAGCAGATCCTCCAGGAGCTCAATGCGCGGCTGGACATACTCCTGGGCATAGGATTGGACTACCTTCACCTCAACCGCCGCTCCTCGACCCTGGCCGGAGGCGAATCGCAGCGCATCCGCCTCTCCACACAAATAGGCTCCGGCCTCATGGGCATGCTCTACGTCCTGGACGAACCGACCATCGGGCTCCATCCGCGCGACAACGTGAAGATGATCGACACGCTCAAGAAGCTGCGCGACATCGGCAACACAGTCATCGTCGTGGAGCACGACGAGGCCACCATCCGGGCGGCGGACCACGTGCTGGAGATGGGACCGGGGCCGGGCGTGCACGGCGGATGGGTGGTGGCGGAGGGCGCGGTTGAGAGCATCCTGGCCAACCCGGAATCGCTCACCGGCAGTTATCTGAGCGGCCGGCAGAGTATTGCGGTCCCCGAGCGGCGGAGGGCGCCAAAAGATACGGCGCTGCGAGTCCTGGGAGCGAGGGAGAACAACCTCCGGGACATCGACGTGGAGATCCCGCTGGGGCTGCTCGTCTGCGTCACCGGCGCTTCTGGCTCCGGCAAGAGCACGCTGGTGAACGAGATCCTGTTCAAGCGCCTCTACGCGCTGTTTCACGACAGCCGCGTGCTGGCCGGCGCGCATGACAGGCTCGAGGGCGTGGAGTATCTTCACGACGTAATCGAGATCGACCAGTCTCCCATCGGCCGCATGGCGACCTCCAATCCGGCCACTTACGTGGGCGTATATGATTCCATCCGCCAGCTCTTCGCGGACACGCCGGAAGCGCGAAGCAGGAGGTATACGCCCGGGCGCTTCAGCTTCAACGTGAAGGGCGGCCGGTGCGAGGAGTGCGCCGGCCAGGGGCTCATCACGGTGCACCTCCAGTTGATGGCGGACGTGGAGACGCCCTGCGGCGCGTGCCACGGTGCGCGCTACAACGCGGAGACGCTGGAGATCACCTTCCGCGGCAAGACCATCGCGGACGTGCTGGACATGTCCATCGAGGAAGCGGCATCCTTCTTCTCAGACCAGGGCCTCATCGCGCACAAGCTCGGCGTTCTGAACGACCTGGGCATGGGCTACCTGAAGCTGGGTCAGTCCAGCACCACTATCTCCGGCGGGGAGGCGCAGCGGGTGAAGCTGGCGACCGAGCTGAGCAAGGTGAAGCGCGGCGGCCGGAACCTCTATATCCTCGACGAGCCGACCACCGGCCTGCACCTGGCAGACATCCAGCGCCTCCTGGACAGCCTGAACCGGTTGGTGGACGCCGGCAACACGGTGCTGGTCATCGAGCACCACCTGGACGTGATCAAGACCGCCGACTGGCTCATCGACCTCGGCCCGGAGGGCGGGAACAAGGGCGGCGAGGTCATCGGCTGCGGTACGCCGGAGCAGCTCGCCGCGAACCCCCGCTCCTACACCGGCCAGTTCTTGAGGAAGGTACTCGGGATGGCGAAATGAGCTTCCCGCTCCAGCATTCAGTCGTCCAACGCTTCTAGTTTGCTCACGCGGTACGTGTGGCGGCTGGTCAGCCTGCAGATGGCCACTGCCGCGAAATATATCCTCCGTATTCAGTCAGGGCTTGCCTGCCGAGCCCGAGTGTTATACTGAGCATAGCTTACCGGCCGGAGGCATATCATGACCCAGACACTAGACAAGCCCGCAACCAGCGAGCGCGAGCACGAAGGACCGCCGCCGCGCATACACTGGACGCGTTCTCAGGTGCAGGCTATCCGGGAAGCGGGAATCCTCAACGGCCGCCGATATGAACTCATAAAGGGAGAACTCTACAATAAGATGGGTCAGAAACCGCCGCACGCCTACGCCATCGAGAGAATCAGAGAGTGGCTGAGCGGTGTCTTTGGCGCGAATCATGTGCGCGACCAGAAGCCCATCCATGTCGCACCGGAGGACGACGAAGACAGTGAACCAGAACCGGACGTAGCCGTCACGCTCGAACCATACCAGAGCTATGCGACCAGGCATCCCGGCCCCGGAGACCTGGCTCTTGTCGTGGAGATATCCGATTCTACTGTCGCCTTCGACCGCGGTACCAAGGCCGGGCTATACGCCCGCGCGGGAATCCAGGAGTACTGGATCGTCGACGTGAAGCGGCGCGTGATCGAAGTTTATCGCCGCCCCTCCCCCGATGGCTACGAGGAGCGGACAACTTACCGAGAAGACGGGCAAGTGTCGCCCCTAGCGCGGCCAGACGCCAGGGTGCGCGTGGCCGAGCTTCTTCCCCCAGCCGACGAGCCGAAGCCTTAGTCCTGGTGATGCTCGCCCCCAAAGGAGACTTAGCCTCACCCTTATGGAAGTTACGTTCCTAGGAACGGCGGCGGTGGTGCCGGGGGGCGGGCACGATACGGCCAGCCTGCTGGTGAACGGCAACGTGCTGGTGGACGTCGGCTGGTGCGCCGTGCTCCGGATGCGGCAGTTCGGCTACGACCCGATGGACCTGGAGTGGCTGCTCCTCACCCACGGCCACCACGACCACTACCTGGGCCTCCCCCACCTGCTCTTCTACCTCTGTATGAAGGCCAAGGACCGGCCGGACCGGCCGCCGCTCAAGATCGCCGGTCCGGCGGAGGACGTGGAGCGCGTGGTGCGGCTGGCGCGCGGATTCCTCCAGCCCAAGCGGTTCGCGGCAGTGGTGTACGAGCCGGAGCTCTATCCACTCGGACCGGGAGACGCGCTGGACACCGGCAATCTGCGAGTGGAGACCTGCCGCGCCCTCCATCCCGTTGCGGCGCTTGCATTCCGCTTCACCGAAGCCGACAGCCCCGCGAGCGTCGTCTATACCGGCGATACCGGACCTTCCGACGACTTGGCCGTGTTTGCGGGCGGGGCGGCGCTGCTCATCCACGAAGCCTCGTACGGCCCGGACCCGGCGCCGGCCGAGAACCCCTGGGGCCACTCCGGGGCGCCGGACGCCGCCCGTACCGCCGCGGCAGCCGCGGCCGGCCGGCTCGCCCTGGTCCACTGCCCCGAGGAGCGCCAGCTAGACGCTCTCGCCGCCGCCCGCGCCCTCTTCCCCAACACATACTGGCCCGCCGATGGGGAGACCGTTTCCCTGTCCTGACAGGTGCGGAGGTTAATGCCCGGCCGCTGGAGCAGGAGGAACGGGTCCTTTTGGTTAACGTCCCCTAGGCGACCGGCCGTTCCCGTGTCCCATAATCCGCCAATGAGGGGACGCGCCGCTGGCTCGCGCCCATCCATAATCTGTTTGACACATACGGGAATCTACCCGAGCGGCACGACCGGCTCCGCAACTTGATGCCGGTCGACCCGGCCTGCGGTCTGCGGTCCGTGGTCTGTAGTCCAGCTAAAGGAAAGCACGGATGCAGGGTTATCTGACGGTCGCCGTCTTCGCACTCGTAGGATTTGCCTTCGTAGCTGTTACGCTCTTCATGGCCCGCCTGGTCCGGCCCTCCGCTCCAAACCCCGCAAAGCTTGAGACGTATGAGTGCGGCCCCGCGCCCTTTGGCAACGCGTGGCGGCAGTTCAACATGCACTACTACCTCTACGCGCTTCTGTTCGTGGTCTTCGACGTGGAGGCGGCCTTCCTCTTCCCGTGGGCGCTGGCATTCCGCAAGCTGGGCGCCTATGCCTTCGCGGAGCTCATTATCTTCGTGGGGCTGCTCGGCGCGGGTTGGGTGTACGCATTGCGACGAGGAGCGATTGAGTGGGAGTGAAAGCGGTGTGGGGGTGTGGGATTATGGGAGTGTGGGCGTGATGGAAAAGTCCTTGACGCAGGCGGAGGTGGATTCCTGGCGGGTGCCGATTCCGTACGGCGCGGCTATTGTCGCGCCCATCGACCGGCTGGCGCAGTGGGCCCGCAAGTCCTCCCTGTGGTCCCTCACCTTCGGGCTCTCCTGCTGCGCCATCGAGATGATGGCCACCGCCGCGCCCAAGTACGACCTTGACCGCTTCGGCATCATCTTCCGCGCCACACCCCGCCAGGCGGACGTGATGATCGTGGCCGGATGGGTCTCCGTGAAGATGGCCCCGTTCATCAAGCGCTTGTATGACCAGATGCCGGAGCCCAAGTACGTCATTGCCATGGGCGGCTGCGCCTCCGCGGGCGGCCCGTACCGGGACAGCATCACCATCGTCAAAGGCGTGGACCACATCGTGCCGGTGGACGTGTACGTTTATGGCTGCCCGCCGCGTCCGGAGAACCTGATCCACGGAATCCTCAAGCTCCAGGAGAAGATCATGCAGGAGCGCGCACTCACCCGCCGAGGCCAGCCCCTCCCGGAGCGGCAGCCGATCGCGGTGGAGGATTGATGGATTCTCGATTTTGGATTCTCGATTTTCGATCAGGCGGTGGGTAGAGCGTGTTGGACGTGATTGAGCACATCAAGCAGGTGGCGGGCGATTACGTGGTGGAGGTGGCGGATCGGAACGGAGAGGTCCACCTCACCGCCAGACCGGAGATGCTCCTGGAGCTGTGCCGCACGCTGCGAGACGATCCAGATCTCGCCTTCGACTATCCGGCCGACCTGGCGGCCTACGACACCGGCGAGGAGATGGCGCTCTGGTACCGGCTGTACTCCATGGCGCAAAACCGCACCGCCATTCTGCACGTCCGGCTGCCCAGGGAGGAGCCCGCAGTATCCAGCGTGACCTCCGTTTGGCCCGGCATGGATTGGCACGAGCGCGAGAGCTTTGACCTCTACGGCATCCGCTTCGCCGGCCACCCGGACCAAGAGGATCCCGCGCGGATGCGCATCCTCCTGCCGGAGGACTGGGAGGGATTTCCCTTCCGCAAGGACTACGAGCCCGTATTCAGCGGAGACCCTCTGCACGGCCCGCAGGAGACGAACTGAGTATGGGAGTGTGGGTGTATGGGGGTATGGGCGTGAGTACCTATGCGTATTCGCCCTTCCTCCCACACCCCCACACCCCCACACTCCCATACGGCGATGACACTTACGACCACTGAAATCACCAGCCCGGGCATGACGGTCAACATGGGACCGCAGCACCCTTCCACGCACGGGGTGCTCCGGCTCATCGTGGAGCTGGATGGCGAGATCGTCGTCTCGTGCCGGCCGGTCATCGGATACCTGCACCGCGGGCTCGAGAAGATGTTCGAACGGCGGCCGTACCGGCAGAACGTGCCCTTCACGGACCGGCTGGACTACCTGGCCGCGCTCAACAACAACCTGGCCATCTCCCAGGCCATCGAGCGGGTCGGCAGGCTCGAGGTGCCGGAGCGGGCGCAGTACATCCGCGTGCTGCTGTGCGAGCTGAACCGCATCGCCAGCCACCTGGTATTCCTGGGCACGTTTGCCACGGACCTCGGCGCCACTACGGTATTCCTGTACGCCTTCCGCGAGCGCGAGCGGGTGCTGGACCTGCTGGAAGCCATGACCGGCGCGAGGCTCACGTACAATTGGATCCGGGCGGGCGGAGTGCCGGCGGACCTGCCGGAAGGCTTCGCGGATCGAACGCGCGCTTTCTTCAAAGACTTCCAGTCGGAGCTGGTCTCGTATGATCGGCTGCTCACCGGCAACCGGATCTTTCGCGCCCGGTGCGAAGGCGTCGGCGTGATTTCTCGGGAGATGGCCATCGCGTATGCCGCGTCGGGGCCGGTGGCGCGGGGCTCGGGGATCCCGTATGACATCCGCCGCATCGCCCCCTACGAGGTGTACGACCGCCTGGAGTTCGACGTGCCAGTCTTCCCCGAAGGGGACGTGATGGCCCGGTACCGCGTCCGCATGGAGGAGATGCGGCAGAGCGCGCGCATCGTCGAGCAGTGTCTGAGGGACATGCCGGACGGGGAGATCATGACCAAGATCCCCAAGATCTTCAAGCCGCCGGCCGGCGAGGCGTACTCGCGCACGGAGTCGCCGCGTGGGGAGCTGTGCTTCTTCATGGTAAGTGACGGCGGTCTGAACCCGGTGCGAGTCCACATCCGCGCCCCCTCCTTCGTCCACCTCGGCCTTCTCCCGGAGATGCTGAAGGGCGTGAAGATCGCGGACGTCATCGCTATTCTGGGAAGCCTCGATACTGTCCTGGGGGAAGTAGACCGATGAGCAGACAGTCTGGTAGGGGCGGTCGCACGCGGCCGCTCCGCCGGGAGACAGCAGGGTGAGCGTACGGCAGCTTGAGGGGACGGAGACGCGGGCGTACAGAGCCGGGCAGTTCATGGCTGGCGTCGTCGTGCTGCTCGCGATCCTGTTTATCTGCGCTCTGCTGCCTCACCTGCCGTGGAGATTCGCCGATCCCGTCCTCCGGTTCATCGGGAACCACCCGCTTCTGGACGCGTTCACCAAGGCGTTCGTCGTCGTCAACTTCGTCGCTCTCAGCGTGCTGTTCATCATCTGGCTTGAGCGGAAGTTCGCCGGCTGGATGCAGGCGCGGCTCGGCCCCATGCACGTAGGATGGAAGGGGCTCGGCCAGACTCTGGCCGACGCGCTGAAGCTGATGACCAAGGAGGACGTGATCCCCGCCGCGGCGGACCGGCCGCTCTTCCTTCTGGCGCCCTACCTGGTGTTCGTTCCTACGGTAATGACCTTCATGGCGCTGCCGTTCAGCGCCGCCTGGATCGGCTATGACTACCCGCTGGCCGCGCTGTACGTCATTGCAGTCTCTACCACGGCGGCGCTCGGCGTCCTGGCAGCCGGCTGGGGCTCCAACAACAAGTACACACTGCTGGGCGGCGTGCGCGCCGTGGCGCAGCTCATCTCCTATGAGGTACCTATGGTCATCGTGGTGCTGGCGGTTATCGTCTTCGCCAACACCATGTCCATGATCGGCATTGTAAACCAGCAGGCGGGCCTCTGGAACATCGTCCGGCACGCGCCGGTGCTGGTCCCCGGCTTCCTCATCTACCTGGTCTGCTCGCTGGCGGAGGTGAACCGCGCGCCGTTCGACCTGCCGGAAGCGGAATCGGAGCTGGTGAGCGGCTTCCACACCGAGTACTCCGGCATGCGGTTCGCCTTCTTCTTTCTGGCGGAGTTCGCTAACAATTTCTTCTCCGCCGGGTTTGCGGTGGTGCTCTTCTTCGGCGGCTGGCTCGGCCCTTCTATTCTGCCTGCGGCCGTGTGGTTTACGCTGAAGACCTTCGCCCTTATCTGCCTCATGATGTGGGTCCGGTGGACGCTGCCGCGCTTGCGCATAGACCAGATGATGGGCTTCTGCTGGAAGGCACTGGTGCCGCTCTCCCTCCTGGTGCTCTGCGCCGCCGCTGGCTGGGTGGTCTGGATAACTGGTTGAGGGCTGAGACTTGAGAGTCGAGGATCGGGCGTTCAGGCGTTCGAGCCCTCTAGTGGTGTCGACTTGGTAATCGAAAATTGAAAATTGAAAATCGCATTCATCCCATAGCGGACTTCATTGGCGGATTCACCAGCTTCCTCAAGGGGATGGCGGTCACCTTCCGCAACCTTGTGGGACGCGAGAAGATCACGCTCCAATACCCGTACGAGCGTCCGAAGGTTTCGCCCCGGTACCGTGGCCTCTTCTACCTCCCGTATGACGAGGAAGCCGGCCGCCTCAAGTGCGTGGGCTGCACGCTCTGCGAGCAGGCCTGCCCCACCAGGGTCATCTCCATGGTGAAGCTGGGCGCGGGCAAACATGCCGGCGTCCGCGAGTTCGACATGGACCTGGGCCGCTGCATGTTCTGCAACCTCTGCATTGAAGCCTGCCCGTTCGATGCCATCTACATGGGACCGGCATACGAGCTGGCATCCACCCGGCGGGACGTAAGCATGTTCCATATCGCGGACCTGACCCCCGGTGGCGTGGAAGCCGTGGAGCGGAACAACGCCACCATTGAAGCGGCTCTGGCGGAAGAGGCGGCAAAGAAGGCGGCCGCCCCATGAGCACCGGCACGTGGATAGCCTTTGCATGCCTGGCCGCGCTCACGCTGATCCCGGCGCTCTTCGTGGTCCAGTCCCGCAACATCGTCCACGCAGGCTACTGGCTGCTGCCGTGCCTGGTGGGCGTGGCGGGCCTGTTCGCGATGCTGGAGGCGCACTTCCTCTTTGTGGTCCAGCTTCTGATCTACGCCGGGGCCATCATGGTCCTGATTCTCTTCGCCCTCATGCTGACCCAGGATGTGATGAACCCGCGCGTGCCGCAGACCAACCGGTACGGCCTCTGGGCGGGGCTGCTGTGCGCCGTCATGGCCTTAGGCATAGGCTGGACGCTTACGCGGCAGCCATGGGTGATCAACGTGGGCGCGCCCGCCGACGCCACCAACCAGGTGCGGCACCTGGGCCTGGAGCTCATCACGAGTTATGCGGTGCCGTTTGAGGTCTCCTCGTTGCTGCTGCTCGCGGCGCTAATCGGCGCCATCGTACTGGCCAAGTCGGAGCGTGAGCCGGCGCCGGAGGTCCCGCCGCTGGCGGTGGAAGAGATCCGAGGCGACGGGCAGGCTCCCCCTCCCCACGTGGCCGCCGAGCTGCCGGAAGAGGGGCGGGAACTGGTGGGCGTGGGACAATGAGGCGCTGGAGCCTGGGGCTGGGCCAGATTCCTAACTCTGTTCGGAATGACACCGGGGCGACGACATGCCACTGACAGCCTACCTACTGGTGAGCGCGGTGCTGTTCGCGCTGGGCACGTACGCCGTCATCAGCCGGCGGAACGCCATCGCTCTGCTGATGGGCGTGGAGTTGATGCTCAACGCGGCCAACCTCAACTTCCTGGCCTTCTGGCGATACCTGGCGCCGGCCTCCATGGAGCCGCATGTTTTCGTGCTCGTCGGAATCACCGTGGCGGCGGCGGAAGCGGCTGTAGGGCTGGCCATCATCCTGAACATCTACCGCGACTTTGGCACTATCGAGGTCGAGCAGGTGAGCGAGCTGAAGGGGTAGCAGGAATTGTCATTCCGAGCGCCAGCGAGGAATCTGGCGGCTCTGACCCGGAGCCAGATCCCTCACTGTTCGTTCGGGATGACGGCATTGCAGACTGCATGAATCGAAACTCCAAAATCGAAAATCGAAAATGACTAATTACGTCTGGCTCATTCCCATCGCTCCCCTGCTGGCGGCCATCCTCGTGGGCGTCCTGGCCCTGGTGCGTCCTGGCGCGAAGTTCGCCCCGGCACTTACCATTGTGGCGGTGCTTCTGAGCCTCGGAGTGGCGCTGGGCGTGAACCCGCATGGCGCCGGAGCGCACGCGGAGCTCACATGGCTCAGTATTCCCCCGCGCTTCGACATCGCGCTCGGCGTGCACCTGGACGCCATGTCCTGGATGATGGTGCTGGTGGTCTGCATCGTCAGCGCGCTCGTCCAGATCTACTCCATCGGATACATGAAGGGCGACAACGGGTATGCGCGGTACTTTGGCTATCTGAGCCTCTTCACCGCCTCCATGCTCGGGCTCGTCACAGCCAATAACCTGTTCCAGCTCTATGTCTGCTGGGAGTTGGTGGGCATCTGCTCCTACCTGCTCATCGGGTTCTGGTGGTTCAAGCCCAGCGCGGCCAGCGCCGCCAAGAAGGCGTTTGTAGTCACGCGCTTCGGCGACGTCGGCTTCCTGATCGGCGTCCTGCTCCTCTCCGCAGCCGCAGGCTCCTTCCGGTTCGATGCTGCGGCGGACGCAGTCGCCAACATCGCGCACGGGCAGGCGGCAGCCATCCCGCTGGTGTCGGGCACCACCTTCCTGTGGCTGGCGCCGCTGCTGCTCTTTTGTGGCGCGGTTGGCAAATCCGCGCAGTTCCCGCTGCACGTCTGGCTGCCGGACGCCATGGAGGGCCCGACGCCGGTGAGCGCCCTCATCCACGCGGCGACGATGGTGGCGGCGGGCGTCTACATGGTGGCGCGGCTGATGCCGGTGTTCGCGGCCTCCAGCGTGGCACTGGACGTGGTGCTGCTAATCGGAGCCATTACGGCCTTCGTCGCGGCCACTATTGCGATGGTCTACATCGACATCAAGAAGGTGCTGGCCTACTCCACTATCAGCCAGCTCGGCTACATGATGCTCGGGCTGGGAACGGGCGGCGAGATGGGTCAGACGGCCGGCATGTTCCACCTGCTGACCCACGCCTTCTTCAAGGCGCTGCTCTTTCTCTCCGCTGGCTCCGTGATCCACGCGCTGCACCATAGCGAGGAGCCCAACAACCTGCGGCGCATGGGCGGGCTGATGAAGCGGATGCCGCACACGGCAATTACGTGTCTTATCGGTGTGCTCGCGCTGGCCGGCTTCCCGGCGCTCTCCGGCTGGGCCAGCAAGGATGGTATCCTGGCCGCGGCGTTCGCGGCAGCGACCAATCCCGGCGGCGTTCGGCCCGCACCGGTCATCGCGCTCTTCGGCGGCGTGGTCGGCGTTATCGTGGCAGGCATCACCGCGTTCTATGCGCTACGCCTCTGGTTCATGGCCTTCTACGGCTCGCCCCGATCCCCCGATGCCGGCGCCGCACATGAGTCACCATTGGTCATGACTGTGCCGCTCTGGGTGCTGGCCGTTCCTTCCGTGGTCCTGGGCCTACTGCTGGAGGGCCGGTTCGAGCGGTTCCTGGAGGGCACCCCCGCCACCATCGCGGGAGCCGGGAACACGGCCGAAGTCCTTGCGGGCGTGGCCCAGCGCAACGCGCACGTCTCCGTGATGGCCGTGACCACCCTGGTAGCGTTCGCCGGTATGGCGGTGGCCTGGTGGCTGTACGCCCGCCCAACCATGGAGACCGATCCCATCGAGCGGCTGCCCTCGTCGGTCTACAACATCCTGGTCGGGCTGTGGGGCGTGGAGACGTTCTGGAATACGGTGGGAGCGCGAGGCACGCTGGCTTTCGGCCGCATGGTCGCCTGGTTCGACCGTCACGTGGTGGACGGCGCCATGAACGGCATCGGCTGGCTCTGCGGGCAGGCCGGCTCGGCCCTCCGGCGCAGCGCCAACGGGCAAGCGCAGTCCTATGCGGGCGCGATGGTGGCTGCTGCGCTGATCCTGGCCGTCCTGTTGGCGCTGTTTGGCATGGGCGCCGGCCCCACGCACGAGAGGAACCTCCCCCAAACCCCCTCCTTCGTAAGGAGGGGGAACAGGGCCCCGCGGCTTGGCATGGTGTTCCCCTCCCCTTACCAAGGGGAGGGGAAACGGGTGGGGTCTTCCACCAGTCTAAGGAGCATTCCGTGAGCGGCCACCTTCTGAGCTTCGTCGTCCTCTGCCCCATCGTGGCCGCCATCGCGCTCCTTCTGATCCCGGCCTCCAAGGGGCTCCTGATCCGGTTCGTGGGACTGGCGGGCGCGGGCCTCACGCTGCCGCCGGCCATCTACATAACGCTGGCGTACAACCGTGCCGTCGGAGGTTTCCAGTTCGAAGAGTCGGTTCCCTGGGTGCGCCCCCTGGGCATCACGTACCACGTGGGAGTGGACGGCACCAGCGTCGTCCTGGTGCTCCTCACCGCCATCATCATCACCGGCGGCATCTTCGCCTCATGGACCCAGAAGCTGCGGACCAAGGAATTCCTGGCACTGCTGCTGCTGCTGGTGGGCGGCGTCTTCGGCGTCTTCGTAGCGCGCGACCTGTTCTTCCTGTTCCTCTTCTACGAGCTGGCCGTGCTGCCGATGTACCTGCTCATCGGCGTGTGGGGCACCTCCACCAAAGAGCGGACCAAGGAGTACTCCGCGATGAAGCTGACGCTGATGCTTCTCGCGGGCAGCGCCTTAATTCTGGTGGCCATCCTGGGCCTCTACTTCGCCGCGCCCGCGCACACCTTCGACCTGGCGCAGTTGGCCGGCGCCCAGTTCGATCCCGGTTTCCAGCGCTGGACCTTCCTGGCGGTGTACGTCGGCTTCGGGATCCTGGCCGGAATCTGGCCGCTCCACACCTGGTCGCCGGACGGCCACGCCTCGGCGCCCACGGCGGTCTCCATGCTGCACGCGGGCGTGTTGATGAAGCTGGGGGCCTACGGCGTGCTGCGGATCGGGTTGGGGCTGCTGCCGCAGGGCGCGCAGGACTGGGCGCTGCTCATGGCGGCCATCGCCACGATCAACATCCTCTACGGCGCGTTCTCCGCCATGGGGCAGACCGACCTGAAGTACGTCATCGCCTACTCCAGCGTCTCCCACATGGGCGTGGTGATGCTGGGGCTGGCCTCGCTGAACCCCATCGGCGTGAACGGGGCCGTGATGCAGATGTTCTCGCACGGGATCATGACCGGCCTCTTCTTCGCGGTGGTGGGGCTCGTGTACGAGAAGGCGCACACCCGCAATATCCTGGCCATGGGCGGGTTCGCCAGGAAGATGCCCGGCATCGCCATCGCCATGACGGTGGGCGGGCTGGCCTCCTTCGGGCTGCCCGCGACCAGCGGATTCATCGCGGAGTTCCTCTGCTTCTATGGTATGTGGCTGAAGTTCCCGGTGCTGGCGCTCATCTCAGCCGCCGGTATCGTGCTGACCGCCATCTACGTGCTGCGGGTGCTGCAGAAGATATTCCTCGGTCCGGTCAATGAGGAGGAGTATCGCTCGCTGCCGGACGCGCGGACCACCGAGTGGGTCGCCATCTCCGCGCTCGCCGTGCTCCTGCTGGTGGTGGGCGTCTTCCCGCGCCCGCTGGTGAACCTGATAGATACCGGCTTGAAGACCGTACCGGCGGTGCAAGCCGCCGCGTCCGCGACGGTTAGGTCACGAGCATGGTCATTCCGAGCGACAGCGAGGAATCTGGGATCCGGCCCAGAGTCGCCAGATTCCTCCCTCCGGTCGGAATGACAACGGCACAGAACAGATGATATCCGACTATCGACCCCTCTATCCGTACATCATCCTCACCCTGCTCGGAGTGGGCGTAGCGCTGCTGGACACGTTCACCGGCCGGCGGCGCGCCCCGGTCTTCGGCTGGATCACGGCCACCGGAGCGCTCGCGGCGCTCGCGCTGGACTGGGCCGGGCCAGTCGCCAGGCCCTGGCGCGGCGCGCTGCTGTTCGACGGTTACTCCCGCGCGTTTGACACCGTCTTCCTCGCGGCGCTGGCCGTGGTCGCCATCGGCTCGGCGGGCGAAGAGCGGCGCATGCGGTTCGTGGGCGAGTACTACGCGCTGCTGGTCTTCTCGGCCATGGGGCTGATGATTATGGCCGCGGCTGGCGGGCTGCTGTCCCTCTACATCGGGATCGAGCTCTCCACCATCTGCCTGTTCGCGCTCGCGGGCTTCGCCAAGCGGGAGCGGCGGTCTGCCGAGGCCGCGCTGAAGCTGTTCATCCTCGGGGCGGTGGCGTCGGCGGTCATCCTCTACGGGGCCAGCATCCTATACGGCGTTACGGCCAGCGCGACCCACGGACAGGGTGGCACCTCCTACGAATCGATCGCGGCCGCGATGCGCACGCTGCAGGGTGCCTACGCGGCGGGGCTGTGGCTGGGGCTGGCGCTGGTGGCCGGCGGTATCCTGTTCAAGGTAGCGGCGGTCCCCTTCCACCTCTGGGCGCCGGACGTGTACGAGGGCGCGCCGTCCACCGTTACCGCGTTCCTCTCCACCGCCTCCAAAGCCGGCGGGTTCGCCGCGCTGCTCCGGCTGCTCGTGGCGCCGTTCGGCATGGCCGCCGGCCAGTGGCTTCCCGTCCTGGTGCTCCTGGCGGCGCTCTCCATGGCGCTCGGCAACCTGGTGGCGCTGCGGCAGACCAACCTCAAACGGTTGCTGGCCTACTCCGGAATCGCGCAGGCCGGTTATGTGCTGGTCGCTATGACGGGCAGCACCGAGTCCGAGATGGTGGCCGGCTCCGTGCTGATGTACCTGCTGCTCTACACCTTTGCCAACGTGGGCGGCTTCCTGGTGGCGCAGGCCGTGAAGGACGCCACGGGCTCCGACGAGGTGACCGCGCTGCGGGGCCTGCACCGCCGCTCGCCCTTGCTGGCATTCGCGATGCTGGTGATCCTCTTCTCGCTCGGAGGTATCCCGCCGCTGGCGGGGTTCGTGGGGAAGCTGTACCTGTTCGCCGCGGGCTGGGAGGGGGGCCAGCACGGGCTGGTGCTGGTGGGGGCGCTTATCAGCGTAGTCTCTCTCTACTACTACCTGATGGTTGCGCTCCAGGTATACATCCGCGATCCAGAGGATGACCGCCGCCTCCCGACCGCCGGCCCGCTCCAGGTGGCCATCGGCCTCTGCGTGCTGGGCGTGCTCGCCATCGGCATCTACCCCGCCCCGTGGGTCCGCCTCGGCGCGCAGGCCGCCACCGCCCTCCAACCCCGCCCCGGCCTCCCCGCCCCCACCGCCTCTCGGCCGGCCATTGGCGGATAGGCCCGGCATGTCTGCAGCGCATCTCCAAGCATGAGGACGGGCCGGCGCAAGGCGACCGACGGAATGAGGCGGCGTGCGGGCGACGGCGCCGTTGTATGCGATGTGAGCGCCAGGCACTTGGACCTGTGGCTCCACGAGGCGATGCCCGTTATCCTCGTTGTGTACGAGGCAGCCCAAGACCGAGCCTACTGGCTCTTCATACAGTCTTACATTCGCACGTTGTCGGTTAGCCTGAGCCAGGGGCAGGAAACAATTCGACTGTTTGTACCGGCTGCGAACGTGCTGGACGAGCGTGCAATCAAGGAGTTCCGACAGTACAAGCAAGAGGCGCTGAGGCAACTCGATGATAACCCGAACCGCATTTGAGACCACCCCAATGACTTACGGGCGATTGAGCGAAGTGCTTATTCGGCTCGGATACGCGCGCAAGGACACACCTGAGTACATGGTGTTCAAGAATCCTGAAGCCGACGCGTTAATCGCGCTGCCTCTGACCCGTCCAGACGAGAAGATCAGGCCCGCGCACGTACTGGTCGCGAAGGTAAACGCGGAGGGTAAGGGAATCCTTTCGGCCGAGCGCTTCCTCGCAATGATGGCCCGCCCCGCGCGCCGTACCCGCACCCGCGAGGCTGCGGCGGATAAGGGCAAGCATAGGCGCACGGGCACCGCCGCCACTCCAAGCCCTCCCGCCGCGAGCGACTAACCCACTCCAGGGAACCCGCACCCGCCAACACAGCGGCAGGAATGACGCGCGCCGCGCGGAATGCTGATTACGAGTCGGGTAGGCGTTCGCCAGGAGAGGCCATGACCCAGGAGCCGTACAAGATTTGCTCTGAGTGCCAGCAGGCCGCGGCTCTGAACGCGCCGAGCTGCCTTCGCTGCGGCCACCAGTACCGGACCAGGTTCACAAACCCCAACCAGACGCAGGCGGTGATGCCGCCCGGCCAATCCGCCGCTCCGCCGCCCTACAGCCCTTCCCCACCGTATGGAGCGCCACAGCCCGGCCCCTACGCCACCCCGCAGCAGCCGGCACACGGCCAGCCTCCCCCTTACGCCCAGGCTCCATACGGTTACGGCGCTCCGTACGGACAGCCGTACTCTTCTCAGTGGGCGGGGCAATACGCAGAGCGGAAGAGCAAGTTCGCCGCCGCGGCGTTGGCGTTCTTTTTCGGCGGGTGGGGCATTCACGGGTTCTACCTCGGCAACAACAAGATGGGAATGACGCTGCTCCTTATCTACCTGATCAGTCTTCCTCTCGTGTTAGTCGTCATAGGGATACTCGGCCTCCTTGCGGTTGGTGGCATCTGCCTCGTCCAGACCATCCTCTACCTCTGCGCCACCGATGACGACTTCCACCAGAAGTACGTGGTTGAGAAGCGGTGGTTCTAGGGAAGCGCACGTGGTGGGTCGGAGCGGCGCTTGCGGCGTTCATCGCTCTGGGAGCGCCCCGAACTGCGGCGGTGGCAACGGCCATGGCGTCTCGGCACATTGACAAACCGGAAGTGGTGTTCTTCGACGACTTCAAGGGGCCGGAGTTGGACCGCACGAAGTGGAGCGTGCGGATTACCGGCATGGTGGTCAATAACGAGCAGCAGGCATACGTGGACTCGCCCGAGACCCTCTACATCGCGCACGGGCGGGAGGCGGCGGGCGCGAAGAGCGGTGCCCTCGTCATCCGGCCGCGCTCCCGGGCCGGCTACGCCACTCCGGAAGGCCGCAAGTTCGACTTCATCTCCGGCCGCATGGACACGCGGGGCAAGTTCGAGTTCACCTACGGCACGGCCGCTGCCCGCATGAAGCTGCCGGCGGGTGCCGGGCTCTGGCCGGCGTTCTGGCTGCTGGGGACCGGGCCGTGGCCCGCCACTGGCGAGGCGGACATCATGGAGAACGTGGGCGACCCCTCCTGGACCAGCGTCGCCATTCACGGTCCTGGCTATTTCGGCAACACGCCCATCACCAAGCGCATCCCGCTCCCCAAAGACAAGGACGCCACCGCCTGGCACGTCTACTCCGTGGACTGGTCGCCGGACACGCTGGTCTTCAGGGTGGATGACGAGGAGGTCTACCGCGTCACCAGGGAGATGGTCGAGAAGTACGGCCGCTGGGCCTACGACAACCCCAAGTACATCATCCTGAACCTGGCTCTCGGCGGCGGCTATCCGTCGGGGGTTAACCACGTGAGAGAGCCTTACCCCGGCATGCCCGAGTCCACGGTACAGGCCATCAAGGACGAGAAGCCCCGCGTGCTGGTGGACTGGGTGAGAGTGACGAAGTAGACGCAATAGAGCCGGGAGCGTACCATCAGGGTCTGGTGTTCACGATGGTGGACACTCGGCGGAACGCCACCGGGGTGCCCGCGCCCGCCATTGGTCCGAGGGCGCGGGGGCGCCGGACCTTGGTCCGAGCGCGCGTACCGCTACGTAAGCCGTCCCGAAGCCACGACCTACACCGGTGCCTCTATCCCCAGGTCACTCGCGAGCGTCCGGAGCGCATCCGCGTGCCTGGGGCTCACCGGCACTCCCTCCACGGACCAGACGCGCTCTCGCTCACACTCCGGCGTCCCCGGTAGAGCCGCCGATTCCATGCCCGGAAACGGCTTCATCTGGCGCACCACTTCTGCATAAGCGTCCATCTCCCGCTTGAGCTCCTCCACCGGGCCAAATCGTGCCAGGTCCACGGCGATGAGGAAGCTGCCCTGGTTGGCGCCCGGCCAGCGCCGCTCGGCCCGCGCGGGGTCCAGCGGCACCCCCGCCAGGAATCCGCCCAGTGCCTGGCATGCGCAGCCCAGCCCGAAGCTCCGCAGGACGGCGCTGGGCGCCCGCTCCATCACCTCCGCCAGATGCTCCGGTCCTTTGTGCAGGTCGATCATAGTTCCAAAGTCCAGCACAAAGGGCGGCGCCATTCCCGTGGGGATGGCGAACGCCATCGGCGATCCGCCGGCCGCGTGCACCACCGGTTGGCCCGGCTGGAGGTTAAGCTGGTGCCCGGAGGTGACGTAGCAGAACAGGTCCAGCGCAAGCGGGATCCTGGCGTAGATGCCGGCCGCGCCGATGTGCCCGTGGTTCCGGGTCACGGCGGCGGCAGCTCCCATCTCTTTCGCCATCGGCCCCAGCAGCTCCGCCGCCCTGTGCGCCGGGAAGTAGCCGAGCCCGCCGTCGCCATCCGCCACCAGCGTGGTAGGTGTCTCCTGTTGTACGGTGACCGCCGGGTCCGGATTGATCTGTCGGCTCCGGAAGAGCGGAACGTACTGGCCGGCGAGGCGGCTGCCATGGCTGAACACGCCGCGGAGGTCGTTCCGCACCAGCCGGTCCGCCAGAAAGGCGGCCTTGTCCGCCGGGACGCCGGCGCGCTCGAATGCGGCGCTGGTGAAGTCGCGCAGCCGGTCTGAAGAAACTCGGATCGATTCGCCAGGAGGTCTGTTCATAGCTTAGGGACGTGGCAGGCCTTATCCAGCACAAAATACCCGAACATGGCGAGGAATTCGGCAGGGAGTGGGCGCTCCCTGCCGAAGTGACCCTTAGAGCGAAACAAGGAGCGCCGGTTGCCGAAGCAATCCGACATACCGAAGCTGGCAGTGTTACTCACGGAATATGGCGCGACCAGCCATGGGGAGTGCTACTGCACCAAGTTCCTGGAAGGCAAGCAGTTCGACGACCATTTTGAGGAGCCGCGCTGTGAGGTAGTCGCCATCCACCTGATGGAGATCGCCAAGAACGACATCGGTGTGGAGATGGCCAGGAAGCATAACGTGCCGATGTACCATTCCGTTGCGGCGGCGCTCTGCCGTGGCGGAGACGAGCTCGCCGTAGATGGCGTTGTCCTGATCGGGGAGCACGGAACCTATCCCTTCAATGAAAAGGGCCAGCAGCTCTACCCCCGCCGCGAGCTGTTCGACCAGATAGTCGGCGTATTCCGCCAGTGTGGCCGCGTTGTGCCCGTGTTCAATGACAAGCACATGTCCTGGAACTGGACCTGGGCAAAGTATATGTGGCGGACCATACAGGAGCTGGGTATACCGTGGATGGCGGGGAGCAGCCTCCCCTATGCACAGTATGAGCCCATGGTCCCTCTGCCCCGTGGACAGAAGCTGGACCACGTGATTGCGATAGGGTACGCCGGGGCGGAGTCCTACGGCTTCCATGCTCTGGAGACCGGCCAGTTCGTGGTTGAGCGTCGCGAAGGCGGGGAGACTGGAGTGCGGAGTGTGCAGTTCCTGGAGGGCCGGGAGGTCTGGGACGCCCAGGAGGCCGGGCGCTGGCCCTCGGACATCGCGGAGGCGGCGCTTGCGGCGGCGTGGGAGCCGCACGGGAGGCCCCAGGACTACAGCAAAGACGTCTATGCCTTCGACATTGAGTACCGGGACGGGCAGCGGATGACCGTTCTGATGCCCAACGGGTACTCCACGGAGTTCGGGTTCGCCTACCGCGTGAGTGGAACGGACGAGATCGTGGCGACCTCCTACAAGCTGGACCCAGTGCCCCGTCTCAAGCACTTCTCCGCCACCGTACGGGCTCTCGAGGACATGTATCTCACGGGTACGCCGACGGAGCCAGGAGAACGGACCTATCTCACCACCGGCATGCTCTCCTATCTGATGGACAGCCGCTTCCAGAGCGGCCAGAAGCTCCAAACGCCGGACCTCGACATTGCCTACGCGCCGCCGGCTCGACCGGAGGTTTGGCGCGAGGTGCTGCGCTGACGCACGCCGGGCGGCTCGGGCTCTCGCCTTGACTTTCGCCGCGGAACGCAGGGAAACCATGACCGCCGCGCGAACACTCCCCTGCCGGGCTACCGGCTACTCCTCGCTTAGAAGGGATCAAGCAGATGAATAAGACCGGGCTTCTCACGGCTCTGGCCGTATCCGCCACTTTGGCGCTGAGCAGCTCCGCTCATGCGGCCCTGGAGGCCTATATGACTCTCACCGGCCAGAAGAGCGGACCCATCAAGGGCGGTGTAACGCAGAAGGGACGGGAGAACAGCATTGCGGTCGTCGCTGTAAGCCACGAGATCGTCTCGCCGCGGGACCCGCAGAGCGGTCTCCCCACCGGACAACGGATGCACAAGCCGTTGGTTGTTACGATAGAGTGGGACCAGTCCCTGCCCAAGCTGTACGACCTCTTGACTCACAACGAGAACATCACCAGCTTGACGATCAACTTCTGGAAACCGCAGGTGAAGGCCGCTTCGGGGGTTGGGTCCGAGGTCCAGTTCCTCACCATCGCGCTCACGAATGCGAATATCGCGGACATTCAGGCTCACGTGCAGAACGTGCTCAACCCGGAGACCGCCAAGTACCCGGAGACCCTGGACGTAGCCTTTACCTACCAAAAGATTCAGTGGACATGGATGGATGGTAACATCACCAGCCAGGACGACTTGCAGACCAGGGCGAGCCTGCCGGCTGAGCATCCGGTCCAGTCCGCCTCCATAAAGCACCCGGCACACCAGCCCGGCAGTCCCGCCTCAGCGAAGGCGGCAGCGCGTCATGAACACACCCGCCGCTTTGCATCCACTCGCTAGACGCACACGGTAGCGGCATCCGCTCCTCCAGAGGTTCGCATGGCCGGGCGGCTGTTTTCTAG
>CAYNFH010000100.1:0-22303 GCA_964396385.1 uncultured Chthonomonadaceae bacterium | reverse complement strand
CGCGAGGATGACGTTGGCGAAGATGGGGCCCGGCATGAAGACGAAGTTGCGGTCTCGGGTGACCTTGTCTTCCTGGATGATCTCGGTGCCCGTGATGTCCGCCGGCATCAGGTCCGGCGTGAACTGTATCCGCTTGAAGGTGAGCGAGAGCGTGCGCGCCAGCGTGCTTACGAGCAGCGTCTTGGCGAGACCCGGGACGCCCACCAGCACGCAGTGCCCGCGTGCGAAGATAGCGGTCAGGAGCTCCTCGATGACGTCGTTCTGCCCGATGATGACGCGCCCGATCTCCTCGCGCATGGCATGATAGGCTTCTCGCAGGCGCGCCAGCGCCTCCAGGTCATCGCTCTCTGTCTTCAATACGGACGTAGTCGGGCTCATCGGTTGTCCTTGGTGTTCAGGTGTTCAGGTGTTCAGGTGTTCAGGATTCGGCCCCTGAACGCCCGAACGCCTACTTCTGATATATCGGCAGCAGGCCGGCCGGCACCTGGAGTGCCAAGACCGCCATCGCGGTGGCGTACTCCTGGCCGGGGCTGTCCCGCCAGCTTCCATCCGGCTGCTGCCGGTCTACCAACAGGTCCCGCAGGCGCGTGAACCAGCTCTTCCATGGCTCACCGCCCACCTGATACATCGCCTGGGTACAGTAGTAGTACGCGTAGAACTCGTGCTGGCGGTACGCCCACTCGTATCCCGCGAGCGGATGCTCGATCAGGTACTCCACGCCGCCCTTACACTCCGGTGAGTCGCGCTCGCCGGAGATCATGAGACAGGTGACGGCCGCGCCGGTACGCGCGGGGCCGGAGCCCCGGGAGGTCGTCTGGTAGCTGAAGCCGCCGTCCGCGTTGTTGGCACAGCGCTTGATATACTCGATAGCCTTCTTTACGGTCTCTTCCGGCACTTTGATGCCCGCATTGTGGGCGCCGCGTAGCGCAAGCACCTGCACCGCCGTAACGGAGATGTCGGCGTCGTTCGCCTGCGGCTGGTACCGCCATCCGCCCTCGGCGTTCTGCGTGGAGAGAATGAGCTGGACGGCGTTCTCCAGCTTGCTCTTGAAGTCCGGCCGCTTGGTCATTCCATAGATCTCGGCCAGAGCGAGCGTGGCGAAGCCGTGGCCGTACATGGGAGGACCCGCGTTTCCGCCGCCGCGACCTACCAGCCCGCTCCGTTGCACGCTGTCCGCCAGGTAGTCCACCGCACGGTCGAGCTGCGGGCCGTACTTGCCGCGACCCGGCTGGTACCCCGCGGACAGGAACGCCATGGTGCACAGGCCGCTGATAGCCGCATCCGCGTTGTAATTGCCGCTGTTCCAGTGGCCGTCCGGCTGCTGGCGGCGGGCCAGGAACTCCAGCCCTTTCCGAACCGCCGCCTCCGACTGCGGCGTGCCAAGGTACTCTCGCGCCTCCACGTTAAACGGGTTCGGCGGTTGCTGCGCCCGCGCGGGGCCGCTAAACACTGATAGGAGCAGGATAAGTGCGATCACGCCCAATGTGTCATTCCGAGCGCCAGCGAGGAATCTGGCTCCGAGACAGAGCGGCCAGATTCCTCCCTTCGGTCGGAATGACAACGGGACGGTATGGCTTCTAGAGTTAGAGAGTACGCACAGGTACCGAAAAGCAGATCCCTCGCGGAGCTCGGGATGACATAGGAGCGGCCCGTGTACATTGATGGGACGAAATCTCCTCGCGAGTTTCATCTATTCCCTCGCTCCGATAAGGCTTTATAGTACTGGTTCACCAGCTCACGGTACTCCGCGGGCACGCGCTCCTGCTCCCCCTCGCGAAGCGACTGCTGCGCGCGAGGCGAGAGAGCGCCAAAGCCTCTCCCGTGCGTATCAAAGGGATTCCGGGAGCCCGTGTGGGCCTGTACGATGGGGGCGTAGGTGCGCGGCGCAGGCTGGTTTCCGCCCGGAGTCTGCTGGGAAGAAGCCTGTTGTTGCTGCTGCTGGCCACTCTGGCGCTGCTGCGCCATGCGCTCGCGCTGCTGGCGCATGGCCTGGCGCGTCTGTTCCAGGGCGCGGTCCAGCATGCCCACGATACGCTCCTGCTTGCTCTGCGTGCTGTTGCCGGTATCGCCCTGCTGGAGCATGTCCTGGACATCGGCCATCTCATCGGCCGCCTTTTGCACGGCCGACGAGATATCTGGAGAGGCTCGGAGCTGGCGCGCGGCGTTCTGCGCAATCTCGCGCGTCTCCCGCTGCGCCTGCTGGAGGTCGTTCAGCTCACGCTGCTGCTCCGCGGTGAGGCTGTGGCGCGGGTTGCGCTCTCTCTGCTTGTCCAGGCTTCCGGTCTCCTGGCGTATCTGCTCCTGCATCTCGCGAGAGAGCTGGAGCTCTCCGGAGGCGTCCGCCATCGCCTGCTCGCCGCCGGACGCGCCGCCGGAACCTGTCCGGCTCTGTTCCGAGCCCTGCGACTGCTGGCCCAGGGAGCGAGCGATCCTCTCCAGCGTCTGCTCTGCGTGCTCCTGGTGGCGCTGGGTGTCCGCGCCCATGTTCCTCTGACTCAGGCCGCGCTGAGCGCTCTCCATCCGCTTAGCCGCTTCGCCGGCAGCCCATTGGAACGCCTGGGAGGGCATGTCGTTGGAGAGCTGGCGAGTCTTGTCAAGCAGCGACTGCTGCCGGTTGGCCAGGTCCTGCGCCGCCTTCTGCTGCTGGGGCGTAAGCTGTCCGTGCCGAGCCGCGGCGGCGAGCTGCTCCGTCTGCTGTCGGGTGGCGCGCTGTTCGCGGGCAAGCTGCTGGACCTGCTGCTGCAGCTCGCGCGCCGCCTGCTGGTCCCGCATGTCGCGGGCGGCATTGTAAGCTTCGCGCGAGGCGCGCAGCATCTCTATGGCGGCCTGGCGCTCCGGATCCAGCGCGCTGCGGCTGTGAGCCTGGTTGAGCTGCGAGGTGGCCTGATCCAGGCTCTGCTCCGCGCGCTGGAGCGACTGGCCGGCGGACGGCGAGTCGGCGAACTGCTGCGATAGCTGCTGGACCTGCTGCTTGATCTCCTTCTCCTTCTGGGCGAGGAGCTTCTGCCGGTCCGCATCGGGGTTGAGCTGGGTCTGCTGGTGCACCAGCCGCTGCTTGTTGAATAGCGCGTTGAGACGGTCCGCCGCCGCCTCCAGCCGTTGGGCCCGCCGCTCCAGGTCGCGCGAGTCGGTAGGCTGGACCGCCTGATCCAGGCTCTGGGAGAGGTTGCGAAGGTCCTGAGCAGCCTGGTTCTGCTGCTGCGACGCCTGGGATGGGCTGCCGGACTGCAGGTTCTGCTGCGCCCCGGACTGCTTCTGCTGCACGCCGGACTGGCTCATCTGCTGCGCGGCGCTCCGAAGGGCAGAAGCTTCCTGCTTGCCGTGCTCCTGAGCGTCCTGCGCCGACCGCTGGATCTGCTGGCGCAGCGCCTCGGTATGGGCGCGCAGCTCGGCCTGCCTCTTTGCCAGCGCGGCCATGCGGCTGCGCTCCTGCGAAGTCATCTGCGCGGGGCTCTTGCTGCCCATCTGGTCCGCCGCGACGTCCGACTGGTCCGCCAGCTGCTGCTGCTCCTGGGCCAGGTCCTCCGCACGCTGGGCCAGCTCGCCGGCAGTCATGGGCCGCTCAGTCTCCTGAGCGAGCCTGGACAACTCCTGATTGATAGCCTCCTCCTGCCGCGCCGCCTGGGAGAGCTGACCGGAGCGGCTGGATGGCTGCTGCGCGGCGCGCTGGATGGTGTCCGCCGCGGCCGGCATCGCCTTCTGGCCAAGCTGCTGGAGACTCTGCTCCGTGGCCTCCCGGTGGCGCTGCTCCTGGGCCGTTCCGATCTGGTTGTCGTGCATCTGCTCGCTGGTCTGCTGCATCTGGCGTGCGAGGTCCAGCGCCTCCTGCGCCACGCCACGCTGCGCGGACTCAGCCGCGCCTACCGTCTCCGGCTTGCCCGCGCGGCGCGCGGTCTCGAGCTGTGCCTGCGCGGCCTTCTGCCGCTCCAGGAGCTGCTTGAGTGCCTCACGTTCCTGCGCCTGCTGCGCCTCCAGCCGCTCCCGCATTTCCGTGACGCCCAGGATGTGGATGCGATACGCGGCGGATTTGGCGGAATGCGGCCCGGACACGGTGTCGCCGTCCCGCGCCACGGCGTCGTACACCACCGTGTCGCCGGGCTTCAGACCAAGGGAAGCCAGGCTCCAGACGCCCGTGGATGAGACCTGTGGGGCGCCCATCTGCCCCGGAAGCCCGAACTCTCCCGTGCGAGTCCCCACGCGGTGCTCCACCCACAGACTCTCCACGCCGTAGTCATCCGTGGCACGGACCTGGAGCGTAAGGCTCCCGTTGGGCGTTCGGTCCACGTCCGCCGCCGGGCGGACGATCTGTACTTCCGGGGGACGGTCCGGCTGCGCCCGTACGGTGTACTGCGGCGGGGCCTGGCCCGTGAAACCGTTCTGGTCCACCAGATTGAGGCAGTAGGTCTCGTCGCGCGCGACGACCATCTTGCCGCGCACGGTGTCGCCCTCCACCATCCACGGGCCGCGGGGCTTGCCGTTCTCGACCAAGGTGGCCCGCTTGAGCGGCTTGTTGGCAGTGGCCAGAAGCTCCACGCGGGTCCCGACGGGCGCCACAATGTTGCCCGCTGTCGCGGTGATGGTCTCCGGCGGGTGGTGCGTGTAGGCGGGGTAGGTGAAGTGCGTGCGAACGCTCAGGATCGTCGGCCGATCCTCCACGCGCAGTGTGTGCGGGTTGGAGCGGCCGTCGCCGGAGGTGGCATAGTAGGTGAGGGACTGCTCCGCCTCCGGCACCTGGAACTGGAACTTGCGGACCTCTCCGTCCGGGGCGCCGATGACCTGCGGCTTACTCAGCTCCGCGATGGTCCATCCCGCGCCCTCCTGCCGGTAGAACAGCGTTGCGCGGTCCTGCACGCGGCCCATCACCTTGACCGCGATTGCAGCAGGCTCGCCGCGCGGCACCACCGTGTCCGGCGTGACGTACACCTGGGTGCGCGCGAAGACGGGAATGTCCGCGTCCGGGTGCAGCAGGCGGTTGAGCCATACGCGCATGGCGTGGGGCGCGAGCGTTACGTGGCCCAGGAGCAGGAACGCGGCGACGCAGGCCAGGGCCATCGGTCTGCCGGCATCCGAGGCCGGGATAGCCCGCGGAAAACTGATGCCGCTGGCCGCCGCCTCCGTGTCCCTGGTGAGCGCGGCAACCATCTGGCTGGACGCCCCTCCCGCACCCGCGTGCGCCAGCTCGATGGTCGTGAGGAGCCGCTCCCCCAGGACCGGATAGCGCTGCTCAACCCTGGCGGCTACCGCCTCGTCCGTAATCGGTTTGAGAACGGAACGCGCGAAGATGAGCGCCGCGGAGAGCACGGCCGAGCCCAGCAGAGCCACCAGCCAGGCGAGCCGGCCGGAGGAGCCGAGGACTAGGACACGGTCCGAGTAGAAGGAGGCGAAAACGAGGGCAGTAAGGGCGGTGAAGCCTACCGCCGTTCCGGTGAGGGCGTTGAGAAGCCTCCATCGGCGGCGAGCCGCTGACAGCTTTGCATGCAGAGAGTCAGGCATCGGATTTGCGTCTTGGCTGGGTCACGAATAGGACAACGGCACGCACCCGTTGCGGTGCGCGCCGTGGTTATCCAATTAGAATGCTCGGCACGAGAAAAGTTACACCACTAAGTTCCCTCGGATACCTTCCGTATCCTGCCAACGTAGACTAGTACGCGGAAGCGGGCGGGCGAATCACCCGGTCTCCGGTAATTGACGGCCGGGATGGGCTAAGATATACTTCACGCACCAAGAACGCCCAATGATTTGGGCTTCGGACGTCCTTAGCCGACCGCTCTCCGGAAGGAGCTCACCCTGGAGTGAACATGCAATTCCGCCATTCCACCCTGGCGCTTAGCGCCTCCCTGTATACCGCCATCCTCTGCGGTAGCGCGCGCGCAGAGCAGCCGCGCATTGAGGAGATGGCGACGGCAGGCATCAACGATCTGCAGGCTTCCGTCCGCATCGTTCAGTCGGACTCCGCGGAGCTCAAGAAGATCAACCGGGACTTCGGGCTGGCCTACAAGCTCCGGGGACTCGTACTCCGCTATAAACGTCCGGACAAGCTCCGGATGGAGGGCCGCATCGGCGATGCCGAAGCCGTATACATTCTGAACGGGAGCTCCTCCTACTTCTGCGTGCCGAAGCTTCACCTTACCAGGCGCGAGCCCCTGGGCCCGTCCCCCGAGAACCGGTACTCACTCATGCAGGTGGGCCTGCTCTCCCGAGCGGATCTGCGGCAGGCCACCACGCACTACCTTCGCGACGAGCCGGTTCATGACACCGCTGCTCATGTGTTCGAAGTGACCTACAGCGGCGACAGCAACCTGAAGTACGTCCTCTGGATAGACCCACACACCCATGTCATCCTCAAGCGCCAGTGGTACGATGGGGAGGGCAAGCTACGGGCGACCTTCCTGTACCAGGGTGTGCAGCAAGTGGCAGTAGGGCTCTGGCTCCCGACGCGCATGGAGGTGCGGAACGGCGAAGGCGGCCTGGCCGGTATCACCGAGTATGTGGACGTGAAGGTGAACCAGGGCATCGCGGAGGACCTCTTCCGGATCACGCAGTCACCCGGCGATAAGACCGTGCGCGTTGCACGGAATCAGACCCATCCCTTCAGCCGGTAGACGTAGTACCCGAGCCACTCATGAAGCCAGGTCCGGAACGCCCACAGCCGGTCCGGCAAAGCGAGGGGCGCCTGGTAATCAAATCGGCTCTCTTCGCATGGGGAGCAGATCACGCTGGCACCCGCCTTCAGGAAGACGGCGCGTGCCCGGAGCATGTGCCAGCGGTTCGTTACCAGGATCACCTCCTTCCAGCCGCGGGCTCTCTCCAGGCGCGCCACCTCTATCGCCTCATCGTGCGTATCTCCCACCCGGCCGAGCTCGATGACGGGGTACGAGAGGCCCAGGCCGCGCATCTCCTCCTGGATTGCCGGCAATGAGGATGGGGAGGGAGGCGGTATACGGGTGACCACCAGCGTCCGAGCGTAGCCGTGGCGGAGGAGCTCCAGGGCCTGCAGCAGGCGGTCGTGGGCCTCGGACGGTAGGCTGCCGTTGCGATGTACATCGCTGGAGAGGACGACGACCGCGGGAGCGGGACGCAGGGAATCGGACCAGGAGACCCGGCTAAGGAGCCAATCCGCGACCGGAGTGAGGCCAATGAACAGAATGGCTGCTGCTTCGATGACAGCGAGGATCCACAGCAGCCGTCTCCAGCGGCTGGCCATCAGCGCCGCCGCCGCGACCGTGAAGAACAGGGTTACGCGATACGCGGTGAGCCATGTGAGGACGCCGCCGAACAGCGACATGGTCGCTCCGGCCAGCAGCACGCCAAACGCGGCGCCGTATAGAACCCGCAGAATCCGCAGCCGCCTGCGGCGACGCGCCCGCAACGCCAACGATATCCCCTCGTGTTTTGCATCTCGCGTGCCGATAATGCTACCGGCACGCGTACGCGCGCCGCACCCAACACCTTCCGAGGTGCGTCTCCACCATGCCCAGTAGAAGGGCTGCTCAAAGAGTGGTCGTGCGCTGGCCCATACGGATCCGCCAGGGCGGCTGTCTGATCGAGGGCCGAGTCCAGAACGCCAGCGCCACCGGCATTCTGTTTACGTCCGAGCTCCGTTTCCGCGTCGGCGAATCCGTGGCGGTGGACGTGGTGGTGAGCCCGCTCGCCTTCTTCCGTTGTAGCCTCCTGATCGTGCGGGATCAGGGCAGGAGCTGGCTGGATTACTCCTACGGCGCGCGATTCCTCCACCTGGACCCCGTAGACCGAGAGATCCTCATCAAGGCGCTGGAAACTACCGGCCCGTTGCAGCAGACGGCGCCGATTAACTTCGCCGGCCCCTTCGGCTAGGGACTTACGGCGCGAAGAGGCTGTCGCCCGGACGTGCCGGCCGTGAATCCATGCTGACCGTTTCGGCCACAGTCTGTGACGCTACCTGTGTCCAGCCTCCGGGGCCGCGCTTCCAGGTGTCCCGCGCCCGGCCGGTAATGTCCAGCCGATGCTCCGCCCCGCTCTCATCCGCGGCCGTCCCGTGGAAGGCGTAGTCCACCGTCGCACGCGCCATGTCGCCGCGCATTCCCAGGCTTGTGACGTTCATGTCCCACGTGCCGGACTGGATGCGCCCGAGCCGCCGCTCCAGGGCAGCGAGCGTTTGATCGCGGTTCAGCGTACGACCGTCGCGCCTCTGCCAGCGCCAGTCCGGCGCCGCGGTGGCCATGGCGCCCGCCGGGTCCTTCCGGCTGTATGCCCGGAGCCGGGCGGCGTATGCCTCGCGTATCTGCCGGTACTGCTCCCGCCGCATCGCGTGCCGCGCGGCGCGGGCGGCTTCTCGCCGGGCCCCATCGTCGGGCCGCGCCGGCGATGGACTAAGTATGACGCACACTCCCACCGCGGCCAGTATGGTTAGACGATTCATTCGAGCTAGCCTCCCGTGACGGAAGAGTAGATCGTTGCGGGTTCCGTCACTTCACCCTTTCAATACCGGCGGTGGGCGCAATCCGTGCCATTCGTGGGCTTGCGGCGCTTTGCAGCCACTGCGGGACCGGACGCGCCACATGCAATCGACTCGCTCCTCCAGCACTTCGCCGGAGTGAGACATTGTCTCAAATTCGGCGCGGCAGCGCCACACTTGCCCTCAGGCTCCTGCGGATTCCGAGGGCTCTGCCCTCGTGCTCCCGCTGAGGGGCTTCATTCGCCCCCTCAGCCTCCCCTCATAACGAGCCGCTTTGCGGGCTGCGCAGGCAGCGCCGGAACCGCGACCGTCCCTTCGGGACAGTTCCCGCGGGCCGGCTGCTGCCCCGCGTTTGGCATTGCTCCCGGCATGCAGCTTGGCAAGCAGATTGGCAGGCTCATAGAAGATTCCTCTGGGCCGGCTGCCCGCGCGAAGCGCGGCTGCTGGGATCCGAACAGCTACGATGGCCGGGAACAGAAACGTCCGCCCTGGGACGAGGTGGTCCTCTCCTACGGAATGGGGGGACCTCTGCGCCGAAAGGAGCGGCGAGCGGGCCGATCGTGACGACCGCACTGAACTCTTTTCGGGGCGGGTGAGACTAAACGGGCAAGAAGGCACAAAGCCCAGGAGGTCGCACGATGAAGAGAATGGCTTGCCCGGCGTTCGTTCTGGTTTCGCTGGTCGCACTGGCTGGCTGCGACAGGTCCGCCGACTATGCGGGCGAGGGCTCGAAGACCGCATCCAGTCCGGCTGTCAATATGGCGCCTGCTGCAGGAGGGAGTGAGGCCCGCGCTTCAGTGCCTGCGATGGCGATGGGCGGCGCAATAGCGCCGCAAAGTGGCGGGGGCGGTCGCATGGGGCAGATGATGAAGGGGCCGAACGGTGAGGCGGGAGGAGGGCCGCGGCTGGAACTCATTGCGGACAGCCAGCCAGACGGGTACCTTATCCGGAACGCCACCGTCACCGTAGAGGTCAAGGACGTGCGCAAGGCGGAGGAGGCCCTCACCAACGACGTCCGGCAAGAGGGCGGTTACATGGCCGGAATGCACGAGTCCGTCGACGCTCTGGGAGCCCGCCAGGTGGAGCTTCAGGTCCGCGTGCCCTACACGCGCCTCAATGGCACCCTGGACACCCTGGACGGCTTGGGCAGGGTGCTGGACCGGCAGGTGGACGCCGAGGACGTAACGGAGGAGTACGTGGATTCCTCCTCCACGCTGCGCAACCTGCAGCGCACGGAGGAGCGCCTCTTAGCCCACCTCTCCCAGACCGGCCGCCTCGCTGACACGCTCTTGGTGGAGAAGGAGCTGAACCGCGTTCGGCAGGAGATAGAGCGGCTGCAAGGGCGCTTACGATACCTGGGCCACCGGGTGGCCTTTTCCACCATCACCGCCACGCTCAAGGAGGCGGCGCGCGCGCAGGCGATCACACCTCCGGAGCACTACAGCGCCGGCCGGGTCTTTACGGACGCCACTCGCAGCCTGGTGGAGTTCGGCAACGGCCTGTTGTCGGCCGTCATCTGGCTCGCGGTCTGGGCCGTCGTCTGGCTGCCGCCGCTGCTGGCTCTAGTCTATGTGGTCCGCTGGGACCTGCGCCGCCACCGCAAGCCGGGGATGTTGGCCGCGAATGAACGCAAGTGAACGCGGCCTATCTACGTGTCTACGTGACCAGCCGCCGCCGCCAGGGGTCTCGATGGTGACGACGGAGCCGGCTTCGCAGGAGAGGCTGGCTTTGGGGGGCAGGGCGGATTCCCCGCCATCCGCGGTGAGGAGACGGTTGACGCCCGGGGCGCCGGGACCGCCGCCAAGGCCGGGTGGGGCGTGGCGGCGACGCTCCGTCAGCAGCGAGACCCGGGCTGGCGCCAGCAGCTCCATGCTGCGGACTACGCCGTCGCCACCGGGGTGCTCGCCCGCGCCGCCGGACCCTTCCCGCAGCCGGTACTCGCGCACGCGCAGCGGGTAGTGCATCTCCAGCGCCTCGATGGGCGTGTTGCGCGTGTTGGTCATGTGCGTATGCACCGCGTGCGCTCCGGGCGCGTCCGAGGAGCCGCCCGCCCCGCCGCAGATGGTCTCGTAGTAGGCAAACCCCCCTCCGCGGAAGGGGTCCAGGCCGCCGATGGTCACGTTGTTCATGGTGCCCTGGCTGCAGGCCGGGATGCGGTTCGGAAATGCGGGCGCCAGCGCGCCCAGCAGCGCGTCCACAATCCGCTGGGAGGTCTCCACGTTGCCGGCCGCCACCGCCCGCGGGAAGCGCGCGTTCACCAGCGTGCCCGGTGGCGCGATCACCTCCACCGGCGCGAAAGCCCCCTCGTTCATGGGGATCTCCTCGCCGACGAGGCAGCGCACCACGTAGTAGCACGCGGAGCGCGCCACCGCCTCCGTGGCGTTGACCGATCCTTCCGTCTCCGGCGCCGTGCCGGTGAAGTCGAACGTCACGCGGCCGTCCCGCAGCGTCACGGTTACCCGGATAGGCAGATCCACGTGGCCGAGCCCATCGTCGTCCAGCAGCTCCTCGTGCGAATAGACGCCCTCCAGCCCCTGGGCCAGCGTGCGCCGGATGGCGGCCTGCGAGTACCGTCGCGCCTCCTCCGCGCGCCGCTTGACCTCCTCCTCGCCGTAGCGCGCGAACAGCTCCTGGAGCCTGCGCGCGCCGGTGCGGTTTGCCGCAACCTGCGCGGCCAGATCGCCCCTCCGCTCGCGGGGCGTCCGCGAGTTGGCGCAGACCAGGGCGGCTACGTCCTCGCGGAGCCGCCCTCCAGCCACCAGTCGCACCGGCGGAATGATCAGCCCCTCGTGGAACAGCTCGGTGCTCAGCGGCAGCGATCCAGGCGCCATCCCACCGATGTCCGCGTGGTGCGCGCGGTTAGCGGTGAAGCCTAGAAGGGCGGAGTCGTGAGTCGTGAGTCGTGAGTCGTGGGAACCGGCGGCGGACTTCGGACCCCGGACTTCGGACCGCCGCTCGGACTCTGGATTCGCGCGCTCTCCCGCTCGCCCCCTCGCCCGCTCATCAAACACAGGCATAACGAGAGTGAGGTCCGGGAGGTGGGTGCCGCCGTGCTGGGGGTCGTTGCAGAGCCACATGGAACCGGGCCGCCAGGGCACCTCATGGCGGAGCCGCTCCATCATGAGCGGCATGGCCCCCAGGTGGACCGGGATGTGCGCTGCCTGCGCGAGCAGCCGGCCTTCGGCGTCGAACAGGGCACAGGAATGGTCCCGCCGCTCCTTGATGTTAGGAGAGAAGCCGGTGCGCTCCAGCGCCGCGCCCATCTCCTCCGCGATCGAGGCGAACAGGTGCCGCCAGACCTCTACCTGGATGGGGTCAAACGTGGGCATGGGGTAGTATTACGAAGGATGAAGGATGAATCCGGAATCGGGTCCATCAACCATCAACCATCAACCCTGACCTTCATGAAGTACATCCTCATCGTACCCGACGGCATGGCGGATGAGCCGCTGGCGGACCTCGACGGCAAAACGCCGATGGAGGTCGCCCGCAAGCCCTACCTGGATGACCTGGCCCGGCGCGGAATCGTGGGCGTGGTCGACGTCACTCCACCCGGTATGTACCCCGGCAGCGATGCCGCCAACATGGCGCTGCTGGGCTACGACCCCCTGGAGTACTACACGGGGCGCGGTCCCATCGAGGCCGCCGCCATGGAGATCCCGATGGCGGATCGGGACGTGGCGTTCCGCTGCTCGCTCATCTCCACGGATGGGGAGCGGCTGGTGGACTACAGCGCCGGACATATCACCACCGAGGAGGCGCGCCCGCTCATCGAGCTGGCCGGCAAGAAGCTCGGCACCAGGCAGATGCACCTCTTCCCCGGAGTGTCCTACCGGCACATTCTGCTCTGGAACGACGGTCCGCTGGACGTAGTGACGCACGCGCCCCACGAGAACATGGACCGGCCGCTGGAGGAGATTCTGCCGGCCGGCGAAGGCGAGTCCCGGCTGAGGGGTCTGATCTGGGATTCGCTGGAGCTTCTGGACAACCTGCCCTTCAACCGGAAGCGCCGGGATGAGGGCAAGCCGCCGGCCAATATGCTCTGGCCGTGGGGACAGGGGAGGGCGCCCCGTCTGCCGTCCTTCTTCCAGCGGCGCGGCATGACGGGCGCCGTCATCGCCGCCGTAGGTGTAATTCGGGGTCTCGGCCGACTCACAGGCCTCGAGGTGGTCAACGTGCCTGGGGCGACCGGCTACTTCGATACGGACTACTACGCCAAGGGGCGGTACGCCGTCGCCGCGCTGGACCGTCACGACTTCGTCTGGGTGCACGTGGAGGCGCCGGATGAGGCCGGCCACGCCGGCAGTATCGATGAGAAGATCAAGGCCATCGAGAGCATCGACCAGCTTGTGGTGGGCACGCTGCTGGACGGCCTGAAGAAGCTGGACGACTTCCGGCTGCTGGTGGTCCCGGACCACGCCACGCCCATCGCGACCCGCGGCCACAAGGCGATGCCGGTGCCCTACCTCCTCTTCGACTCCCGCGGGGGCAGCGGCTCCCGGGCGCCTTACGACGAGCGCGCCGCCCAGGAGCACGTGCCCCACATAGAGGAAGGTTACCGGCTGATAGACGAGCTGTTCAGCCGGCGGAGGTAGGAGTAATGGAGTGATGGAGTGATGGAGTGCTGGCCCGGATCCGGATTCCGGACCCCACTACTCCACCACTCCATCACTCCAGGGTAGTCCCCTCCAGCACCCCCCGCTCCTCCGCGTACTTGCGCTCGATGGCCTCCAGCAGGTCGGCGTAGTGGATCTGGGCTCTGAGCGGCGGATCCAGCTCCAGCCGCTGGATGAGCGGGTAGGCGATCCGCATGGCATAGAAAGCCTGTACGGGCAGGTCCAGGTCGTGGCGGCGCTGCACGAATCGGTGGATTGCCCTGAACTCCTCCGGGGTAACCGCGTCTACGCTCTTCACGAAAGCCGTCAGATGGACGACGTTCGGTGAAGCGGGCACGCGCGGCCGCTCCCCAAGCACGGATGGCGAGCGCTCTTTGATGACCAGCGTGCCGGCCGCATGGTCGCCCAGCCGCTTGTAGCGGTCGCTGATGAAGATCGAGATGAGGCCCACGCCGTACGCGGCCGGAAGAAAGTCGATGATCCGGATAAGGTTCCGGGCAATGGCGGAGTAAGGGTCGATGGGGTACCCGCCGTCTCGCACCACGCGCAGGCCGGCGAGCCGCTTGCCCGGCGTACGGCCCGCCCACAGGATCTCGAATGCGGCGAAGTAGCCGAAGATGATGAAGAAGACGATGAGGCCCACGAGGGCCTGCACGTAGCCGGAAGCGGTCCCGGCCACAACCCGGCCGAACGGGCTGGCCGCTCCCAGGAGGAGGCCCGCTGCCAGCGAGACCAGCAGCACGAGCAGGATCTGGAGCAGATGGTCCACCAGTACGGCCACATACCGCGAGCCCATCCCCGCGAGCTCGTACGTAACCTCGATGTTCTCCGGGGTGACTATCTGAATCCGTCGTGACATGAGATAATAGCCGCCATGGACGAGAAAGGGTTTGTAGCGAGCCGCAGGGCGCTATGGGACAGGCTCGGAGCGATCCTGGCGAAGGCCAGCGCTGGCCAGGGCCTCCGCTCCCTCACCCGTGACGAGCTACGGGCGCTGGGGCCCCTCTATCGTCGCGCCGCCGCGGACCTTGCCTACGCGCGCGCCCACGCCGTGAGCCCGGCGCTGGTCACGCACATCAACCAGCTCGTCGCACGGGCCTACGCCCTGCTTTACCAGACGGATACCCGCTCCTGGAAGGGACTCCTGCGCTTCTTTACCCACGACTTCCCGCGGGCGTTCCGTCGAAGGCTCGCCTTCTTCGCTGCCGCGGTGGCCATGCTGTCCGTCGGTGCCGCGGCGGGGTACGTGATGGTGTCTCAATCCGAGGACAACATCTATGTCCTGCTGCCTCCGGGGAGCACCCTGCATGACTCGGTGGAGTACTGGAAGACAGGCAAGACCACCCGCAAGATCCCCAACGCGGAGGCTGCCGCCATGGCGAGCTTCCTCATGCAGAACAACATCCGGGTGAGCCTGGTGGCCTACGCGGGGGGAATTACGGGCGGCCTGCTTACCGGCTACATTACATTTGAGAACGGCGCTGTGCTGGGAGCGATGAGCGCGCTGATGAGCGAAGTGCACAGGCACCGGGACTTCTGGCCGCAGATCCTTCCGCACGGCATTGTCGAGCTTTCGGAGACCTGTCTCGCCGCGGCTGCCGGACTCAGCATTGGCTGGGCCCTCCTTGCGCCCGGGGCCTACCGCAGGCGGGACGCGCTGGTCATCGCCGCCCGGGACTCGGTCCAGCTCATCATCGGCGGCATTTTCCTGCTCATCTTCGCGGGCCTGGTCGAGGCGTTCCTATCGCACTCGCGCCTGCCTACGCCGCTCAAGCTCTCCTTCGCAGGGAGAGAACCACTCACAGCATTGACTTCTCTTTCACCTCCAGGTAGCGGTTGACCAGGGCGGCGGAGAGCTTCTCCGCCGGGGAGTCCACCACCAGTACGCCGCGCCGCCGGAGCTCGCCTGTTGCGCGTGCCCGATCTGTCAGGACCTGCAGCGCCACCGCCTGCTCGAATATGTCGGTGGCGGTGGCCAGCGGCGCCTCTACGCGGCGGAGCACCTTCGTATCCATCAGGGTTACACAGGCCACCAGGTGGCGGGGCTGGAGCGCCGAGAGCTGCGCCATCGTCTGCCGGGACGAGTCCGGGTCCCACAGGTCGGTGAAGCAGACCATGAGGGACCGTCGCCGCCAGCGCGACGCCAGGTAACCGAACGCGCCCTGATAGTCCGACTCCGCCAGGGTGGCGTGTACGTTGTATAAGGCGTCGAGGATCCGGTAGACCTGTGCCCGCCCCTTTGCGGGAGCGATCCAGGTATGTACCGTGTCCGCGAAGACCAGCAGGCCCACCTTATCATCCGAGGCGGTGGCGACGTACGCGAGCAGCAGGGCGGCGTTGATGGCGTAGTCCAGCTTGGCGATGCCGTCGATCTCCGCCATCATGGTACGGCCGACGTCCAGGACGAGCACCAGGTTCTGGCTCCGCTCCACCTCGTACTGCCGGCTGATCAGCTTGCCACGGCGGGCGGTTGCCTTCCAGTCTATGCGCCGGTAGTCGTCGTCCGGCTGGTAGTCCCGCAGCGACTCGAATTCATGCCCCGCTCCCACCAGTCGCGCCGCGCGGATTCCCACGTGCTGCAGCCGCCCTCGCCGGGCCATGAGCGTAAATTTGGCCGTCTCCACCAGGTTGGGATAGACCTTCACACCCTGCGCGAGCGGCACTCTCCGCTGCCGGTTCACCAGGCCAAAACGGCCGCGCACGCGCATCCACGCGTCACCGAACCGGAAGTCGCCACGGCGGCGGGGGTGCACGCGGTACGTCAGCGCCCGGCGCTGTCCCGGGGAGATCTTGAGCTCCGCGTCTTGGAAGTCGCTCTCCATCTCAGAGGGGGGCTCGTCATGGACGGTCACCCTCCATGGCCATCGCGAACCGTTGCGTATCACCAACCGCACCGGATTGTCCGCGCCGAGCGATATCTCTGGCTCTACGCCCCGCTCCAGCGTGAACTCAGGCGCCGATGGGAGCAGCAGGAAGTCCGCCAGCGTGGCCACCAGCAGCGCCCCGTCCCACAGGACGACCATTCGAGCGGCGGCCGGAATCCAACCGCTCAGCAGCAGCGGAATCCCTCCCAGCGCCAGGAGCACGAACCAGCGGCGCGAGAAGGTCACGCGGCGCGGGTCCAGGTCAGCGAGACCGGCGCCTTCGACGGAGCGGCGACTGGCCTCCATGCATCTGCCGGCACGCGTACGGTCCAGCCGAAGCCGGAGGGCTGGACGGAAGCACCCAGGACGGAGAGCGACTGTGCGCTACGGCTGTCCGGCCGGACGAAAAAGGTTCCGGCAGGAAGGTAGAGCATGGTGGGACCGCTCGCGGGGAGGCGGGACTTGAGTGGCGATGCGTCATGGAGCCAGGTGGTCAGCGCTATGAGGAAGTCCGTGCCGCGATGCTGAGCCCGTCGCGGCAAGGCGACCAGGATCTCCTCGATGGACCGGCTGCCATAGGTGCTATCCATGTACAGTAGGAGACCGGTGAATGCGTCCATGGAGCGGCGGTCCTTCCCGGCCAGGAGAACTGGATCGGGTCCGTCCCGCTGCATGCGCTGCACCAGCGGGAAGACCTGCTTCTGGCAGTAGTCCTCCAGGACTGCCTGGTTCACGTACGGCACTTCCCCGGAAGAGAGGATGCCTGCCGTCAGGTCTTCGTAAAGCCACTTGAGGAACAGCCGCTCTCCCAGCACGCCGTTTGCCCAGCTCTCGGGATCCGTGTACCCGGAGGCGCCCGGCAGAAGGAAGTGGCCGTACTCGTGGGCCAGCTCCCGCGCCCACTCGATCTCGGTGCGGTGGGTCAGCACACCGCGTATGTACAGGTTGTTGTTCTCCTGCTCGCCGCCCGCGGGACCTGTTACGCTGAGCCAGACGTGGACCGGCTCCGACCACAGCTTTGCGCAGCTCTGCCCGAACCGGTGAACTGCCATGCTCCGAATCAGCGCCAGCAGGCGCGCCGCCTGGCGCGCGATTGGCAGCAGCGTCCTGTCCGGCACGTAGACTGCCAGCCACTGCCGGTACTTCCCGTCCTGCATCCAGTAGCCGTAGCAGGCCGTGGAATAGGCGGCCGAGGTACGAGGCTCCGTCACGGGAGGGAAGAGGTCGTCCTGCGGCGTGACAAGCAGCGCGTCGGCCTGTCCATGCACCGGCTCGCGGGCCGCGTGGAGCAGCTCCACGTGGGCCGGCGTAACCGTGTCCGGATAGCGCTGTCCGGCGCATCGCGAAGCAACCAGAACGAGGAGCAGGGGAACCCAAACCGCGCAACGAAGGGACATGGGACGATTATAGCAGGAGACGGTGTTCAGGTGTTCAGGTGTTCAGGACTCCGGACCTGAACACCTGAACACCCTTCCGAAGGAGAATCCGATGAACCGCACTCTTCTAGTGTTCTGCATTCTGGCTCTGGCCGCGCCGGCGCACGCGGACAGCCTCAAGCTCACCGTGGGCCACATGTGCTGCGGCGGGTGCCGCGCCGCCGCGACGGCCGGCGTGAAGACCGTGGCGTGGGCGGACAACGTCGCCATCGACGGCGACGCCATTACCGTAACCGCCAAGGCAGGTCAGAAGATCGAGCTCGTGAGCCTGATGGACGCGCTCAACAAGGCCGGCTTCCCCGCCATGGAGATCCAGGCGAGCGGCCCTGTAACGCTCACCATGGGCCACCTCTGCTGCGGAAGCTGCGCCGCCGACCTCAAGACCAAGCTCGGTGCCGTCCGCAGCCAGGTGCTGGACAGGGACAACGTGAAGATCGACGTGGCCGCGAAGACGCTTACCATCCAGCCGATGTCTGGCCAGACCATGAACCTGGTGCCCATCCTCCAGCAGCTTCAGCGCGACGGCTTCTCCGCGTCTTCCTGCTCCCTCATCGGCCCCGCAGCTACAGCTGCAAAGTAGGGGCGACCCTGTGTGGCTGCCCGTCTCCGTTGGCCCACAAGACACGAAGGGCGGCCACATCGGCCGCCCTTCGTCCATCAACTCTCAACCATCAACCCATTACGGGTACACCACCGATCCGGATTGCGGGTTCCACATGTCCGTCTGTGCGCCGCCGGTGTAGTCGCCGGTGGCCTCGATCTTGGCAACGTTACATGTAGAGCTCTGGTTGAACTTTTCGAAGGCAGTCTGGTACTGAGCGGCCCAGGTGGCGCCGGGCTGGACCGGTTTCACGTGTGAGTCGCAGAATAGGAAGTCCGACTTGTGCATATGGTAATTCTGTGGAGTGCCCATGCAAAGGGGCGGCGTGGCGCTTGCGCCCGTATTGAAGAATGGCGATCCGTCCCGGTTTACAGAGTGGTTGGTATCCTTCTGCGCGCTCTCATAGAGCAGAACGGTCTGCGCGGGAGGATTAGTCATGACGTCCGGGTTAACGCCATCGGCATACGCATGGCCGCAGATGGTGTTGCGGTTGCCGAAGTTGGCCTCACCCGGATGGCAGCCACGCAGGTAGTCGTTCATCACGTAGTTCTGTCCCGGCGAGAAGGCGTTGTTCGGGCCCGCTAAGGCATCCGGGCACGCGTAGACGTTGTTCAGTCCGCCGTTTCCGCGCTGCTTGACGTAGGGCCAGATGCCGCCGATGTCCTGGCCCAGACCAGTGCCCTTGCTCAACAGCCAGGAGTTGCAGATAGTGGAGGCGGAGACTCCTGGTTGCGGGCAGCCACCCAGGTTGACCGCCGGCGACAGCGTGCCACCGGGATTCGGGAAGATGCCGTCATAGTCCGAGGCGTACATGGCGAAGGCGGTGCCCATCTGCTTGAGATTGGACTGGCATCCTGCCTGCCGGGCCTTTTCACGGGCCTGGGCGAAGACAGGGAACAGAATGGCTGCAAGAATCGCGATGATGGCGATGACCACGAGCAACTCGATCAGGGTGAAGGCGCGCTTTGCGCGACAGGGCATGGCGTGTGTCCTTTGTCGTGGTAGACGGAAAGTACGTACTGCGGGAAAATGGGGCAACGATGCGATTCTAGTGTAGCCGTCGCGCTCCGACCTGTCAAGGACGACTGCATCCGGGTACGATGGATGAAGGCGGCGCCGAAACCAAGCCGGCACCAAGGCGACGAGATTTTCCATTTTCTATTTTCAATTCTCTATTGGGCGGTTGTGGGTTATGAGTAATCCGCTGGAAGAGTATCGCCGGGCCCAGCGCGCCGTGCGGAAGGAGTTTGATTCTTTTACGCGCGCGCACTGTCCCACCTGTCCCAGCCCCTGCTGCGTTCGGCCCGCCCGCATCGCTCCCACAGACATCCTGCTCGCGGAAGCGGCGGGCTGGCGGGCCCGCCTCCAGACCCCACAGGCGGATCTCGCGGCGCAGACGGCGGCCTCCCAGCTAGACGCATTGACGGGTGAGGTGCATGCCGATGAGGGGCTGCCCTGCGAGCATCTGGGTCCGGGCGGCTGCACCTTCCCGCCGGACCTCCGCCCCTTCGGCTGTACCGCCTACATCTGCCCCATCATGTACGAGCGGCTGGACCGCAAGGCCCTGGGGCGCATCAAGCGGTTGGTCCGGGAGCTGGAGCGCCGGCACGAAACGCTCCTTTCCGCCCTTCACCGCTAACCCTCTTCCCTTGGCTGCGCGTGCGGTATGTTCGCCGCCGGGGGCTCCAGCGCCGGATAGTCGTGGCCCCGGTCTGCCGCGATCTCTCCGCCCAGGAACAGGATAGTCGCCGAATAGTACGCCCAGAACATGAGGCTCACAATGGCGCCGAGGGAGCCGTACACCTTGTTGTAGTGTGCGAAGTGTCCCACGTAGACCGCGAAGAGCAGCTTGGCGAGCTCCCACGCCACTCCGGCGAATATGCCTCCCCTTACGGCGCTGCGCCACTCGATGACGCAGTTGGGCACGATCTTGTAGAGGACCGTGAACATGAGGATGGAGAGCGCCAATGGCACCAGGTGACCTATAACCGTCCAGACGAACGGGATGTGGGATGCCTCTCCATAGCCGGGAATCTGCCGGTTCTGCAGCCACGTGAGGACCGAGGTTACGGCCAGCGAGGCGAGCAGGAGCAGCAGTACCAGCAGCGAAGTTCCAAGCGCCACTAACCGCTGGCTCCACCAGGCGCGCATCCGCTCCGCCTTCCACATGTTGTTGAGGGCCAGCTCCATGTTGGTGAAGATGGCGCTGGCGGAGAACGCCAGACCCACCAGACCCGCAATCCCGGCAAGACCCGTCCCCTCTTTAATGCCGCTCAGGGTGTCGTAGATCATGTCCCCGTTGCCTGGAAGGGCCTGCTCGATGGCGTTTTGGAGGCTGTTGAGCGCGTGCTGGCTGCTGCCGAGGATCGCGCCGAGGATAGCCACGCCCAGGGAGAGGAGCGGCACAAGCGAAAGCAGGCCGTAGAAGGCGAGCGCCGCCGCCATCAGCCCCCCGGAGTCCTTGCCGTACGCCTGCCAGATGCGCCGCACATACAGCCAGACGGCCTTCAGGCGCACCTTCATTGGATGGTGGTGACCGCTCATTGACGTACATAGTACACTGGAGTTATCCCCTCTGAGGAGGCTCTATGCGCACCTTTGTCCGTGTCGCACCCGCCCTTGCCCTGCTCTTGTCCACACTTCCTTCCATCGCCTCTGACCTTCAACCTTCAACCTTCAACCTTCAACCGCCCGCCAGGGACAACAAGCCGCCCCGCGGCTTCAAAGCCCTGTTCAACGGCAAGGACCTGCGCGGATGGAAGGGGTTGGTCGCCCCGGATGGCGGTCCGCCGGCGCGAGCGCGCATGTCGCCGGATCAGCTCGCCGCCGCACAGGCAGTCGCCGACCGGCAAATGAGGGACCACTGGACCGTGCAGGACGGCGTGCTCCACTACGACGGCAAGGGACAGAGTCTCTGTACCGCGAAGGACTATGGAGACTTTGAGCTGCTAGTGGACTGGAAGATCCCGCCGAAAGGGGACAGTGGAATCTATCTGCGCGGGAGTCCACAGGTGCAGATCTGGGATAACCCTCGCGGCTCCGGCGGCCTCTACAACAACCAGAAGAACCCGAGCGACCCACTCAAAGTCGCCGACAACCCGCCCGGTCAGTGGAACCACTTCCGTATCGTGATGGTCGGCGACAAGGTGACAGTCTGGCTGAACGGCGTACTGGTTACGGACCACGTGACCATGGAGAACTACTGGGAGCGGGACAAGCCCATATATCCGACGGGGCAGATCGAGCTCCAGCACCACGGCGACGAGCTCTGGTTTAAGAACATCTACATCCGGGAGATCCGGAGAAGATAACCACAGAGGACACAGAGAGCGCAGAGAATGATCAGAGACGAGCCCGGGGTCCATAGCAGAGCTCCTGGGTCCACTCTATCGAATCTCCGCGTACTCTGCGTGCTCCGCGGAAAAGGAGATACTTCATGGTTTCGAGACGGACGTTTCTGATGGGCGCCGCGGGACTTACCCTGGCGACGAGGGCACGCGGTATGAGCGCAATCGAGAAGCTGAACATCGGGGTCATCGGTGTGGCGAACCGGGGCGCCGACAACCTGGCGGGGGTGAGCGACGAGAACATCGTAGCCCTCTGCGACGTAGACGACAACTACCTCGCCGCCGCCGCGCAGAAGCTCCCCGGCGCCAAGACCTATAACGACTACCGACGGATGTTGGAGCAGAAGGGGATCGACGCGGTGGTGGTGAGCACGCCGGACCACGTCCATGCTCCGGCTACGCTCCTGGCGCTGGAGACCGGGCACCACGTCTACTGCGAGAAACCGCTCACCCACACTGTCGTGGAGGCTCGCCGGGTCGCGGAGACCGCGAAGCGGCGCCGACGCGTGACGCAGATGGGCACCCAGATCCATGCGGGGGACAACTACCGGCGGGCCGTGGAGCTGGTCCAGAGCGGGGCCGTGGGGCAGGTGCGGGAGGTCCACGTCTGGTGCGGTCGTGTGAACGCCGCATCGGACACCCATCCGCCCACGCCGCCGGTACCCGCAAACCTGCACTGGGACCTGTGGCTGGGGCCGGCGCCGGAGCGGCCCTACAGCCCCGCCTACGTGCCATTCCACTGGCGCTGGTGGTGGGCCTTTGGTGGCGGAACCCTGGGCGACATGGGCTGCCACTACATGGACCTCGCGCACTGGGCCCTCGAGCTGAGGCATCCGGTGTCCGTCGAAGCGGAGGGACCACCCCTGGACCCTGAAGTGACGCCGGTCTGGATGGTCGTCCGTTACGAGCACCCTGCCCAGGGCGCCAAGCCACCGGTGAAGCTGACCTGGTATCACGGCGGCAAGCAGCCGGAAGCCCTTCCGGAGGACAAAAGGTCCTCCTGGC
>CAYNFH010000099.1:0-22688 GCA_964396385.1 uncultured Chthonomonadaceae bacterium | reverse complement strand
CCAGGCGAGCACTACCGGGGTTGGCGTAGTCGGATCCCTGGCGATTCGCTTGCCGATCCGCCAGATATCGATGGCAAGCTCTGCCAGGGCCGTACGGGGAAGCGACACCAGGGAGCCCGTCTCCGACGCTTCTGGCACTTTAATCTCCAAGCGCGCGAAGTCTGGCCACTACTCGCTTGAGGCGGCGCACCTTTGCGTTGTGCTCGTCCACGCTCTCGTTGAAGGCGTCTTTGCGAGCATTGGCGGCGCGCACCCTCCCATTGTATTCGTCCACGGCAGCTTGATCCCGGTTATCCACTAGATCGCTTTCCAAGTTCAAGGACCTGATCTCACTATCAACAGCATCGCGCTCAGACTTTAGCCGCTCACTCTCCTCCGTCAGCTCTGACTTCAGCCTGGTATATTCGGCCCGCAGGCTAACTATCTCGGGGCTCGGCTCGCTCCTGGATGAAGGTGTGCCTGCCTCGGGCGAGCTTGTGCTTACCGGCGCTGTGTCGCTGCCGGTGCCGGCGTCCCCGGGCGAAAATGGGGAAGGCAATACGGCCGGAGCCGACGTCTCCTGCTCCGGGAATGAGGCAGCCTGTGGGGAAGACGTGTTGACATCCGACGCGCCCGGACGTGCGTCAGAGGGAGCGTTGCTCGCGACCATCGCCCACACGATCAATGCCGCTATGCAGGCCAGACCGCCTGCGAGATGGTAGCGGTTCCTGCGTCCAAACGGCGCTATAGCGTGGAAGTACCATCCGTCCTCATGCGCTCTGGACACAACGTACTGCTTCAGCGGGAGTATGGGCAGGTAAAGGACTACAAAATAGAGGGTCTTGTAGTACCAGTCCTCTCTACCCTCAAACCGGCGCGAGCCATAGACCTTGGTTCCGATGCCGTTGAGTGTGTACAGGGACGGTACCGACTTGAGAGGTGCCAGCTTCGCATAGTGTTTCTGCTTCTCGATTGTGTCGATGAGGTCACAAAGATCCTGGCGGACGCGCTCACGCACGTCCAGGGGCAGGTCCATGTCCGCAGCCCGGCGCACAATCTGCAAGGCCTGCTCGTACTCGCCCTGGTTGTTTGCCAGGTCGATCGCGTAGCTCCTCATTGCGAAGGCTACCTGTCTCACCCGCTGGTCGCATGCCTCCCGCCAGGACGTCACTGACAGATGATCGCTGACCGCGTCTGCCAGACGTCGCAGGTCGGAAACGCGCCGCAGATCGATATCCCCGTCCGATGGCTGCCACCTGCGGAAAGCGGCTGCCTCTTGCCGGATCCGTGCCATCTCCCCGTTGCCTACCGCTCGTACGGCCTCAAGAGCTTCACCCAGGACAGAAGCATGGCCAGAGGAATGACAGACTGAAGTGAGGAGGCTCAGCGCCGCTTCCTTGTCCCCTGTCTCCCAGAGCACCATGGCATGGCGGCAGGTATCTGCCAATGCGTCCAATTTCCGGCGCCGGGACTGGCTGGAGGACGCGTCCCGCTCCGAGGCCTCTTGCTTAATACCGATACGCAGGATGTCGTCCTGAACTACCTGCAGCCACTCTTCGCTCAGCGGTAGCCGGTGGACGTGGGCCAACACATCCAGAGCGGCTGGAAAGTTCTTCTCGGTCTCCACCAGGCGGAACGCGTAGCCTCGCATCTTGGAGACCATCTGGTCCAGCCGCTCGTCCACGGTTTCGCGCCATCGAGTAGCGGCCGGGTGGCGACCGTAGAGTGCATCGGCCAAGGCGCGCAGCTTACATATGTCAGCCCCGTCGTAGTATCCAGAGGTCGGCGTCCATTCTTCGTTAACTTCAAGAGTGCGCTGGACGGCGACTAGCTCGCGCTCCCCCGTCGGCACGACCGTGAGCACTGCCTTGTCCACCCACTCGTCTTGGAACTCCGCCTCGCACACGGCCTCGATGAGAGACTGTGCCGTTGCCACGTCACCACGCTCCAGCAGGTCAACCCCACGCTGGCACCCTGTCTCCAGCAGATGCGCGATCAGCTTGTCCTGTGCCTCGTAGACCTTATCCATGGCATCGGCTTGAGGCACCCCTTCCTGCACAAGCAGGTCCGCCAGGTACTCGTCGAATTCAGATAGCTCATAGAGCTCTCGGAATGCCGAGAGTGCCTCGGCAAGCGAGTCCCGGCTCGGCCTCCGGCCGAAGGCTATCCAGTGGCGGAGGAACCGGCATGCGAGATGCTCCACCTGAGTGGCGTCCGCTCCGGGCGCAATGTCATCTAAGGACGAGATGCCGGAGGCGCATGCGCCAGTACCGGATACCCAGCACATGCGGTAGAGGGTGCGCCGCGTGGGATCCGCGGCCATCGCGCGAACGATGTCATCGCAGCGCGTGAGATCGTCGGCTCCCAGGAGTTCGGCTAATCCGACATGATCGACGATGCCGACCTTGGCGGCATTTGCGCCTCGCTTCGCCAGGTGCCGCAGTTCTGCAAGCAGGCTGCTTGACCCAACTCCCAGTAGGCGAAACGGATTATCGCTGATGTAGGGAAGCGTATTCATGGAGCCGTATGTGCGCCAAGACAGCGGTGCGGACGGCAGGTAGGGCCAGGCACCACCGGAAGGCCAGGCGCGATTACGTGGTCGCGAGTTAGGAATGAACGCTCCTGGTGCCGGCTGGGAGGGTGAGCGTAGGAGCGTCTCGCCTAGCCTAGATTGTGGCGGAATTGGCGACGGCCGATAGGCTCACTCTGAACTGGACCGGTATTCACAGGCAAAGGTCAGCCTCTCAGCCTTCCAGAGCGTGCGCTCCGGATTGCCGCTCGGCCAACCTTACTCAATCCGCTGTTACGCGCCCCGTATATAGGCTTCGCCGAAGGTGACGAAAACCCTGGCACTCCCTGCGGGGCCGCGATAGCCGCCCTGGTAGCCGCCAAGCGCACATGTGATTGCGGTAAGCTCCCAGCACCGGGCCTCGGTCGTGGGGTACTTTCGGGCGGTGAAATCCGCAAGGTGGTGCTTCTCCCCGTCAGCCTGCGCCAGCCTGGAGTGGTCCGCCATCTTGGGCTCGACGGAGGGATTCGCCCACGCCCACATCCACGTCCCGTCGGCCGTATTGTAGGTCCCCACAATCTGCGCCGGCGCGGTCGCCACGACGCCCCTCGGGCTGGTAAACGTGATGAGCCCGGTGTCCTGGTCTAGTTGCCAATCCGCCCGGCCGATCTGAAAGAGTTGATCGTGAAGCGCCGTCTTCGTCATCAGCTCTTCCATGCTGCGGGCGAGCAGCATATCGTAGGGCAGGCTCGCTGGACCAAGCTTCAACCTTCAACCTTCAACTTTCACCCATCTGCACCCTTATTGCGCTTGTTGCGCTTACTGCGCAATCTCTACCCATTCTTCAAGACACGCCTGTGGTCCGAGCGCATCCATAATGTGGCGCGGCCGCGCCAATATACAATTTGAGACAATGTCTCACTCCCGCTGGCACCCCTCAAGGCGGCTGCCAACCATCGACTCTAGACTCTCGACTCTAGACTCTCGACTCCGCATCCAATCTGGCGCCGCCGCGCCATATTTGAGACAACGATCTCACGCTAAGATTACTGGGTGCATACCCACCGCCCCGCCTCCTGCCGCCCGCCGACTGACTACTGACGACTGACAACTGACGACTGCCGACTGACTACTGCCGCCCGCTGCCTGCGCATCTAGCCCAATTCGTGCAGCGCTGCACACCTTGAGCCCGGCGGCGAGCCCGCTGTATTGCGCTGCTCCTCTTCCACCACAATGTGAGTGCATGCACTCACATTGTCCTTGTTTGAGCCCATTGCCATGTCGGCTTCAGAAGCTGGGTCCACCGGCGCCTGGCCGTGTTCGCGTGCCCAACAGGTTGGCGGTTCCGCGCTCTGCCCGTTACGTGAGATTACCGCGTCACGCGGGACCCGACAAGCGAGCCAGCGTGCGCAAAGTCCAGGCCCTTAACATCATGTCGATAGCGGCGGAAGGGTCTTCTCCCACTCATGGCGCAAGACGGCCATGCGCAGCCCATCCTGGTACTTCCCGTCCTGAAATACTGCCTCTCGCTCCCGCCCTTCGAGGACGAATCCAGCCTTCTCGTAAGCGCGGATCGCTCGCGGGTTGTTCGCATGAACGCGCAAATAGAGCCGGTGCAGGTTGAGTGTGTGAAAGCCGTGCCGCAGCAGAAGGCCCATTGCTTCTGTGCCGTAGCCCTGGTTCCACAGCGACTTTTCTCCCAGGAATATGCCCAGCTCCGCGCTGCGGTGCCGCCAACTGATCGCGAAAACGGAGCAGTTGCCCAAAGGCACCCAGCCAGCATCTTTCCGCGCCTCTATGACAAACGGCTGCTCGTCCGGCGGGCGTTTGAGCATCCCTTCGAACCACTGCTCCTCTTCCGCCATCGACAGCGGAAGGTAACCGGAAAGACCCTGGCGCACCTCCGGGTCGTTCAGCCAGGCGACGAACCGGGGAAGGTCCTCCCTCTCCACATGCCTCAGCCGCAGCCGGTCACCGTATATCATAAGGCTTACCTCCTCTCCGGCGCGCCGCAGTCATGTGAAATGAATCTGGCTCTCAGTCCACGCACGGACCGTTGCGCCAATCTCTTCCAGCACCGCCTCTTCGGTGCGGCCGGAGCGTTTCTGGACACGGTAGCTGTGGTCCGCGCCCTCAATCCAGTGCATGGTGAAGCTGGAAGGAAGCTTCGCGACCACCGATTCCATGAGCTCTCTCTGGCAGAGCTCGTCTCTGGTACCGTTGAGGCATAGGACGGGCACTGTGATCTGGCTGAGGTGGGCGTCCCGCAGCTTCTCTGGCTGTCCTGCCGGATGCAGCGGATAGGAGAGCAACACAAGTCCATCACAGCGGAAGCCTTCGGCCGCCAGCATGGAAGCCGCCCGACCGCCCATGGAATGACCGCCGATAAACAGGCGCCGTGGATGAAGCTCCGCGCGCGTTTTCTCCACCACCGCCGCGAAGCACTCCATCAGGCGCGGCATCCGGTCCGGCGGTCCCTTCTTCTTCTCCGTGTAGAGGAAGTTGAACCGGACGACGTTCAGCCCCTGCCGGGAAAGTTGGGCGGCGAGCTTCACCATGGTGGCGTGCTCCATGGACGTGCTGGCGCCGTGACCGAGCACCAGCACGGAACCGTTCCGCGGAGCGGTTGCGAGGTCACAGAGAGCGCTGGTCTCCTCCTCCCCGACCTTTACATTCCATTCTTGAGAACTCAGCATTGGCGTTTGTGCACTCGGAGGGCGGAACGTAGTTACAGCTAGCGCAAGGGCGCGACTGTGCTCATGCACAATAGTATATGCACAGTCATCGCTTTTTGAATTACGGGAGACCAGCATGGCAGTCCATGAAGATACCGAGGTCCGTCGCCTCGTCCTCTGGAACCGCTTCTGGTGCGTTGTCCTGGTTCTGGTTGCATTGACGTGGGTCGGGCGAAGCCTCTTAGCGCATATCGAGAGCGTGTCTAGCAAGGGCGAGTGCGTATGGGAGACGGATGGCAGCCTCAGGATCACATGGCTGTCGTACAATCGGCCACGCATCATAACTCACCTCGTGTACGGCAGTGACAACGTAGCGGCACTTCCCGCACCGCTGGTGGTGACGGACTCCGACCAGCGCATACGCTTTGACCGGCAGGCGTTGGACCGCCTCACCTGGAGCAACTTCAGGACAGGCCGTGTCCTGTCCCCGCACCAAGGCGCTCCAGTAGCGGCGCTCTACTATGTCCCTACCCAGGCCCGAACTCCGGAAGGGCAGCCATGAAACTGCTTCGACTTCTACTTGTTCTGACCGTTACAGGGTGGACGGGCGTGTTGGCCTCGTGCAGCGGTCCTCCGAATGAGAATGACCGCTCCGTTCAGACCGACCTCGAGGCAAGTGAGGCGTTGGACCAGGGGCGGACAGCCGCAGTGACAGCTTACGCCAAGCGGCTGCTTGCAAAGAACACCGACCGCTCTTCCTGGAACTACGGCAATGTGATCTATGACGCGAACGAGCTGCTCGGTCAGGCCGCGCTCCGCGAGGGGCGCATAGAGGACGCAAAGAAATATCTACTGGAGGCTGGCAATACGCCCGGCTCGCCGCAGCTTGACTCGTTCGGCCCCGACAACACTCTGGCGAGGGAGTTACTCCAAAGAGGAGAGAAGAAGGTTGTTCTTGAGTACCTAGACCTTGTGGCGAGATTCTGGACCCACACTTCCGAGAGTGAACTGAAGAGCCTCACGCCCGAGCAACGGCGGTCGACCGAAGAGTTGGATGCCGCGAATGCGGACAATATTAAGCAGTGGAAAGCTGAGATTCGCGCGGGCAAAATCCCAGATCAATGGCGGTAGTAGCCCTCCGAAGCAGGCGAAGCGAGGCGGTTAGGGGCATGGCTTGGTGAGCTCGTCTATTCGCGTGAGCTCCTCTTCGGAAAACGCGAGGTTGTCCAGCGCCTTGACGTTCTCCTCGATCTGCCGCGGATTGGAGGCGCCGATGAGGGCGCTGGTGACGGCGGGCAGGCGCAGGATCCAGGCGAGGGCCATCTGCGCCAGCGTCTGGCCGCGCTGTTGAGCCATGCCGTTCAGCTCCCGGAGCATCGCGAGCCGCTCCACGCTGAGGTTCTTCTCCACCCACTCCTTACCCCACTTCTCGGCCGCGCGGCTGTGCACGGGAATATCGCCGCCCAGGTACTTGTCGGTCAGGAGCCCCGAGGCGAGCGGGCAGAAGGGGATGACGCCCGTGCCCGCTCGCTCCGTCTGGGGCAGCAGGTCCCACTCGATGCGGCGGCCCAGCATGTTGTAGTACGGCTGGTGGATGGTGATGGGCGCGAGGCCCATTCGATCGCAGACCCGCACCGCCTCCGCGAAGTGCGCGCCGCTGTAGTTGGAGACGCCGGCGTAGAGCGCCTTCCCCTGGCGCACCAGGTGGTCCAGGGCCGCAATGGTCTCTTCGAGCGGAGTCTCGGGATCGGGACGGTGGTGGTAGAAGATGTCGAAATACTCCAGCCCCATCCGCTTGAGGCTCTGGTCGCAGCTAGCCACGAGGTACTTGCGACTGCCCCACTCGCCGTACGGGCCAGGCCACATGTAGTAGCCGGCCTTGCTGGAGATGATCAACTCGTCGCGCGGCATCTCTTTGATGATGCGCCCGCAGACCACCTCCGCGTTGCCCGGCGGGGTGCCATAATTGTTTGCCAGGTCGAAATGCGTGATGCCGAGGTCAAACGCCCTGATGAGGCACTCCCGGGCCACCGACTCGTCACGGTAGCCGCCGAATGTCTCCCACGCCCCCAGCGAGATGGCGGGAAGCTTCAGACCGCTCCGCCCGCAGCGGCGGTACTGCATGTGGTCATAGCGCTCCGGCGAGAACTCATGCGACAATCGCATCCTCCTTCTTCTAACGGTCTCTGCCGCCATTGTACCGCCGCCCGGCAGGAGGATTGGCCCACGGCAGCGTGAATATCAACCCATAACCCAATCGGAGGCATTCATGCGTCAGCTCCTTCTCGCCATTCTGCTCGCCGGAGCCTTACTCCCGGCCCGCGCCCAGGCACCCCAGATGCAGGTGAACCCCAACACCGGGGAGACGCCGGAGCAGTTCGCCGCGCGCACTCAGTGGTGGCGGGACGCTAGGTTCGGCATGTTCATCCACTGGGGCGTCTACGCTGTCCCCGCCGACTCCACCGACCTCCATGGCAACAAGCGGATCGGCGAGTGGTACTTCAGCAACAAGCAGATGCAGATGAAGGACTATGAGAAGTTCGCGGCCCAGTTCAACCCGGTGAAGTTCGATGCGCACCGGTGGGTGAAGACCGCCAAAGACGCCGGCATGAAGTACATCGTCATCACCACCAAGCACCACGACGGCTTCGACATGTTCGGCACCAAACTCAACCGGGACTGGAACATCGTGGACTCCACCCCCTGGCACAAGGACCCTCTCAAGATGCTGGCCGCGGAGTGCAAGCGGCAGGGAATCCGCCTCTGCTTCTACCACTCTATCATGGACTGGCACCACCCGGACTACGTGCCGCGACGGCCCTGGGAGAAGGAGACGCGCCCGGCGGACGGAGCGGACCTGAACCGCTACATCCAATACATGAAGGGCCAGATCACGGAGCTGCTCTCCAACTACGGCCCCGTCGGTATCCTCTGGTTCGACGGCGGATGGGAGCACAACGCCCAGGAGCTGCACTCCGATGAAGTAAACCGGATGATCCGCTCCCTCCAGCCCGGCATCATCATCAACGACCGCAACCACGAGCCGCAGGACTACACCACGCCGGAGCAGACCATCCCCGCCACGGGCTATCCGGGCGGACGGCTGTGGGAGACCTGCATGACCATGAACGACACGTGGGGCTATGCCGCCAACGATACCGACTGGAAGTCCACGGAGGACCTCATCCACAAGCTGTGCGACATCGCCAGCAAGGGCGGCAACTTCCTGTTGAACGTGGGTCCCAAGCCCGACGGCACCTTCCCGGACGCCATCAACGAGCGGCTAGCGCAGATAGGCGCGTGGATGAAGGTGAACGGCCGCAGCATCTATTCCACCACGCACAGTCCCTTCAAGCGACTGCCCTTCGACGGCCGGTGCACGGTCAAGGGCAGCACGCTCTACCTGCAGGTGTTCCACTGGCCGGAAGGCGGACTTACGCTCAGCGGACTTCAGACTCCCGTGGAGTCGGCGCGAGCTCTGGACGGCGGGGAGCCGCTTGCCGTAACCAGCCTGCAGGGGCCGGGCGGCGGGGAGCAGGTAGCCGGCGGCAGGAGGCAGGATAGCAGGCGGCAAGAGGGAGGGCGCGGGCCACTAGAAATCGGCCTCGATACACCCGGTGAGGGAACGGTCCTCCACATCGCGAAGCCCGCCAGAATCGACCCCTACGCCACGGTGGTGGAGCTCAAACTGGCGGGTCCGCCGGTAGTGACGGAGAGCGTGCCGGCAGTGAAGGCAGGCACGGACGGATCGCTTACTTTGGCAGCGCGAGACGCGGAGGTCCACGGCAGCTCGGCCCAGTACGAGGTGGGGAACGGGAAGGACAACATTGGGTACTGGACCAACGCGCAGGACTACGTCACCTGGGCCGTGGAGGCGCCGTCCGGCGGACGGTACGCGGTGGAGGTGACGTACGCCTGCGAACCGGACGCCGCCGGGTCCACCTATACCGTGGGTCCCGAGGGCGGCCCATCCGTGAGCGGGACCGTGGCATCCACCGGCTCCTGGACGGACTGGAAGACGATGCGGCTTGGCGAGATAACACTGCCGGCCGGCCGCTCCATCCTGGCGGTCCACGTCACGCGGATGCCGAGCGGCGCCGCCATGAACCTCAAGCAGGTCCGGCTGATTCCGGCCGGCGCGGCGGGGACCTCCCCCTAACCCCCTCCTTCTCAAGGAGGGGGCATTCTCCCCTCCCCTTCGCAAGGGGAGGGATAGGCGTGTGGTGTCAGCTCAGCTTGATCCCGTCCAGCGCTTTGTCGATGCTCTTCTTGAGCGTGCCTATCACGTCCCCCGCGCTGGACGGGAACTCCCGCGTGTTGAAGATGAAGCAGTAGTCCACGCCATCGCCCCGCGATACCGCCATGCTGCTTGTTCCGGCCATGCTCCCGCTGCGGGCGTAGTTAGCCGCGCGGCCGCCCAGCCCCCACACGGCGTGCCGCCCGATGAGCTGCACCACGGCGGAAGCGGTCGCCATCAGGCCTCCGCCCGCGTCCATGAGCTCCGTGAGCCAGCCCTCGCCGCCGTGCGCCCGCAGCGGGGCGATGCCGCTGGAAGCGAGGCAGGCTCCGCCGGCAACGGCGGACCGCAGGAATCCTCTGCGTGTGGTTCCACTCAACGGGGTGCTCTCCTGTGGGGCGTTTGCCGGAGGATTCGCGCGAACCGTATCCCATCCCTCCTGCAGCGGCTCCTTATAGTGGGTCCGGCCGGGACGGTAGAATCCGGTCGGGTAAACTTCGTTAAGAAACCGGTAAGACACGGATCATGCCTTTTCTGGAAACTCTGCCCGAGCAGATCGAGGAAGCTCTGCGGCGCGCGCGCCCGGCGTCAGGGAGTACCACGCCTGCCGTGGACGCGCCCACGCCAGCTCGGATATCGGCAGACGACGGGCGGCCATCCCTCCGCTCCGCTCGGGACATACTTCGGGCCGCCCCTGCGGCCGAGTCCGCGATCCCCTCAATTGGAGGTGGGGCGGCGACCCTTGCGCCCGCTGCGCCAGCCGCCGTCTCCACCAGAGACGGACGTGCCCCCGCGGAGGCGGCGTCTCTGCCCATCCTCTTCGAAGCCGACCTCACGCTGGAGGGCACTTTCGGCTCGGAATGGCTCGTGGTGGAGCAGGACGCCATTACCGTGCTCGTCCCGGAGGCGGGACGCGTACGGGTACGCCGCTCCGTGCCGGTAGATGCCATCCACGAAGCGACCGTCGAGATGTTCGTGGGGAACGGCATCCTCCAGGTCCGGACGGACGAGGAGACCTTCCCGCTGGTCCGCTTCACCCAGTCCAACGCACCGGATGCCCACATCCTGGCCCGGCAGATCGGCGCACTGGCCGCCGCAGAGGTCCCCCGGTTCGAGCTGCCCGAAAAGCAGACCTGCCCCAAGTGCGGCCGGCCGCTGCCCAAGGAGACACGAGTCTGTCCGGCCTGCCTGGACAAGCGGGCCGTGCTGGTCCGCCTCTTCCGGTTCCTCAAGCCGTACAAGCTGCAGGTGGGCGCGGGGCTCGCGGTGCTGCTCGGCACGAGCCTGACGGACCTCGCGCCCCCGTACCTGGGCGGGCGGGTGGTGGACACCCTCGTCTCCGCGACGAAAGCTCCCCCAGTATTGGGGGTTGAGGGGCCAGCTCCCCCGGCAGGGTCGTACACCCATTTACCCATTTACCCATTTACCAGCGGGCCAATGGCCCGCGTCGCGCTACTCGTCGGCCTCATGATCGCCGTCCGCCTGGTAGCTTCCGGACTGCAGTACTGCCAGCGGCGCATCAACGCGTTCATCGGCGCGCGCACGCTCATGGACATTCGCGTGGCGCTCTTCCACAAGTACAACGAGCTGTCGCTCAACTACTACGACAAGCGCAGCACGGGAAGCCTCATGTCGCGCGTAACCAACGACGCAGACAACCTCTGGGACTTCCTGATGGACGGGATGCCGTTCTTCGTCTCCAACGCGCTCACGCTCACCCTCACCAGCGCAGTGCTGTTCCGCCTGAACTGGCGGCTGGCGGCGCTGCTGCTGGCGCCGGGCCCCTTCATCGTGGCGCTCTCCCGCTGGTTCATGCCACGCACGCGGCAGCGGTTCCGGCTGGTATGGCACCGCATCAGCCGAATGTACTCCGCCCTCAACAGCGCGCTGGCGGGCGTGCGGGTGATCAAAGCGTTCGCTCAGGAGGACCGGGAGAACGCCCGCTTCATGGAGCGGAACCGCAGCGTGTTCCAGGCCAGCTTCAACGCCAACAGCATGTTCGCGCTCTACTTTCCCCTGCTGGGGCTGCTCATCGGCATGGGCGGCTGGATCATCTGGCTGGTGGGCGGCTACCAGGTGCTGCACGGCGTGATGACGCTGGGCATGCTCACAATGTTCAGCGGCTACCTCATGCAGTTCTACGCTCCGTTTCAGAACTTTACGCGCGCCATGGACTGGTCCACGCGCTCGCTGACGGCGGCGGAGCGCGTTTTCGAGGTGCTGGACACGGAGCCGGACATCCGGGAGGCGCAGAACGCCGTCCCTGTGGAGCACATCCGGGGCGAGGTGGAGTTCCGGGACGTCTCCTTCAGCTACGACGGCGCGAAGCGGGTGCTGGAGGACTTCAACGTTCACGTGCGAGCGGGCGAGATGATTGGGCTGGTGGGCCACAGCGGCGCCGGCAAATCCACGCTCATCAACCTGCTCTCCCGCTTCTACGACGTGAGTGAGGGCGCCATCCTGGTGGACGGCGTGGACATCCGCAATATCCGGCAGGAGGACTTCCGCCGGCAGTTCGGCATCGTGCTGCAGGAGCCGTTCCTCTTCCCCGGCACCATCCGAGACAACATCGCGTACGCCCGGCCTGAGGCTTCCGCGGAGGAGATCATGCGGGCAGCCAAGGCGGCCAACTGCCACGAGTTCATCCTCAAGTTCCCGGATGGATACGATACGCAGGTAGGCGAGCGCGGCCAGCGGCTCTCCGGCGGCGAGCGGCAGCGCATCTCCATTGCCCGCGCCATCCTGCACGACCCGCGTATCCTGATCCTGGACGAGGCCACCGCGAGCGTGGACACGGAGACGGAGAAGCAGATCCAGGAGGCCATCAATCGCCTGGTGCGGAACCGCACTACCTTCGCCATTGCGCACCGTCTGAGCACGCTCCGCCACGCCGACCGGCTGGTGGTGCTCAAGGACGGCAAGCTGGCGGAGGTGGGCACGCACGAGGAGCTGATAGAGCAGGACGGCGTCTACGCCAACCTCGTCCGCATCCAGAACGAGGTGAACCGGATCCGCGCGGTGTAGGAATGATGAGGGAGCGAGGACAGGCGCGTTGTCATTCCGAGCGCGGGTGAACCGCGCCTTGGCCGCGAAGCGGACAGCGTCCCGCTCCCTCGAACCAGTGGCGGGAGCGGGAACCCTGGGCCGGCCCCTGGGGAGGAATCTGCTTTTTCCGGCAGAGTACGCACAGCTACCTTAAAGCAGATCCCTCGCGAAGCTCGGGATGACAGGTTGGTACGGTAGCTCACCTGCAGATACTCAGTTGGCACAGCTAGCGTAAAGCAGATCCCTCACTGTTCTGAACATGGGCTCGGCGGGCCGTTTTCGTGCTCCATGGTGAACGGAGTTCATGAAGGCTTCGTTCGGGATGACAGCTTGCGCAGTACGCAACAGAGGGTCAGTGGAAGACACTACCGATCTCCGCATTCTCGAACCGAAACGCATCCGCCTCTTCCGCGTGGCGGGGGTGACGCGGCTCACCTATGAGGGCGAGCGGTCCTGGCTCAAGGCCGATTCCTTCCGCGCGTTCCCCATCTCGGAGCCGGGCAGGTACATCGGGTTCCTGGACGGCAATGGCAAGGACATCGGACTGGTGGTGGACCCCGCCGCTATGGACTCCGGCTCGCGCCTTGTGCTGGAGGAGGAGCTGGAGCTGCGTTACTTCGTGCCGGTGGTCCGCCGGGTGGAGGGCGTGAAGGAGGAGTTCGGGACTGTATACTGGACGGTGGAGACGGACAAAGGCCGCACTGAGATTATCGCGCGCAACCTGCGGGACAATATCCAGTACCTGAGCGCCAACCGCGTGCTGGTGACGGACGTGGATGGCAGCCGATACGAGTTCGCGGACGTGGAGAAGCTCGGCCCCGAGACGCAGGGGATCATCGAGCGCAGCGTGTGAGAGAGGTGCCGGGGATTGATATCCCTGTCTGGATGGAGTTGTCCTTCGGACAGACGGAACATTATCTCGATACCGCAAGAGAGAACCAGTTCCGGTCGTCCGAAGGACGATTATCTTCAGACAGGTACTTCAGTGCCTGTGGTTCTACACCCGCGCCTCCAGCTTGCGGCGGCGGGCGCCGGCGATGGACCAGTAGATGGTCATGGCGATGCCTATGGTCCAGTACATAGATCCGGAGGCGATGGAGAGGGCGGGCGTCCGCCCGCAGGCGAGCGCGATGGAGATCAGCCCGATCCCGATGAGGACGATGTCGCAGCCCATCTGCGCCACGGTGTTGAGCACCACCGTCGAGGTGTCTTTGAGGCCGTAGTGTCGGAAGAGGAGGTAGTGGTCGTACCAGACCATCGCCAGCAGGCAGAAGCAGATCGCGAAGGCCACGAATCCGCGCATAGTGACGAGCAGCTCGTCGAACGTCTTCGGCACCTGAAGCGAGACCACCAGCAGCGTCAGGGCGAACGCGAAGACGGCGTCGCTGAACCCCTCCAGCCGGGAGACGTCGCCGCCTCGCCATCGGAAGGCGGTGGGCTTGCTCTGCGCCCGCTTCATCAGCTCTTCGCGAATCATCCTTCTCTAGCTCAGTGCGCGGCGTTGCGGACGTATTGACCGCGGACAGGGACGCCACGGGCCACCGGCTTGCCGTCCGCCACGTAATGTGAGAAGGGCATCGGCAGCCCGATGGCCGCGCCTCCCAGCTCCTTGCGATCCTGGAGATGGATGTGCACGTGCGGCTCCGACGAGTTGCCGGAGTTGCCGCAAAGGCCCAGCGGCTGACCCGCGCGGACATGGTCGCCAGGCTTCACCTTCAGCGAGCCATTCTGGAAGTGGCAGATGACGGCAAATTCGCCCTGACCCAGGTCAATGACGACGTGGTTGCCGTATAGCTGCTCCGGATTCATCTTGCCCGGGACGTTGTCCTCGACGCCATCCACGGCTTCCGTGACCAAGCCCGCGGCAGGCGCGAGGACCGGTTTGCCCCAATCGTAGTAATCCTCGTTCTTCTTGCCGTCTCCCCGAATGGTGGAGTCGCCCTGGCGCATGACAATGTCATAGGCGTGACGCTGGTCGCGCGCAATGACGTGGTAGTTCTGCTCCAGCGTATCGCCGCCCCAGAAGACCCACCAGGTCCCGTCGAACGGGAGCCGCAACGTCGCATGGGGGACATAGCCGGCCTTCGGATCCGGCGGGAGGTGGTGGGGATCGACTACGGGCCGCAGCAGCAGGCCGCCCACCGTGCCCGTTTCGTCCACCGTTGCGGTGATTCGGATCTGCCGGTCGCCCCAGGTGTGGACGGCCTCGTACGTTCGGCCCTGGACCGTCTCCTCCGCGCGGCTGCCGATGGCAGCGGAGGCGCGAATCTGGTCGAGTAACTGTTTGAGCCGGGCCTCCGGAACGGCCTGGAGCATGACCGCGTCAAACCGGGCCGCTGCTGCATGCGCATCCCCCCTGGCGCACGCCTGCGCCACCTCTCGGCCCACCTTGAGTACCAGCGGGTCCAGCGGGGCGGCGGGCTTCTCTTCGGCGCGGGCCAGGGAGAGCGGGACGGAAAGCCCGCGCTGCTGGAACGTACCGCTAATATGTTTGCCGTCAGCATCCAGCTTGGCGTCGTAGGTCACCTGGAGCGAGTGTATCTCCATGTGGAGGGCGTTGCCCTTCAGGGTCACCACGTCCGCAGGAATACCAAACCCGCCCTGGTCCGGGCTGTCTAGCGTGCCGGAGAGAGCCCCATCCCCGGCGCGACGGACGTGGAGGACGAGGGTAAGCTGCGGCTTGGCCGCGCCGGGCGGAACGACGCTGCTAAGGTCCAGCTTGCCCTCCCACTTTCCGGCGATGTCGGCACCAGAGTGGAAGGCGCAGGCGCCTATCAGAACCACCCCCAGCAGCAAGAGCATGCGCAGCATCCCCTGTACACTCCCTTCCAGTTCGTTGTGGCGGAACCCCTCCCCAATCCTCCCCTTCGTAAGGGGAGGGAATTCTCCCTCCTTCACAAGGAGAGGGTGAGGGGGAGGTCGCTACCTACCTCTACGGAGAGCACGCTCGCCGGTTGCGGGGATCTGGTGGGATTGGCGGATCCGGACTTCGTCATCGAGCGGGGTATTGTGGCGTACGCGCGCAGTATGGAGGAGGCGCTGCGCGATCCGGGGGGAGCATGAAGGTTGTCGTTCCGAGTGGTCGATGGCGCAAGCGCCATGCCGTAGGAAAGAAATCCGGAGCGTGCCAGCCTGTCATCCCGAGCTCCGCGAGGGATCTGCTTTTCGTGCCGTTTTGTACGCCGTGTTTCTTAGGAGCGCCAGCGAGGGATCTGCTTTTTCCGGCAGAGTACGTACAGCTACCGTAAAGCAGATCCCTCACTACGTTCGGGATGACAATCGCGCGCCGGGTTGGTGCTCTCAGAAGCACTCAGCCCCGCATTGCGGCGCTCAGTTGTCGAGCACAACGGCCGGGAAGAAGCCCGTGTTGAACGGGCCGTCGTTCACCCACGTGATGGTGTTGTTGCCTATGTTCCAGTTCCAGAGTGAGGACCGGCCGTTGACGTCCGACCAGAGGACGAGAACCCCATCGGTACCCGTCGACATGTTGTTGACGTACCAGCCGGAAAACGGGCCCTGATTCACGGGGTTCCCGCTAAAAGTGCCATCCGAATTCAGCTTCCAGAGGGACACTTCCGATCCGCCGCCGTTCAGGACGGCTTCATTATCCCACAGCATGTAGAGCTGCCCGGTTGAGAGCTGGAGGTCCAGGGTGTTGAAGACCCATCCCGGAAACGGCCCGTAGTTGTGGTAGGTGAAGTTGGTATTGGTATTCGTGTTGGTGAGGTCGACTTTCCACAGCGACACCTGACCGAAATTAGCATTATTGCCCTGGTACACCCAGGCAATGAACACCGTATTGGCATCGGCCGCGGCAATCCCCTCTGCCTTCCAGTTGGTGAACGGGCCGTAGTCCAGGATGGTAGGGACGTTAGAGTTGTCGGGCTTCTTCCAGAGCGACATCTGGCCCGTGTTCTGGTTCTGCCAGAGCACAAAGACGAATCCGCCCGCCGCGGACATACCCTGCACCTTCCAGCCGGCAGGGAGCGAATAATTTGTATAGCTGAAGCTCGAGGCCGAGGTCATGTTCCACAGGCTCCACTGCCCGGTGGGGTTGTTGTTGCTGTCGAACATTCCCCAGAAGACGCGGGCGCCGGAGCCGCCGTTGGGGTCCCGCGAGCCTCCGCGTGGAGTCCAGCCGGGAAACGGCCCCCAGTCTTTGATGCTGCCGGGGTTGCCTGTTGAGTTGCTGCCCGTGATGTTGGACCAGATGGAAATTGCGTCCGGCGGGCCGTTCTGAGCATTCCCCCACACCAGGTAGGCGTGGGAGTACTGTGCATTAGCTCGGCCCATCAAGAGGAGCAGGCCAACCGTGCTCAGCAGTGTTAGCGACAGGTGAAATGCCTTCCGCTGCATAACTTATCTCCCTCCACGGCAGGCGGCCGGTCCGAATAGCTCCGCGCCGCGCACCCGTTATGACTTGCCGGCACGCATGCCGGCAGCCCGTAATTCTACCGGGCGGCCACTTCAGAGTCAACCGCCTTTCCGAGCCAGATTCAGGAACGGACGAGGCCGGCGGTTAGTTCCAGATGCCGCCGTCCGGTACCGAACAATTCCTGCTTGACTTGCCCGCCCGGTAGAGCTACAATCTTCGGGCGGGCGGGCAGATCCCACAATATCTAGGCTCCTCGAAGGGTTCCTCTCGCTACATCTTGGGACGTTCCGCCCGATCGCCGGGAACCTGGCCCGCCGCCGGCCGGTCTTATCCCTGGCAGCCAGCCAACCATCTCCCTCTTCGGTCCCTCGCCCCATCCGGGATCGAAAACCGAAAATCGGAAATCGAAAATGGGCCTGGGCTTCGTCCATCTCCACACGCACTCAGAATTCTCGCTGCTGGACGGCGCCGCCCGCCTGGACGGCCTGGTCAAGCGCGCCGTAGAGCTGGAGATGGGGGCGCTGGCCCTCACGGACCACGGCGTGATGTACGGCGCGCTGGACTTCTACACCAAGTGCAGGGATGCCGGCATCAAGCCCATCGTCGGCGTAGAGGCGTACGTGGCGAGCGGCAAGCACACGGAGAAGACCGTCCGCACGGAAAAGAACGCCTACCACCTGCTGCTCCTGGCCAAAGACCTGCAGGGATACAAGAACCTGCTCAAGCTCACCACCCTCGCCGCGCTGGACGGTTTTTATTACAAGCCCCGCATCGACCACGAGCTGCTGGAACGGTACCACGAAGGTATTATCGCTACCAGCGCCTGCCTCGGAGGCGAGGTCTGCACCGCCCTCATGAAGGGCGACTACCACAAGGCGCGGGACATCGCCGGCTGGTACCGGGACCTGCTGGGCCCTGAGAACTACTACATCGAGCTCCAGAACCACACCCTCCCCCAGCAGATCGCGTGCAATGAGCAGCTCCTCAAGATAGCGAAGGAGCTCAAGCTCCAGATCCTCTGCACGAACGACGTCCACTATCTGGACCGGAAGGACGCGGACGCGCACGACGTGCTGCTCTGCATCGGCACCGGCGCTACTGTAAACGATCCCAACCGCCTGCGATACGAGGCGGACCAGTTCTACCTCAAGTCCCACCAGGAGATGCGGGAGCTGTTCGCGGAGCATCCCGGCGCGCTGGAGCAGACGGTGGAGATCGCCGGGCGGTGCAGCCTGGAGCTGGAGTTCGGGCGCGCGCCGCTGCCCTCCCCGGGCCTGCCGGAGGGCCAGACCGCCCAGGGTTACCTGCGGCAGCTCGCTATGGAAGGACTGCAGCGGAAGGTCGGCAAGGTCACGGACCGGCACCGCGAGCGGCTGGAGTACGAGCTGGGCGTCATCGAGCAGACAGGCTTCTCCCAGTACATCCTCATCGTGCGGGACTTCGCCATGTTCGCGCGCGACAAGGGCATCTTTTTCGGCGTGCGCGGCTCCGCCGCCGGCTCCTTCACCAGCTTCTGTGTGGACATCACCGACATCGACCCGGTGGAGTACGAGCTGACGTTCGAGCGGTTCCTTAACCCCGAGCGCATCCAGATGCCGGACATCGACATGGACTTCGAGGACGCGCGCCGGGGCGAGGTCATCGACTATGTCACGCAAAAGTATGGCGAGGACCACGTCGCCCAGATCATCACCTTCGGAACGCTGGCCGCCCGCGCCGCGCTCAAGGACGCCGGACGGGCGCTGGCGATGCCCATCCCGGAGGTGAACAAGATCGTGGGCATGATCCCCACCATGCCGCTACACGTAACCATCAAGCAGGCCATGGAGGCGAACGCGGAGTTCAAGACCCACTATACCCGCGATCCGGCGGTGAAGCGGCTGGTGGACACCGCCATGCGGCTGGAGGGCATCTCCCGGCACGCCTCGGTCCACGCGGCGGGCGTGGTGATCTCCCACGAGCCGCTGGTGGAGTACACGCCCCTGCAGCGCAACGCGGACGGCGGGCTGGTGACCCAGTACTCGGCGGGGGCGCTGGAAAAGATCGGCCTGCTGAAGATGGACTTCCTCGGGCTGATCAACCTCTCCATCCTGGGCCGGACGGTGGAGAACATCCGCAAGGCGCGCGGCATCGATATCAACGTCGCCAAGATCCCGCTGGACGACAAGAAGGCGTTCGAGCTGCTGGGGCGCGGCGATACCACCGGCATCTTTCAGTTGGAGAGCGCGGGCATGCGGCGGTACGTGACGGAGCTGAAGCCCACCTCCGTTCGCGAGCTGGCCGCCATGGTGGCGCTCTACCGGCCGGGCCCCATGGCCCACATCCCCACCTATATCCGCGCCAAGCACGGGCTCGACAAGATCACGTATCCGCATCCGCTGCTCAAGCCGGTCCTGGAGGAGACGTACGGCGTCATCGTCTACCAGGACCAGGTGATGCGAATCGCGCAGGCCATCGCCGGCTACACCCTCGGCCAGGCGGACATCCTCCGCCGCGCCATGGGCAAGAAGGACAAGGCGAAGATGGCAAAGGAGCGCGAGCGGTTCATTGCCGGCGCCGCGGAGAAGGGGATCCCGGAGAAGAAGGCGGCGGAGATCTTCAACCTCATCGAGCCGTTCGCCGGCTACGCGTTCAACGCCGCGCATGCGATTTGCTACGCCATGGTGGCGTATCAGACGGCGTACCTCAAGGCCAACTACCCGGTGGAGTACATGGCCGCGCTGATGGCCTGCTACACCGGCAAGAACGACAAAGTGGCCTCCTGTATGGAGGAGTGCGCGCGACTCAAGATTCCGGTGCTCCCGCCGGACGTGAATCTCTCCGATGTGGACTTCACCGCCGAGGCAAGAGCGGAGGGGGAGAGAGGGAGTGAGGGAGAGGGGGAGACTCCGGGCTCCGGTCTCACGACTCACGACTCACGACTCACGACTCTCCCACCCTCAACCGAACCTTACGCTATCCGCTTCGGATTGGCGGGAATCAAGAACGTGGGCCGGGCGGCGGTGGACGTGATCCTCGCCGCGCGGGCGGCGGGCGGGCCGTTCCGGTCGCTTCACGACTTCTGCGAGCGAACAGCGGACCACGGGACGGTGACGCGCTCCACGGTGGAGGCGCTCATCAAGTGCGGCGCGTTCCACGGAATCCATCCCAACCGGCGAGCCCTTATGGAGGCGCTGGACAGCGCATGCCAGATGGCTTCCAGCGCGCAGCGCGCCAAGCAGGCCGGGCAGGGAGACCTGTTCCTCGGTGGCGGCGAGGAGGTCCACGAGGCGCGCGCGGTCATGCTGCCGAACGTGCCGGAGTTCACCTCCGAGGAGATCCTGGCGTTCGAGAAGGACCTCCTGGGTATCTACGTCTCCGACCATCCCCTCAAGAAGTACCGCGCCCAGATTGAGAAGCTGGCCAAGCACTCCGTGGAGGACCTGGCGGAGCTGGGGGATCGGCAGGAGGTGATGCTGGGCGGCATCATCACCAGCGTGAAGCCGTTCACCTCCAAGAAGAGCGGGGAGCCGATGGCCTTTCTCACGCTGGAAGACCTCACCGGCAAGAACGTGGCCGTCACGGTCTTCCCCTCCACCTTCCGCGAGTACGGCAAGCACATCGAGAAGGACCGGATCGTGGTGTTGAGCGGCCGGACCTCCATCCGGGAGCGGATCCGGGACGATGAGGAGGGCGGCGCCAACGTGGAGGTGCTGGCCGAGCAGATCCAGCCGCTGGGCCACGGCGCCAATGGCAATGGCAACGGCAATGCCCGGATTAAGGCTGTCCATATCCGGCTGGGCCGGGGCAAGCAGCACGTGGTGCCTCTGCTGAAGGGCGCGCTGGAGCAGCACCGTGGCGAGAGTGCGGTCTACCTGTACGTGCCCAACGGCAAGGGCGACCACAAGGTTGCTGCGTCCCTCACCGTGGAGCCCAGCGACACCCTCCGCCGGACGCTGGAAGACCTGGTCGGCAAGCAGTCGGTTTGGGTGGAGTAAGGGCGGCGGCGGACGCCGATAAGCCTCGCGGCAACGTGTTACGTGAAGAGGTCGTCTACGGGCATGGTCCAGCCGGGTACGGCCGGCTCCGCGTCGGCAATCTCTCCGCGCCGGAAGACTTCCGGTTGGTCAGGGCGGTCAGCGGTGTACTTGGAAACGACGTCTTCTCCCTGAAGGTCTACGTCCCACACCACCTTCGTGCCTGCTGCAAGGTAGTCTGCGCGCTTCTGTGCCAGATCGTGCTTCGCTTGCGGCCCGTAGTCGTTCTGACTCCGCACTTCCACCGCAAAGACGGGCGCGCCTTGCGGAAAGCTCATGCCGGGATCCGGACCGATATAGAAAGCTGCGTCGGGACTGAATGACTTTCGGTTCCACAGATTAACTAGAAAGCCCACGTTATCGGGATAAGCGCGGCCGCCTCCATGCTTCCGCTCGTAGGCCCGCAGGCTGGTGTAGATCTCGCCGCTCGCCCGCCCCGGTGCACCGCCCGTCGGAGACATAATAATAAGCTCTCCGTTTACCAGTTCCGCCTTGCCCGGGGTGGAGAGTAGATCCGCGATGTCCGCCGCCGGCGCGGCCCTGCTGGTTGCACTCAAAGCTCGGTTCCTCCAGCTATGGTCATACGGCCATTATATCAGAGCCCACCGGCCCGCTAAGGGCCGCCAGGCTCCTTCACAAAGTTCAGGCTCGCCGAGTTGATGCAGTAGCGCAGGCCGGTGGGCCGGGGGCCGTCCGGAAAGACGTGACCCAGGTGCCCCCCGCACCGGCTGCAGACCACCTCGATGCGGTGCATCCCGTGGCTGTGGTCCTCGCGCGTTTGGATGTGGCCCTGGTCCATGGCATCGTAGAAGCTGGGCCAGCCGCAGCCGGAATCGAACTTGGTGTCGGACTGGAACAGCTCCTGGCCGCAGCCGGCGCAGACGTAGGTCCCGTCCTCCTTCAGATTCCAGTACCGGCCGGTAAACGGCCGCTCCGTCCCCTTCTCGCGCAGCACGTGAAACTGCATGGGATCTAGCTCCTGCTTCCACTCCGCCTCGCTCTTCATCACCTTCTGGTCGCTCATGTCGAGTACTCCTCTCATCGCGGTCCGTTGGCGCGGTGCGGGAAGGATTCGCGCCGCGGCCCGCTTGAACTTGCTGACCGAGTCCCACAACCTACGGAAGAGTCTACGCAAATTCTTAATCGAAAATCGAAAACCGAAAATCGAAAACCTCCGCAGCGTCCCTGCCTCCTGCTGCTTACGGACCGGACACGGCTCGAGCCGCAGTGGACGCTGGCGCAGGCGGTGGCGCCGGCCGTCACCGGCGGGGTGAGCCTGGTGCTGTTTGGGGAGGCGGACCTGCCGCCGGGGCCTCGTAAGACGGTCTATGGGTTTGTGCGCGACGGCGTGGGAGGCCGCGTTCCCCTGGTGGCCTGGGGGGATGCGGCCTTCGCGGCGCAGCTAGGGGCGGACGGCGCGCACCTGGCGTCCGCCGGCGGCATCGCGGAGGCGCGGCAGGTCCTTGGCCCGGAGCGGCTCCTGGGAGTAACGGTGCGAACGCCGGAAGAGGCGGCCCGCGCCTCCGAGGAGGGCGCGGACTACGCCCTGATCCTGTACGACTGGTCCGACCCGGAAGTGGCGCTCGGCCACCTGCGGTCGGTGTGCGCCGCCGGCGAGATCCCCGTGATTGCCGGCCTCGATGTTCCCCTGGAGCACGTGCCTGCCTGCATGGCGGCAGGCGCCTCCGGGATCGCCATCTGCTCCGCCGGCATGTCTTCCGAGAACCGCACCGCCGCCGCTCAGGCTAACGTTAAGGCGCTCTCCAGGTAGGTGTACCGCACCCCCGGGTAAAGGGGTAGAGAGACATCGCGGTCTCCTTTACCATTTCATGAGCTATGACCCAATACATCC